>CAMDOH010000086.1 GCA_945903605.1 Akkermansia muciniphila
GGCGGCCATTATAATCCCGAAGGACATCAGCACGGCCTCACTTCTCAAAACAATCGCCACGCAGGTGACCTCGGCAATTTGCAGGCCGACGACAAAGGCAAGGCGCACTACGAAGTAATCGTTGAGAATATTTCACTCGTCGGACTGAAGAATCCGATCATCGGCCGCGCGGTCATCATCCACGCCAAAGCCGACGACGGCGGCCAGCCGGTCGGCAACGCTGGCGCGCGCATTGCGCAAGGCGTCATCGGCCTTGCCAAACCTCCCGCTCCCGCACCCAAGCCCGTCTCCAAATAATTTTGGAAGTCCGCTGACGTTATTCCGGATTCCGGCGCTGCTCGTTGCCGCGCGCGCCGAGGTTGCCGTAGCGATGGTAGTCGTGGCTGATGCTTTGCTCGCGCAGATACCACTGCAACTCAACGCGGCCTTCGGCCAGCACGGGCGCGTCGGCAATGAACAATCCAGTCTCCGCTGCGGCTTCGCGGATGATGCAAGGCACGCGGCCGGGCGCCGCGAAACGGATGCGGTCTGTCTGCCGCGCACGAATCACGGCGGCGAGTTGCTCATCGGTCTCCTCAACGAATTCAATCGCACCGTCCCAGTCCTCGGTGAGTTCGCGCAGCCGCTGAACTCCAGCCGACGTGAAGGGCATCGCGTGACTCACGGTGATGTGAGAGCCGACAATTCTCGCGGCGGCAATCCTCGCGACGTTTTCAAAGAACGTGGCCTCCACACTGATGCGCACGCGCAGTACGCGCACGGGCAGATAGCGGCGGAAGTTGTCCTGACCGAGCAGGCGCAGAGGGTCGTGCTTGCGGCCAAACTCGGCGTGGAAATTTCGCGCGTAACTTCCAATCGCAGCGAGCACGCGCCTCACTTCTGCGGGTGGCACGCCCACCGGCATGAGGTTGCGCAGGCTTTCGATGAGGTCCGGCAGCAGCGGGTCGGCGTGCACCTCAACGCCGGCGGGTTCACCGGTCTCTTCAAACTTCATGAGCTGCGCAACGTAGTTCGGCCCGCCTGCCTTCATGCCGGAACCGAACACTGACTTACCCATCCCACCGAAAGGTTGACGCAACACGACGGCGCCGGTGGTCGGCCGGTTGATATAAAGATTGCCCGCGCGGATGCTGGCGATCCACTGCGCGTGCTCGCGTTCGTCCAGCGACTGCAAGCCGCTCGTGAGTCCGTAGCCGGTTTGATTCACTAGCGCGATGGCGTCGTGCAGTCGATCGAATCGCATCACGCCGAGCACCGGCCCGAAGAATTCTGTAAGGTGAGTGACGCTGCCGGGATGCACGCCGTATTTGACACCCGGGGACCACAGGTGCGGATGGTCGCCAACTTGTCGCGGCAGCACGGCCCACGACTCACCCGGCTCAAGAATCTTGAGCGCGTTCTCCAAGTCGCCGCCCGGCGGACGAATGAGTGGGCCGATGCGCGTGCGCAAATCCCACGCGCTGCCGACGTGCAGGCTTTTCGCCGCATCGCAGAGCATGCGCTTGAACGCGGGGTCGTCATAAACTTCTGCTTCGAGCAAGAGCAGCGATGTGGCGGAACATTTCTGTCCGCTGTGACCAAAGGCCGACTGCACGACGTGTTTGATGGCCAGCTCGCGGTCGGAGAGCGCCGTGATGATGATCGCATTCTTGCCGCCCGTCTCGGCGAAGAGGCGCAGATCGGGACGCACCTTGAGCATGCGCAACGCGGTGTCCGTGCCTCCGGTGAGGATGACAGCGTCCACATCCGGATGCGCGACGAGCCGCGCGCCCGCGCCGCTGCCGGGACACGGCGCAAATTGCAGCACATGCCGAGACACTCCCGCGCGCCAGAAACACCGGCACACTTCCCACGCGATGAGCACGGCGTCGGATGCGGGTTTGAGAATGACCGTGTTGCCCGCCGCGAGTGCCGCCGCGATGCCGCCACACGGAATGGCGATGGGAAAATTCCACGGCGGCACGACGACCACCACGCCGCACGGTGATGCCGACAGATTCGGTAACTCGAAGAATGACCGCGCACTGGTCCGATAAAATTCCACGAAGTCCACCGCCTCGCTGACTTCGGGGTCGGATTCAGCAAGCGTTTTGCCGCCGTTGGCCAGTGCAGCCCATATGAGTCCGGCACGCGCACGACGTAATTCCTGCGCCACGCGGCCGAGCACTTCGCTGCGCGCATCCGCACCTATCGCACGCCAGCCGTCGGGATCGGTCTTCGCGCAGGCGACGGCGCGTTCGATGTCCGCCATGTCCGCGACGCGATACCGCGCGAGCACAACGCCGGGCCGCGAAGGATCGCAACACGGCGAGGAACCGCCGCGCAACTCTTCGCCAGCGATGACGAGTGGAATTGATGCAGCGCCTGTTTCTTGCCGCGCCACGATGCGTTCGGCCCACGCGCTGTTTTGTGGCAGCGACCAGTCGGTGTCCGGCTCGTTTGCAAACTCCGTCCACTTCATCTCTGCTCGCGGCTGGTCGTGACACTCGGTATTTCGATCCTGTGTGCGACGCGGCGCGTCGGAGATTTCCACCGAGAATGCTTCGCGGAAGCCGCGCTCCAGTTGTTCCCAGTCAGCTGAGCCGACGCTCAGCCGGAATGCGTGGCGCAGAAAATTCTCCGGACCGGTGTTTTCGTCGAGTCGGCGGATGAGATAGCCAATCGCATTGAGAAACTCCTCCTTTCGACAGGCCGGCGCGTAAAGCAGCAGGTTTCGCGAATGCTCGAGCAACGCACGCCGCTGATGATTGGCCATGCCTTCGAGCATCTCGAACTGCACGCGGTCACCAGCCTGCGCGTCGGCGGCGAGCACGAGTCCGTAGGCGAGATCGAAAAGATTATGCGACGCCACACCGACGCGCGCGGCGGCAAGATTTGTCGGCCGCATCGCCTCGCGAAGCATGCGTTTGAAGTTCGCGTCGGTCTCGAGCTTCGACTTGAACGGCGCCTGCGGCCAGTCTCGATGTGATGCCTCGGCGCGTTCCATCTCCATGTTCGCGCCTTTGACGATGCGGAAGGTGATCGACGCGCCGCCGGCGGCAACTCGCATCCGCGCCCAGTCCAAAATCTCGCGCTGCACTCGCGCGGAGTCGGGGATGTAAGCCTGCAATGCGATGCCAGCACTCGCGTGCTGAAGCCCCGGCCGGTCGAGCGTTCGCATGAACGCCTGCGCGGTGAGGTGCAGGTCGCGGTATTCCTCCATGTCGAGGTAGATGAACTTGGGCACCTGCGAGCCATCAGGTCGTGTGAATTTCAAATGCGCAGCCTCGCGAAAGAGTAACTCCAGCCGCTCGCAAAGCACCCGCAGCGTGTGTTCGCGCGCCATCGGCGAGATCTGCGAGAACAACGTCGAGATTTTCACCGACACAACCTCCACCTCGGGAAGTTGCAGCGCGGAGAGATATTTCCCGAGCCGATGCGCCGCCTCCTCCTCGCCGAGCAAAGCCTCGCCGAGAAAGTTGATGTTCATCCGCAAACCCTCGGCCTGCCGCGAGCGTAGATGCTCGGCCAGCAATTCTGGCTCGGCGGGCAGCACGACATTGGCCGTCTCGTGCTGCATGTGTTCTTTGACCAGCGGCACGGCGACGCCCGGCAACCAACCACCGAACGTCTGGAAGCCGCGCATGAGCGCTCGATCCAGCGGGCTGAAGAATCGCGGCACGCCCTGCACGTCGAGGATGTGCGTGAACTGTTCGGCGGTGCGCGCGGCGGCGGTGCAACGGAAGGATTGATCGGTGAGCTGGACGAGCGTGATTTTATCGGCAGGCGTTTGCAGCATGCGATCGAGCTCCGCCTGCTGCCCCAGTTCGGCAGGAGTTTGAAGCTCCGTTGCCCGCGCCTGCAACTCGCGCGCGAGAACGACGGCGGCTTCGATCAACGGCGCATCTTTCGCCGAAATGCTCATGTCAGTCTTTCTTCCGCAGCGTGTCGGTGAAGTCTTTCCACAGTTCGTCCACCGTCTTGCCGGTGTAGTCCTTGAAAAGTTCGTCACGGTAGCGGCGCTCGCGCAACGCGGTGTTGAGCTTCTTCACGAGTTCCTTGTCGTGCTTCTGCTGCGCCCAATCGAGGAAGATAGCCGCAGTCTTGTAGGCGTCGCGATAGCTGGCCCGGTTGGGATCAATGCGCGGGCGGGGCGCTTCCGGTTCGAAGTGAAACAATCGAATGTAGTCGGCAATCCCCTCGATGAGCCAACCGACGCGATTCGGTGGATAAGATTGCACCACATGAGTGAGTTCGTGGATGACCATGCCGACATCGTTGGTGTGGCTACGCACGTAGCGAGCTGCAAACTCGATCCGGTTGCCGCTGGCAGCCGCCACACCTGCCATGTCCTTTTTGAAAACGAGGTTCACGGTCGTCGGGGGTTTGAAGCCGTCGGTCGGCAGCAGGTCAACGATCTTCGGATACCACTTCTCGCACAGCTCGCGCGCTTGCCTGCCCCATTCGTTGAGGTCGGGAACTTCGCTCGTGTCCACCGTGATGCGCGCCTCGAAGAGGTCGAGCTTCGGTGGCGTGCGCTGCACCGGCGACAATTCAATTCTTGAGTTCAACAGCGTGCCAGTTGTCGTCTTGCCGCCGGTGGCGAGAAAGAACCAGCCGCCCGAATGACCGGCGTCAATCGTCTCCTTCGCTTCCCATTCTGAGGAGGATGCGGTGAAGCGCGCGTTCGTCAGCGGCGCCCACTCGCCCGAGAGCACTTGAACCCATCCATTGCCGAAGCGTGCGCGGCGGCGTTCGGTTGCGCTTTTCGAATCGCGGCGGAAATCTTCGATGAACGAGTAAAGTCCCGTCAACGACTGGCCGCCCGTCTGCGTGCGAAACGTCGCGAGCTTCCACCAATCTTTTTTGTCGCCACGCCAGACCCACGCAGTGTAGGCAGTTTTTTCGCCCTGCACTTCAGCACGCATGAGAAACCGATTCGTCTCGCCGATCTTCCACGCGAGCGGCGCCATGCACTGACCGCCCGTGCCTTCACCGCCGAAGCGCCGGATACGCACGCCCTCGCCTTCGTGCAGCAACTCGACGCGTTTCTCCAACGGCACGGCATTAGCCACATCCCCTTTCGTCGGATCCCACACGGAAAAGAGGACGACTTTGTTCGTGGGTGAGCTGAGTTGCTGGATGCCGAAGTAGCCCGTGTTCCAGCCCGCCGCCATGAAGTAGCTGCCATTGACGGATTCTTCGACAACCATCTCGTTGTAAAACAGCGTCGCCTTCGGCGCTTGAAATCCGAGGTGAACCGAACGCGCAGCGCGCGGCGGCTTCGGCGCATCGGCTGACTTCAGCGAAAATGTGGCAAAGAGCGCGAGGCCAACTGTCAGATTCAATGATCGTTTCATAAGCCGAGTTCGTTTTTCACTTCAGCAAATGCGTGCACCGCGAATTCCAATTCCTCGCGCGAGTGAGCGGCGCTGATCTGCGTGCGGATGCGCGCCTTGCCTTCCGGCACGACGGGATAAGAAAAGCCGATCACATAGACGCCTTTCGCGAGCATTGCATCGGCGACCTTCGTTGCGAGCGCAGCGTCACCGAGCATCACGGGACAAATCGGGTGCGTGCCGGGCAGAATGCGAAAGCCCAGCTTGCCCATCTCGGCACGGAAAAACTGCGTGTTCGACTCCAGCTTGTCGCGCAGCTCGGTGGATGCGGCGAGCAGATCAAGAACCTTCAACGTCGCTCCAGCGATGGTGGGCGCGAGCGTGTTGCTGAAGAGATACGGGCGCGAGCGTTGACGCAGCAGCTCGATTATCTCGCGCCGCCCACTCGTATAGCCTCCACTCGCGCCACCGAGCGCCTTGCCCATCGTGCCGGTGAGAATATCCACACGGCCCATCACGCCGCAGTGCTCGTGCGTGCCGCGTCCGGTGCGGCCCATGAAACCGACGGCGTGCGAATCGTCCACCATCACAAGCGCTCCGTGCTTGTCGGCGAGATCGCAGATGGCACCAAGGTTGGCGACGTAACCGTCCATCGAGAACACACCATCGGTGGCGATGAGTTTGAAGCGCGCATTCTTCGCCTCGACCAATTTTGCTTCGAGATCGGCCATGTCGCTGTTGCGATAGCGGAGCCGCTGCGCTTTGCAGAGGCGGATGCCGTCAATGATGCTCGCGTGGTTCAGCTCGTCGGAGATCACCGCGTCCTGCTCACCGAGCAATGTCTCGAACAGGCCGCCGTTCGCATCGAAACAAGAGCCGTAAAGAACCGTATCTTCCGTGCCGAGAAAATCGGTGATCTGCGCTTCGAGTTGTTTGTGGACGCCCTGCGTGCCGCAGATGAAACGCACGCTTGCGCAACCGTAGCCCCATTCGTCGAGCGCCGCGTGCGCCGCCGCGCGCACTTCGGGATGCTGTGCGAGTCCAAGATAATTGTTCGCGCAGAGGTTCAGCACCGGCTGGCCATCGGCAACGCGGATGCTCGTGCCTTGTGGCGAAAGGATGACGCGCTCGCGCTTGTAAGTGCCCGCAGCGCGGATGGCGTCGAGTTGCGCGCCGATGTGGTGCTGGAAAGAAGGAGTCATTGTGAGATGAACTCAACCACGGATGGAAACGGATTTGCAGAGTATGGGTCGTCTGCCGGCTCGAACAGCGCGGTGCTGAAGTAGCGTTCGGCGCGGTCGCAAAGCAGGGTGACGACGTTCGCGCGTGGGCCGAGTTGGCGTGCGGTTTCCAGCGCGGCGACGACGTTCGCGCCGGAGCTGGTGCCGACGAGCAGACCGAAATCGCGGTGAAGCCGTCGCGCCATCGCCATCGCGTCGGCGCTCGTCACCTTCACTTCGCCGTCGAGCGGCGCGCCTCGCAGCAGGGGCGGGATGAAACCGTCCGCGACGCCTTCGATGTAATGGCAGCAAGGACATTCGCCCGCGAGCAGCGCGTGTTCGGCGGGTTCCATCGCAATGATGCGCGCCTGCGGCCATGCGCGCTTGATGGCCTTGCCGCAACCGGCGAGCGTGCCGCCGGTGCCGAATCCGCTCACGAACGCGTCCACCGGGCCGTTGACCTGGCGCAAGATTTCCTGGCCGGTGCCGTGCTCGTGGTCCTCGACGTTGAGCGGATTCTCGAATTGGCGCGGCAGGAAACAACGCGGGTCGCGCGCGGCCATTTCGCGCGACATCTCAATGCCAGTCTGGTAGCGCCCCGCGCTGTTGAAGAGGATGAGTTCCGCGCCGAGCCTGCGGATGAGCCGTCGTCGTTCGCCGCTCGCGCTGCTCGACATGAGGATCGTCACGCGATAGCCCATCGCCGAGCCGACCATCGCCAGCGCAATGCCGGTGTTGCCGCTGGTGCACTCAACGATGACAGAGTCCGGGCGCAGCAAGCCGCGCTGCTCGGCGTCGAGCAACACGGTGCTCGCGAGGCGGTCCTTGATGCTGCCGCTGGGATTGAGGAACTCGCACTTGGCCTGGAGCGTGATGCCTTCCGGCTCGAAGCGCAGCGGCACGAGCGGCGTGTCGCCGATGAGCGAAAGCACCGCGCGGGCGCGGGGTAGTTTGGAGAGTTGGTCGCTCACTTCCAGTTCAGGATCACCTTGCCCGACTGGCCGGTCTTCATCACCTCGAAGCCCTTCTCGAACTCGGTGAAGTGGAACCGGTGCGTGATGACGGGCCGGATGTCGAGGCCGCTTTCGAGCATCACGGTCATCTTATACCACGTCTCATACATCTCGCGGCCGTAAATGCCTTTGATCGTGAGCATGTTGAAAATCACCTTGTTCCAATCAATGGACATCGGCTCGGAGGGAATGCCCAGCATCGCGATTTTCCCACCGTGACACATCTGGTCAATCATCTCGCGAAAGGCCGCTGCGTTGCCGGACATTTCCAGGCCGACATCAAACCCCTCCTTCATGCCGAGCCGCTGCTGCACCTCGCGCAGACTTTCACGTTGCACATTCACCGTCACGTCCGCGCCCATTTGTCTGGCGAGGCTGAGGCGATAATCATTCACGTCGGTGACGACCACGAAACGCGCGCCCGCGTGTTTGGCGACGGCCGCGCCCATGATGCCAATCGGCCCTGCGCCCGTGACGAGCACATCCTCGCCGAGCAGGTCGAAGGACAGGGCCGTGTGGACGGCATTGCCGAAGGGATCGAAAATCGCTGCCACATCTCGGTCGATGTCGGGCTTGTGATGCCACACGTTGGTCATCGGCACAGCGATGAGCTCGGCAAACGCGCCGGGCCGATTGACGCCGATGCCGCTCGTGTCTTTGCAAAGATGCCGCCGACCCGCCAGACAATTGCGGCAGCGCCCGCACACGACATGCCCCTCGGCGCTGACGACTTCGCCGGGATGAAAGTCCGAGACATTCGCGCCGACCTCAACAATCTGGCCGACGAATTCGTGGCCGACGACCATCGGCACAGGAATCGTTTTTTGCGCCCACGCGTCCCAATTGTAGATGTGCAGATCCGTGCCGCAAATGCCCGTGCGATCCACGCGGATGAGCACGTCGTTGAGGCCGGGCACAGGCTCGGGGACCTCTTCGAGCCAGAGGCCGGGCTCAGCCTTGCGTTTGACGAGCGCTTTCATAAACCCCTCTTCGCTGGCCAACCCAATTAATGCTCCTTAGTGGAGCCGTGACTATGCGTTTTGTGCAGCACAAGTTCAGTCACCGCGAGCATGAATGTGGACACAAGAAAGACGAGGTGGATGATGATCTGCAATTTGATGTGATCGGGATTTTGCTCTTTGACATCCACGAATGATTTCAGGAGATGAATACCAGAAACTCCAGCGAGCGAGCCGGCGAGCTTCACTTTCAATGAACCCGCATCCACAGAACGCAGCCAGTCAGGGCGATCTTCGTTGTTGTTCAAATCCAGCCTGCTAACAAAAGTGGAGTAGCCGCCGATGATGACCATGATCAACAGATTGGCGACCATCGTCACATCCACCAAGCCCAGCACGCCCAGCATCACTTTTTCTTCAGTGAGCACTTGGATGTCCGTGGCCAGATGGCCCAGTCCCAAAATGGATTTGTAGGCGTACAAACATCCGGCGATCACCAGTCCGGCGTACATCGGCGCCTGAAACCAGCGGCTGCTAAAGATGAATTTCTCAAAGAGGGTTTCCAGCGCTTTCATAATGGTATTCGGACCCGGCTGGCGCGTGCCAGCGGAGTTCCCGCACTCATAGAACGATAATAGTGTTCGACATGCAAGATTATTTTCCAGTATCTTGGAAATATGAGCGCGCGCAAGTCCCGTCCCAAGCCAGATCCGGCGCGCACGCCTTTGGGCCGGCGGCTGCATGCGTTGCGCTCGGCGCGCGGCTGGTCGCTCGATGTGATGGCCAAGGCGTCCGGCGTCAGCCGGTCGATGTTGAGCCAGATCGAACGCAACCGCGCCAACCCAACACTGATGGTCGCCTCCCGCATCGCGCGGGCGCTGGGCGTGACGCTCGATGAGCTTGCGCAATCGCCCGGCGCGACTTCCAGCGTGACGGTCATCCGAGGCGACGACCACTCTCATCACTACCATTCAGACAAACTCAGCCGCATCCGAACTCTCTCTCCGCTCCATCTGGAAAAGGACGTGGAGTTTTACGAACTGCGATTGGCCAAAGGCGGCGCGCTGCGATCGGCGGCGCACTTTGAAGGCACGCGGGAATATCTGACCGTCACTTCCGGCCGGGTGGAGATTCGTTCAGCGGACGATTCGGAAACGCTGTGCGCGGGAGACTCGGCCAGTTATCGCGCGGATGTCCCGCATTCCATCCTCAACACCGGCCGCACCGAGGTGGTGGCCCATCTCGTGGTCATCTATCTCTGATTAGCAAACGCGGTTTACTTCTTTTGACGCCC
>CAMDOH010000087.1 GCA_945903605.1 Akkermansia muciniphila
CCATTGCCACCCATCGGCAAGTCACTAACTTGCACCGTGCTCACGGAATCTGAAGCCATCGCCCGCCTCTGCACCGCCTGCGGCATGTGTTGCAACGGAGCGCTCTTCGCCGATGTCGAGTTGCAGGTCGACGATGACGCGGCGGCTCTTGAGAAACTCGGCTTGCGGGTGAAGCGGTTGAAAACGAAAACCAAGCTGACGCAGCCGTGCGCCGCATTTGATGGCTGCCACTGCCGCATTTACTCCAATCGTCCCAGCCGCTGCAAACGATTCGAGTGTCTCCAACTCATTAAAGTCCGAAACGGCGAAACCAATCCCGAATCAGCACTCCGATCCATCAACGATGCGCGACGACAGATAAAGCGAATTGAAAAACTCCTTGAAACACTCGGCCGAAACGACACCACATTGCCCTTGTCTCGACGGTTCCGACGTTGCCTGATCGCTGCCGAAAATGGCGATTGGTCAGCAGATAATCTCGATACGCTCGCGGAACTTCAATTGACCGTCCATCAATTCAACGTCCAACTTCAACGCGATTTCTATCCGTAAAACTACGCCACCAACTGGCGCAGGACGAAGGGGAGGATGCCGCCGTGCTGGTAGTAATCAATCTCGATGGGCGTATCAATGCGGCAACGGACGCTCACGTTTTCCACACCGCCATCTTTGCGCGTGATGCGCAGCACGAGGTCTTGCTGCGGCTTGATGGATGCGTCGAGGCCGACGATGTCGTAGCTCTCCGTGCCGTCGAGTTTCAACGTCTGTGCTGTTGTTCCTTCTTTAAATTGCAACGGCAGGACGCCCATGCCGACGAGGTTGCTGCGGTGGATGCGCTCGAAACTCTGCGCGACCACAGCTTTCACGCCGAGCAGGCTCGTGCCTTTCGCGGCCCAGTCGCGACTGGAGCCAGTGCCGTATTCCTGTCCGGCGATCACGATGAGCGGCGTGCCTTTCGCTTGATACGCGATGGCCGCGTCGTAGATGGAAATCTTCTGACCATCGGCGCCGATGGTGTTGCCGCCTTCTTCGCCGCCGAGCATGAGATTCTTGATGCGGACATTGGCGAAGGTACCGCGCGTCATGATGCGGTCATTGCCGCGACGCGAGCCGTAGCTGTTGAAATCGGCGAACGCCACGCCGCCACCTTCGAGAAACTTTCCGGCGGGCGACGATTTCTTGATCGCGCCAGCGGGTGAGATGTGGTCGGTCGTCACGCTGTCGCCGAAGATGCCCAGCGCGCGCGCGCCGGTGATGGGCTTGATGCTGTCGGGTGTGAGCGAGAAGTCCGTGAAGAACGGCGGCTCCTGAATGTAAGTTGAGTTGCGGTCCCACTCGTACACGTTGCCGACGCTCGATGGGATTTCGTTCCACTTCGGATTCTGCGCGGCGAAATTCCTGTAGAGCTTGCGGAAGATCTCCGGCTTGAGCGCGCTCTGCATCGCGTCGCGCACTTCCTGCAATGTCGGCCAGAGATCGGCGAGATAAACGGGCGCGCCATCTTTGCCGGTGCCGAGTGGTTCGCAGGAAAGATCAATATCCACGCGGCCCGCGAGTGCAAAGGCGACGACGAGCGGCGGTGACATGAGGAAGTTCGACTTCACGTTCTGATGCACGCGCGCCTCGAAGTTGCGGTTGCCGGAGAGCACGCTCGCGGTCACGAAATCATTCTTCACCACGGCGTCTTCGATGGCTGGATCAAGCGGCCCAGAGTTGCCGATGCAGGTCGTGCAGCCGTAACCGACGGTGTTGAAACGAAGTTTGTTGAGATACGGCGTGAGGCCGGTCTTCTTGAGATAATCGGTGACGACACGCGAGCCGGGCGCAAGTGACGCCTTCACGGCGGGATTCACTTTCAATCCGCGCTCGACGGCTTTCTTCGCGAGCAAACCGGCGGCGAGCATCACGCTCGGGTTGCTCGTATTCGTGCAGCTCGTGATGGCGGCGATGACCACGGAGCCGGTACCGATGTTCGCCTTTTTCTTCGCGGCGGTTTCGACTTTGACTGACTTGCCAAAAACCTGACGCGATTTTCCAAAACCATTTTCGGCGACAGGCCGCTGCACGGCGTTGAAGAATTCGCGGCGCAGATTACCGAGTTCAATGCGGTCCTGTGGGCGCTTCGGTCCGGCGACACTCGGCTTCACGCTCGCGAGATCGAGTTCGACCACTTGCGAGTAATCAATCTGGCCCGCTTGAGGAATGCCCCACAGACCCTGCGCCTTGTAATAATTCTCGTAGAGCGCGCAGTGCGCATCGCTGCGGCCAGTGGCGCGCAGGTAGTTCACGCATTCCTCGTCGATGGGGAAAAAGCCCATCGTCGCGCCATATTCGGGCGCCATGTTCGCAATCGTCGCGCGGTCCACGAGCGGCAACGCGGCGGCACCGGGGCCGAAGAACTCGACGAACTTGCCGACCACTTTCGCTTTGCGAAGCATCTGCGTGACGGTGAGCGCCACGTCGGTCGCGGTGACGCCTTCACAAATCGCGCCGCTCAGATGGACGCCGACGACGTCGGGCGTGAGAAAATAAACCGGCTGCCCGAGCATGCCCGCCTCGGCCTCAATTCCGCCGACGCCCCAGCCAACAATGCCGAGGCCGTTGATCATCGTCGTGTGCGAGTCGGTGCCGACGAGTGTGTCGGGATAATAAACGCCGTGCGCATCGAGCACTCCCTTGGCGAGATATTCGAGGTTCACCTGATGCACGATGCCGATACCCGGCGGCACGACCTTGAATGTGTCGAACGCCTGCATACCCCATTTGAGAAACTGGTAACGCTCGCGATTGCGCGTGAATTCCAAATCCAGATTACGCGCCATCGAATCCGCAGCGCCGGCGAAGTCCACCTGCACCGAGTGATCCACGACGAGATCCACCGGCACGAGCGGCTCGATGATCTTCGGGTTCTTGCCGAGCTTGGCGACGGCGGTGCGCATCGCCGCGAGGTCCACGAGCAACGGCACGCCGGTGAAATCCTGCAGCACGATACGCGCGACAACGAATGGGATTTCCGCCGTGCGCGACTCGTTCGCCTTCCAGTTCGCCAACTCCTTCACGTTGGCTTCGCTGACTTTTTTTCCGTCGCAGTTGCGCAGCACTGATTCGAGCACGAGCCGGATAGAAACCGGCAGGCGGGAGATCTGGCCGACCCCGGCGCTCTCCAGCGCGGGCAGCGAATAAAACTTACCTTGTTTGCCGTTACCGAGGTCGAATTTCTGGAGTGAATTGAAAAGATTGTGGCTCATAACAAAATCAGGGACGGATTCTGAGCAAAAGAAACTCGGAAGCGCAAAAGAAAAACGGGCGAAACAAAAGTTTCGCCCGTTCGAGAGTGTCGCGGAATGACGTTACTTCAGCTTCGCCAGCGTCTCTTTGATCGCGGCGAAGTTCGGCAAGTCCTTCACTGTGGCCGTCTGCTCGGCGTATTGCACCACGCCGTTCTTGTCCACGACGAACGCGGCACGCGCGCTGGTCGAACCGAAGCCGGCGATCAGCCCGCCGAGATCGTCGATGAGCACGCCGTAGTCGGCTGAGGTCTTCTTGTTCAGATCGCTGGCGAGCGTGATGCCGATCTTCTCCTTCGTCGCCCACTGTTCCTGCGCGAACGGACTGTCCACGCTGATGCCGATGACGGCGGCGTTGAGGTCGTTGTACGCACTGAGCCCGGCCGTGATATCGCACAACTCGGCCGTGCAGACACCGGTGAAGGCGAGCGGGACGAACAGGATCACCGTGTTCTTCTGGCCGAAGTTGGCGCTCAGTTTGACGTCGGCGACGCCGGTGGCGGTTTTGCTCTTGAGGGTGAAATCGGGGGCTTTGGTTCCAACGGCGATATGCATAATTTAATAGATTAGTTCGGGCGTTTATCTAGCGACGAATCTCGTTTCTGTCAAACCGCTAAAGGGAATTGTTGTCAAATCCAGTTAGTTTCCCTTTACGAATCACGAAAAAACAGAGTAGCTTCCAACAAAAGAATCTATGACACCCAAGCCTCAGTGTGCATACAATTCGTCGCCTGCAGACCGCGCATTTACCTTGGTGGAAATTCTCGTGGTAATCGCCATTATCGGCATTCTGGCTTCGATGCTACTCCCCGTACTTTCGAAGGCTCGCGCAAAGGCTAGAAAGGTGAAATGCATCAGCAATCAACGACAAATCTATGTCGCGTACACCATGTACGCCGACGAGAATAAAGATTGGTATCCCGTGGTCACCGGTTCAGCCGGAGCCGGCGGCAAACAAGGCACCTTCACTGTCCCACCGACAGTCGCGCGACTTTACGGCGCAGCCGTGCCAGAAAAGCAGCGGCCACTTAATCAGCATCTGGACAACCCAGAGATTTTCAAGTGTCCATCGGACATTGGCGGCGGCGCCTACAATGTTGAGAGTTGCTTTGACGCCTTTGGCAGCAGTTACCAACCGCAAGTCGCCGACGACATGTTTCGAGTCAAACGCGTGCTGGGTGAAGCGACCGAAAAACCGAACAGTTACGAAGGAATGTCGATAAACACAGCGGAAATCGCGCTCAGCTCCGTGAATAAAATCATTCAAGGCGATTGGAACTGGCCGTATGATGGTGAAGACTGCTGGCATTCCGAAGGTGGCACCAAAGGTCACGTCATGCTCTTTGGCGATAGTCACGTGGAGTTTTTTAGCTTTCCGCCAAACATGACCAACTGGTTTCTCAATCCGAAACCAGACCACACGTTTAAGTGGTGGTAAGCGCTAGTTTTTCTCATCGAGTGCGGGCAACGGAAACTCCGCCGATGGCGTGTGCTCGGCGCGGGCCAGCTCGGCTAGTCGAGCAACCACTTCGGGATTTTCTTGGGCAACATTTTTCTCTTCATGGGGATCGCGCGCGAGGTTGTAGAGTTCCCACTCCAACGCAGGTTTGGCATTCTTGCCAGCGGGCTTGAGCTTTTGCCGAACGGCCTTCCATTCTCCAGCGAGCACCATTTGTTGGCCGCCATAGCCGGGAAACTCGCGGTATAAAAACGGCCGCGCCTGCTGTGGCTCGCCGCGCAGTGTCGCCGCAAGGCTGATGCCATCAATCCCCTTCGGCGCGGCGGCTTTTGCGCCCGTCAATTCCAGAAGAGTCGGCAGCCAATCCTCCAAGCCCGTCACGCGGTCGCTCGTCTTGCCCGGTGCGATCCGGCCTTTCCATCGGACGATTCCCGGCACGCGAATGCCGCCTTCATAGAGCGTGCCCTTGCCATCGCGCAGGCCACCACTTGAGTTAAAAAAAATGGAGTCGGTGCCAGCAAGGCCTTCATGCCGGCCATGCAGCGGCCCGTTGTCGGAAGTGAAAATGAAAATTGTGTTCTCATCGAGGCCAAGCCCGGCGATGAGCTTCATGAGCGCGCCAATCTCGCGATCCATGCGGGTGATCATCGCCGCATAGGCTGCGCGCGGTTTGAAATGCGGCAGATACCCCTTGCCGCCGGGATAAGCTGGGTCATCCCACTGGCCGATGTATTCCTTGAGCGAATCCTCCGGCACCTGCAACGCCAGATGCGGCACGGTCGTGGGCGCGTAAAGAAAAAATGGTTTGTCCTTGTTGACGCGCACAAAACGCCGCGCCTCTTCCCAGATGAGGTCGGCCGAATATTCCTTACCTGCGAAGCTTGCGTAGCTCGCCGCGTCATTGGGGTCGGCGCCATCGGGCAGTTTCTGCACCGAGGAAAACTTGGGATTCTTGAGCGCCACCTGCTTGTCGTCATCCCACAAATGCGTGGGATAAAAATTATGCGCGACAGCCTGGCAATTGTAGCCGTACCAGCGCGTGAAACCCTGCTTGAGCGGTTCGCCCGTGCTGCCCGGCCCGCCAAGTCCCCACTTGCCAAAACCGCCCACCGCATAACCGCGTGCCTTGAAAAGCTTGGTCATCGTCACCGTGTCTGCGGGGATCGGAAACTGCCCCTCCTCACCCGGCTTGAATTGTTTGTTGTCGCGGATGTAGGCGTGCCCGGGATGTTTGCCCGTCATCAACACGCAGCGACTGGGCGCGCACACCGCATTGCCCGAATAATGCCGTGTGAAACGCATGCCCTCCGCCGCCATCTGATCCAGATGCGGCGTGCGGATTTTCTTTTGTCCATAGCTGCCGAGGTCGCCATAACCCAAATCATCGGCGAAGATGAACACGACATTGGGCGGCCGCGATTGGGCGGCATCCAACGTATTCCCTGCAACCAACAGACCAAAAGAAATCGTGAGTAGCCTGGAAAAAGTTGTGAAGGTCATTCCTCTCCTATCGTTCACAAAACCAACCTAGGCAAACCCAAAATCAGTTCAACCGCCGACCGACTTCTTGATCTCCTTCAACTGCGCAGCCTCGGGTTTCGCCGTGTAGAACTTGTCGAGCGGATAGCAACCGCTGATGAGGCCGTTGCGCGGCGCGGTCGTGCAGTCACTAAACGTGCGGCAGATGAGGCGTTTCTCAAGCTCACCTTTCTGCGCTGCCTCGGTCAGCATTGTCGGATAACTCAACACCACGCGACCGATCCCCACCATGTCCGCCCAACTTGCGCGCACGACATGCTGCGCCACATGCGGCAAGTATTCCTGCAAATAACTGTAGCCGGAACCGACGACCAGCAGCTTGTCGCCCGCACGCGCCTTCAGATTTTTCACCGCTTGAATCTGTCGCGCCACATCGATGAGAGGATCGTGCGCTGGTTGATAACCGTCGCTCGGTGGATACGCAGCCGGACGTTGCAAGTGCGGCGTGTAATAAGGCGAACCGGCGGTGGTGTTCAGAATCTTCACGCCGAGTTGAACGCACAACTCAACGAACTGGAACGTCTCCGTCAGATCAATCTGCGTCGGGTCACTTTCATTCACGCCGAAACCAAAACGATACGGCAGACAATGCGCGAACTCTTCGGGGATGCCCGGACCGAGCTTGCCGGAGTGCGACAGCGCGGGATCAGGACGATGCGGTACCATGTCGAAGCAGCTCAGCCGCACGCCGAATTCGATTGGGTTCCCGCTCGCGCGAATGCCCGCGATGATGTCGCGCAAGATGCGCGTGCGATTCTCGAAGCTGCCGCCGAACTTGCCCGGCCGAGTGTGTGCTCCGAGAAGCTCGTGCAGCAAATAGCCGTGACAATGTTTGATGTCCACGAAGTCCGCGCCCACGTTCCACGCGATTTGTGACGCGCGCACAAAATCGGCGACGAGCAATTCAATCTCATCGTCGGTGAAAACCTGCGCGTCACTCGTGATCCCAAATTTCTTGTCGAGGATTGGATGTCGAAAGGCCACGCGCGATTCCCAGCGCTTCTTATCGTTCGGTTTGCAGAACCGTCCCGAGTGAGTGAGTTGGAAACCAATCACTAGATCGTCCGTCGTGCCGTATTTCTCTTTGTGCGCCTTTTTAAGAATCTCAACCAACTCGGCCAAGCCAGCCTTGTTCTGCTCCTGAATGATGAGCTGGTTCGGATTCGCGCGTCCGTCAGGCCGCACGGCCATTGCTTCCGCGCCGCAAATCAGCTTCGCGCCGCTTTCGCCGAACCGTTGCCAGCGCCGCCGCATCTCCTCGCTCAAGCCGCCAGTCGTCGTGCCATCCCACCCTTCCATCGGATGAATGGCGATGCGGTTACCGATGGTCTTGCCGTTGATGATGACATTCGTCACCGGCTGCACTAGTGGCGAACTTACGCCCGTCGCGATGGCCTCGTCGCACAGCAACTCGATGCCGAGCGTCGCACAGTGCGAACGAAAATCCGCGGTCGTCTTGAGCGACGGGATACGGATGAGCTTAAACGGTTCAGACATGTTATGGAGTTACTTCGCAGGAAGCCGTTTCACGATGTCTGCAAGAATCTCTCGATCGGAATCCGGTCGCTTGGCCGACTTCGGATGCGTGTCGTCGCAGCCGATCCAGCCGCGCAGTTTGAGGAACATCGCCGCACTGTGTTTGTAGGCCGGCACTGGCGGGCGGAAGGCGAGGAAGCCGAGATACTGCAGCAAGTCGTTCAGCTCGTAGAACGCCGGATCGCCTTTCTCCCACGCCGCATCGCGCTTCGCGAACACGTCCGGCGCGAACGTGGAGAGGCCGAGCAAGTAGTCGCTGCCGTACATCACCATGTCGATGGCCAGATCGTTGCCCGTGTACACGCGGAAATTCGGCCGCGTGGCGTCGCGGAGTTCCAGGCGCTGCCATTCGAGATCGCGGCGCAGCGACGAATGCTTCGCGCCGACACACTGAGAGATTCCCATCAGCCCGCGATACACATCGAGCGAATAGATTTTGCCGAATGGCGCGAACATCGTGCCCAACTCGAAGCCGATGAACTTATCGGCGTGGCGCGCAAGTGCCGCGTAGCTGGTGATGATGGCTTCATCGGATTGCTGCGTGAGGCCGTAGCTCTGAAAGATAACTGGCGTGCCGCCGTGTTTTTGAATCATCGCCATCTGATGCGCGTACGCATCGGCATTGAACGCCGCGCCCATCTGATCGAGCACGAACGCGCCCGCCACGAACGGCCCGTTCCCAATTTCGGCACGCGTGATTTCGAGCGCGCAACGGCGAGTGGCATCGTCAATCAAGTTACCGAAGCCGGTGTCCATGTTCACCGCTGGCGCGAGGCCGGCGGCAGCGGTGCGGCGCACGTGGGCAGCGAAACCAGCCCAATCCACATCCCCATTCGGATGGAACGGCAACAGAATTGCAGAGATGCCCTCGATGCGGCGACGCGGTCGAAGCAGTTTGATTGGCACAGAATCCATGCTCACCATATCGGTCAATAAGCTGCCGGAGTGTGACAGCGCGCGGCGCGTGGGACAAAGTTTTTTGCAACGGCCAGATCAGACCGCTTTCTCCGACTCGGTGTGAGATCGAGATGAACGAAATTTTGCGGCCACAGCCGCGATAATTAGCACCAGCCCGAGCGTGCAGACGATGGCTGCGCCGGTCGGCAGATCGAACTGGTAAGAAGCGACGAGTCCGCCCACGCCGCCCAACATCGCCGCCGCGATGCCGATGGCCAGCATCGTTCCGAGTGACGTGGCGAGCAGGTTCGCGCAGACGGCCGGCACGACGAGGTAGCTGAACACCAGCAGCACACCACCGATCTGCACGAAGCTCGTCACCACGAGACCAAACGTGGCGTAGAAAAGGAAATCCCACCAACGCGCCCGCGGTTTCGTGGAGCCCGCCGCATCGAAGGTGAGCGCGAGGAATCGTTTGCGGAACAGAAGGTGAATGACCGCGATGACCGCAAATAGCGCGAAGGTCTGCCACACTTGCGATTGCGAAACGTTCAGCACATCGCCCACGAGAGTGTTCTTCAACTCCTCATTGCCAGCCGTCGATTTACTTAGGAGCAGAATTGCCGCTGCCGCCGCGACGACATAGACAATGCCGATGAGCGCCTCCTGCGGAACGCGATGGTTTTCGCGAGTACGTGTGAATGTGAAAATGAGCGCGCCAATCAAAGTGAAACCGAGCGACCAAAGATAGGTATGAAAATCGTGCGGGTCGTGCCCGAGCATCAGACAGAGACACATGCCGAGCGCGGCCACCTGTGCCAGCGCAAGATCCACGAAGATGATGCCTCGACGTACGATGTGCAGACCGAAATAAACCAGAATCCCTGGCAGCAACAGACAGGCCACCAACGGCCACTTCATCACCAGCAACGCGTCGTTCATTTGGTTTCCATCATTTCTGCGAAGCCAAAACTTTGGCCAGCGAATTCACGATGTGATCCATCAGCGCGAGGTACC
>CAMDOH010000088.1 GCA_945903605.1 Akkermansia muciniphila
GCACCAGAAACAGCCGCCACCAATCGTGGCAAGCTGCGTCTTCGCCGTCTTCGGTTCCGCGCTTGTGGTATCCATAATTGAAACGAAACTCAATACCACAGCCAGAATCATCCGGCCGGTGGCGTACTGATTATTTTGTGTGTTCATTGCCTGTTCCATCTGATGGGGCTGAATATCCGCCGGTCAGGCCAAATTGCAAGCCGTAGTACACAGAACGCTGTTTGCACGCCGCCGCTGAGTTGCTACCTTGAGCGGGCATGGCTTTCGAATCTTTCCGCGACTTCATCGAGCAGCTCGACCGCGCCGGCGAACTCATCCGCATCACCCAGCCCGTCGCCACGGAGTTGGAGATCACCGAGATGGCCGATCGCGAGATGAAAAAGCCGGGCGGCGGCAAGGCGCTGCTCATCGAGAAGCCCACCGTCAACGGCGTGGTCTCCCCGTTCCCCGTCGCGATCAACACGATGGGCTCGCACAAGCGCATGGCGATGAGCATGGGCGCGAATTCCGTGGATGAAGTCGCCGCGGAACTCGGCGCGCTCATGAAGGCGAAACCGCCGACCGGTTTCCGCGAAGCGATCAAGCTCCTCTCACTCGCCCTCGATCTGCGTCACGCGAAACCGAAGCTCGTGAAGAGCGGCCCATGCAAGGAGGTCGTGCACTTGGTTGAGAGTCCGAAGTCGAAAGTGGATAGCTGGCCGAAAGCACCCGACTGGCAGAACCCATCCGCCTTCAACTCGCAACCCTCAACCCTCCTCAACCTTCCCATTCTCAAATGCTGGCCGCTCGACGGTGGCCGTTTCATCACCTTGCCGTGCGTCGTCACGAAGGATCCCGACACCGGCGATCGCAACCTCGGCATGTATCGCATGCAGATTTACGACGGCAATAGTTGCGGCATGCACTGGCAGTTGCAGAAGGTCGCCGCGCGCCACGGCCGCCGCTATTACGAAAAGGGCGAGCGCATGCCCGTCGCCATCTTCCTCGGCGGCGATCCGATGTTCCCCTTCGCCGCCACCGCGCCGTTGCCCGATGGCCTCGACGAATTCCTTCTCGCCGGTTATCTCCGCAAGAAATCCGTCGAGCTGGTGAAGTGCGAGACGAACGACCTCGAGGTCCCCGCCAACGCCGACTTCGTCATCGAAGGCTACATCGACCCCACCGAACCCCTGCGCGACGAAGGCCCCTTCGGTGACCACACTGGCTACTACACGTTGCCCGAGCCGTATCCCGTCGTGCACATCACCGCCATCACGCATCGCAAAGACGCCGTGTATCCCGCCACCATCGTCGGCATCCCGCCGATGGAGGACTTCTACATCGGCGCCGCCTCCGTGAAACTTTTCTTGCCCATCTTCAAAATGAACTTCCCCGAGATCGTGGACATCGCGCTGCCGGCCGAAGGCGTCTTCCACAACCTCGTCTTCGTGAGCATCCGCAAGACCTACCCGATGCAGGCCTACAAAATCATGCACGGCCTCTGGGGCATGGGGCAGATGATGTTCACCAAATACATCGTGGTCGTGGACGCCGACGTGGACGTGCACAACACCAGCGACGTCCTCTTCCGCCTCTGCGCCAACACCGATCCGCAACGCGACAGCATCTTCACCAAAGGCCCCGCCGACGTCCTCGACCACGCCACCAGCGAAATCGCCATCGGCAGCAAACTCGGCTTTGATGCGACGAAGAAGATCCCCGGCGAAGGCTTCAAGCGCCCCTGGCCGCCGCTCATCAAGATGGATGAAGCGGTGAAGGCGAAGGTGGAAAGGATTGTCAACCCGTAGCAGCCGATGTAAGAACTCTTAAACTGAAAGCCAGAAGGAGAACTTAAGAATTTATGCAACGACCTACCTCCATCACCACGTTTGGGATTCTCAACATTATTTTCGCCGGGATGGGTGTGTTCGGGATCATCAGCATCATGGCGCTGCTCACCATGACGGCGGCCTCCGCCACCAACAATCCAGTCATCCGCATCATGCTGGAGAACCCTGCCTACACCATGTGGATGAAAGTGTCGATTCCGCTGGGCGTGCTGGCGATCGGCGTTTTGCTCGCGGCGGGAGTTGGCTTGTTGCGAATGAAAAATTGGGGACGCACGCTCTCAATCTCTTACGCGATTTATGCCATTGTCATCGGGATTCTCAGCACAGTGCTCAACATCCTGTTGGTCGTCCCCCCGGCGCTTGAAGAAGCATCGCGCCTGCAAGGACCGGAAGCGGCGGGTGCTATGGGCGGAGTGATCGGCGGAGCGATCGGCGGATGTTTCGGACTCATCTATCCGATTGTACTACTCATTTTCATGACCCGTCCGAAACTCGTCGCCGCGTTGCGTACCGCGACGCCGCCTTCGCTGCCGCCGACGCAATAATGATTCACTCCGCTAGCGATTGCCCCTTGCCGCGCTGTTGCTGGAAGAAGGTGCAGAGCAACTGCGCGCATTCGTCATCGCGCACGCCGTTCATGATCACGCACTGGTGATTGAGCGTGGGGAATTGCAGCAGGTTCATCGCGCTCCCCGCCGCGCCCGCCTTCCACGTCACTCTGTCAGAGCAAGCGCGTGAATTCGTCCACCGTAATTCCGGCGGCGCGAATCAGACTGCGGAGTGTTCCTTTGGCGACTTCTTTGTGATCGGGAATGGAGAGGGTCACGTTCTCGCCGTCTTTCACTATGATGATGTGGCTGCCACGCTGACGAGCCACCTGCCAACCAAGTTTCTCGAAGACTCGAACGGTCTTGCGGCCGCTCTATACGGGAAGGACGGGCATCAGAGTGCGATTTCGATTTGCCGGGTTTCGACCGTAAGAGGCAGGCCGCGTTCCGAGCGGACTTCCAGGCACAGTTCAATCGCTTCCTTGATGTTCTTCAAAGCGGCGGGCTTGGTTTTCCCCTGACTGACACAGCCGGGAATGGATGGACACTCGACGACCCACACCCCGTCTTCGTCGCGATCAACGGTGATTGCGAATTTCATCTGAGTTATTTATAGCCTGTTACCAGAAATACAGCAAGCTTGCGGCATAAGTGAAAGTGGAGAAGCTCTTCAAGCCGTAACGATCCCTAGCCAAAGCACAGCCGCACCTTGACTTTAGCCATATTGGCATCATGATGCTTATATGAGAACCACGTTGACGCTCGATCCGGATGTGGCGGCCAAAGCGCGCAAAGGTGCCGCCAAGTTGGGCAAGCCTTTCAAGGAGGTCGTGAACATGGCGTTGCGGACGGGATTGGACGCCGTGTTGGCCCCGCCTACGGCGAAGCCCTATCGCACCAAGCCGCGCGCGCTCGGCCTGCGTCAAGGCTTCAGCTACGACAGCATCGCGGATCTTCTGGCTCACGCCGAAGGCGAGGATCACCAATGATCCTCGTGGATGCGAACATCCTCCTCTACGCGGAAGATAGTCTCTCTGAGCATCACGAGGCGTCCCGCGCGTGGTGGGATGGCCTCTTGAGTGGCACTGCCCCCGTGGCGCTCTGCTGGCCCGTGTTGACCGCCTTCATCCGGATCGGCACCAATGCCCGTTTGCACAAGCGCCCCCTGACGCTCAAGGAAGCGGCTGGGCGCGTACAAAGCTGGCTGGACCAGCCGTGCGTCCGAGTCATCTCACCGACGGAACAGCACTGGACCGTGTTCCAGCAGATGATGCGCGCCGGCAATGCCACGGCGAACCTCGTCTCCGACGCCCATATTGCGGCGCTGGCTGTGGAACACAATTGCGTCCTCGCCTCAACCGACACCGATTTCGCCCGGTTCCGCGGACTCAAGTGGCGCAACCCGATTGTGAAGTAGCGTCTCTCTCGTGAGCCAGCTCACCCCCTGCTCCGCCTTCGTCGCCGTCTTTGCCGGATTAAAGGTCGAGGTTTGACACTCGGACGGCGTTTCCTAAGCCAAAACTGGCACAGAAAGGGATTTGGATGGCCTGTTTTCCAAAAACACTGGCCTCTTTTCATCCGCTAATTACAGGGCAACCGATTGCCCTCTAAATTCCCGACTCGCTAATTCGAAGGCAACGCGTTGCCTTCGAATTAGACAGCGCGCGAACGGCATCGGTTGTTTGAAAGGCGCCTATCGGCGGCGCGAAGATGGCTTGATCCGGCCCGACTTCGGCTTCGGACCGCGCCGGGCCTGCTGTTCCTTGGGCGTCTTGCCCATCAATTTCAAAAGAAGCGGCTGCGATGCGTTCGGGATCGCGAGCACCATGTGGTTGATTGCCAGGCCGATTTTCCACGCTTGCTTATCGGCCTTGGTGCGTCGCGCGCGCAGCTCCGCCAACTCCCGTTCGCAGCGGACGATTGCTTCGCGCAATGCCTTCGACGCGGCCAGTGCCTCCTCCAACTCGGGGATGCGGCCGCTGACGTACGGGGTCTCGGGAAGCGTCACCGACTTCAAGGCGGCGAGGACGCGCTGCGCCTTCTCGTATTCCCGTTCGCTGGAGGCCATGAACGAATCCTGCCCGCGGTCCGCCAAGTTGTCCATCGCAAGCGATAGCGCATGTATTTTCCACGAGGCCACTCGCACGCACTTCCGATGGTTTTGCAGGCTTGTTGAGAGATACGGACTAAAGTATCCTATGGACATGAAGCTCCTAGACCGCATCACGGTGGACCGCGATAAATGCGGCGGACGCCCCTGTATCCGGGGTTTGCGGATTCGCGTAACGGATGTGCTCGGCATGTTGGCCGAAGGAGTGCCGCACGAGGAAATCCTGCGAGACTTTCCCTACCTTGAACCGGATGACATCAAGGCGGCGCTCGCCTACGCAGCACGTCAAGCCGACCATGCGGTTCTGCAGCACGCGTGAACTTCCTCATCGATGCACAGTTGCCACCGGCGCTGGCACGATGGATTCTCAGCCAAGGCCATGAGGCCACGCATGTCTCCGAGCTAAGCTTGCAGACGGCCGATGACCCTGCGATCTGGGACCATGCCCAAAACAAGCGCGCCATCATCGTCAGCAAAGACGAGGATTTCGTGGACCGCTGGCTCCTGAGTAACAAGCCGGTTCCCTTGGTCTGGATTCGAAAAGGGAACTGCTCCAACCGCGCGCTGCTGGAGTGGATTGAGCTGCTGTGGCCGGAGACCTTGAAACGGTTGGAACAAGGAGAACAGTTGATTGAAATTCGGGCCTAATTTCTGCCCCCCGGTGTCCTTCGCGAAGGCCACGTGACCTCACACAAACCAATGTCGCAGACGAAAACTTCCATCACATCACCTCTCGGATGAACCCGCGCAAACTCCTGCTGCAATTCTCCGCAACGATTTTTCTGACTGCGGGTCAGATGTCAGCGCCCCCCATCGCGGCGGCCGCAGTCACTCCTCCCTGCCGCATCGAGGTGGTCGAGAAAGGGAGTGGCTGGCCGGTGCCGCTGGTGGAACTGCGCACGACGCACCACGCGCGGTTCGTGACGGATAACGCGGGCGTCATCGCCTTCGACCTGCCTGAGCTGATGGGGCGCGAGGTGTGGTTCGATGTCCACGGCCACGGCTACGAGGTGCCTCGCGATGGTTTTGGTCAGCACGGCGTTCGTCTGAAACCAGAGGCTGGCAAGACGCTGAAGGTGGAGGTGAACCGAACCATCCTCGCCAAGCGACTCGGCCGGCTCACGGGCGGCGGGCTTTTCGCCGAGAGCCAAAAGCTCGGCCGCGAGTTGCAGTGGCGCGAATCGGGAGTGCTGGGTTGCGACAGCGTGCAGAACGCGGTGCATCGCGGCAGACTCTTCTGGGCTTGGGGCGACACGACGCTGGCGAATTATCCGCTCGGCCTCTTCGACATGACGAGCGCCACGACTGCGGTGCGGCCGCTCGAGTCGTTCGAGCCGCCGTTGAGATTGAAGTTCGACCACTTCGCCGATGCCAGGGGTGTTCCCCTCGTTGTCGCCAAGATGCCCGGTAGCGGGCCGACGTGGGTGAGCGGCTACGTGAGTTTGCCAGACAAGAGCGGCGCGGCGCGGCTCGTCGGCACCTACGTGAAGATCAAGCCGCCGATGGAGGCGTACGAATCGGGCCTGTGCGTCTGGAACGAGACGACGGAAAGTTTAGAGCGGCTGCGCGTGGTCTGGACGAAGAGCGCTGCAGCGCCGAAGCCGCCGCCGTTGCCCGAGGGGCACCCGGCCTTCTGGAAGGATAGCGCGGGAAAGGAATGGGTGCTCTTCGGAAACCCGCTGCCGACGCTTCGTTGCCCGGCCACATTCGAGGCGTGGCAGGATTCCAGTACGTGGGAAATTTTGAAGCCGCAGGAAACGCTCGCTTCCGTCGCCGATGGAAAAACGGTGAAGCCGCACAGCGGGTCCATTGCGTGGAACGCCTTCCGTAAGCGCTGGGTGACGGTGTTTATGGAGAAGTTCGGCAAGCCATCCGTCTTCGGCGAGCTTTGGTATGCGGAGGCGGACGCACCGACAGGTCCGTGGGGCAAGACGGTGAAGGTGCTGAGCCACGAGAACTACACTTTCTACAACCCGCGTCTGCACGCGGAGTTCACGCCGGAGGGTTCGCCCATCCTGCTCTTCGAAGGGACCTACACGGTGCAGTTCGCCGACAAACCGATGCCGACGCCGCGCTACGATTATAACCAGATCCTCTACCGCCTCGACCTCGATGACCCGAAGCTGAAGCCGACGCAATCCCGCTGAACAGCGGCGCCTCGAATATGAGTCGTGTTCATCGTGATGGTCGATGCTTCAGGATGCGCACGCGATGATTCTCGCTATCGCCGATAAAAACGGAGCCGTCGGCGTCCACAAACAGCCCGTGCAAACGGGCGAGTTTGCAGGCAAGTGGATTTCCATCTGGGCCATCGCCCTTTTCACCGGTGCCGGCAATCAATTCCAGATTTCCAGTTTTGATGTCGATCATTCTCAGAGAATGACTCTCGGTGTCGGCGAGATAGATGTTACCATTAGGCGCGACAGCAATTCCTTTGGGTCCTGACAAAGCAGCTTCGCGAGCTGGGCCACCATTTCCGGTGAAACCTTTCTTTCCTGTGCCAGCGATGTGGAAGATTTTTCCTGCGCGCAAATCGATCTTGAAGACTTGATTGCCTTCGCGTGTGGCTAGCCATAAATGACCAGCGGCATCGAAATCAATCGATCGAGGTCCATTGATCGGCGTCCCGAGAATGGGTGCGCCATCCGGAGTGGCACCGGGCTTGCCAGTGCCGGCAATGGTGGTGATGACGCCGGTCTTCATCGTCAACTTGCGGATGACATGGTTGCCAATATCGCAGATGAAAAGGTCGCCGTGTGAATCGAATTGAATGCTGTGCGGCTGTCGTAATTGCGAATTTATTGCCGGACCGCCATCGCCAGAAAACCCCGACTTGCCTGTGCCGACAATGGTGGTGATGACGCCGCTCTTCACATCCACTCGACGGATGACATGATTGGCCATGTCGGCAATGAAGAGATTGCCTGACTTGTTAAAACGGATTTCGTGCGGACGATTGAGAGTGGATTTTAGAGCAGACCCACCATCACCCGAATAGCCGGCCTTTCCGCTGCCAGCGACAGTGGTGACGGTGCCGTCGGCAGCCACACGTCGCACCACATGATTGTCATATTCGCAAAACCAAATCGCTCCATCCGGCCCACGAATGACGCCGAAGGGATTGTTCAAAGTGGCCTTCAGAACCGGACCGCCATCACCGGTGTATCCAAGCGTACCCGTTCCAGCGAATGTGCTGATGGTTTGCGCTGCCAGTGGCAGGACTGAGATGAACAGGATAAAAACCAAACTGATCAGCTTCATGCTTACGGATCAGCGTTGCGCAGTCTGAGCTGGTTTTCCAACGCTGAAGTCGCGTTCGATCCGCGTCCAATTCCCCTGTTTGTCTTTCACTGACACGATCAGTTTTGCATTCGACAATTGCGTGATGGGTTTGGGCAATTTCAATTCCCAGACACCCTGCGATTTGGGTTTGAATTTTGCGGCGAGGTTTTCGCCTGCCTTCAAGCCAGCGACCTCGAAGTTCGCTGTGACCGTGAAACTCGCGGGGTCCAAACCGGAATAATAATCATGCATCCCGACGAGGATGCGGTCGAATTGCGGATTCGTATTGGAACGCGGTTCTGTGAGAGCCAGTACGGGGCGATTGTCATCGAGTCTCCAACCGTAACCGAGCTGAGCCAAATCAGTTTTGGCAGTATCGAGGTCAATCGGACAACCAAGATCAATCCAGCGCAGGAGAGTGAAGCGTTCCTCATCGCTCAAAGGAGGCACAGTGACAACGTCACCGGCAGGATTCTTGGCTTTGCCAGCAATGGCAGCGGCAGGCGGCATTTCGCTTCCCGTGAAATCCAGATCGTAACGATGACGACTCTTATCGGTCGGAACTTTCTGGCCTTTGTGCGTGTAGAAACCTGATCCGGGTTCGGATTCGGAGGGATGATCGTCGTTGCTAAAACCATCGAGTCGCTCGCCGAATATTTTCCAAACAAGAAGGCTGCGGCGACTGGCTTGCTTGCGAATGTAACGTGAAGCATTGGGATAACCCCAGGAATCGTAGCCGATCGGTTTGTGACCGAACTTGGCGCGCTCATCAAGTGCGAGACGATAATAGGTGCCGGGGAATTTTCCGTGCTGCTCGTTTTGAATCTGTTCGTCGTCGGCATCGAGCACGAGTTGACCTGCCGGTTTGTCGAATTGCTTCGAATGACAGACAACGCAACTGCGCTGGAGAATGGGCTGAATGTCGCGTAAATATTCCGGCGAGACAATCCCCTGCCCGTCGGTCTTCTTCACTTGGCGAAGGCCGCTCGTGCCAGCGATGTCCCACTTTTGTTTCGAGGTGTCGTTGTCTTTCGTTGTGAGCAGCGGCGTGTTATTGACAAGATCCCAGACTTCATAACCAGGTTTTGCAGCGAGTGTGAGGTTGAAATCGGTCGGCTTTTGGCTGTGCGCATGACAACCGCCGCAGTCGGCGCGAAGCTCGCCGGGGCGCAGTTGATGCCATGTCTGCGAGGTGTTCAAAACCATCCCGCGCACATCGAGAGTCTGGAAAGTGAAGGCGGTGTCGGCAGGGATCTTGGCGAGAAAACTGGTGTCTGGCTGACCATCGGAATCTTTAGGCTGACCGTTCACCATTTCACTCACACCGGCGGCTCGTGTGCCGAATTTACGAATGGGGAACTCACCAAGGATTCGCAGGCGTTCGCTGGAATGATTGTAGAATCGCCGTCCGGAGTTGGCGCCGCCTTTGCGATCGGTGGTCGGTTCCATCGCGAGAATTCGAATGGCATGAATGTCATTGTTTTCATAGAGGCCGATGTCGCCGCC
>CAMDOH010000089.1 GCA_945903605.1 Akkermansia muciniphila
GCGCTGGCGAAGGAGCAGCGGCTCGATGTGTTCCTCGATCTGCACAATCCGGCGCCGGGCGATCCCACGTTCTTTTACATTCTGGACAAGGAGCTGCTGAAGGAGCCGATGATCACGGAGCGCGACCGCTTCATCCAGCTCGCCTACGGGCGCATCAGCAAAATCAAGCCGCTCATCCCGATGAGCAACCAGCCCAAGAGCACCGGGGCGAATTATCATCCGCTGTGGCGCAACATCAGCGCGAACTGGGTCTGCATGAACGGCAACCCGCACACCGTCTCCGTCTGTCTCGAAACTTCGTGGAACACGCCGCACAGCACGACCGATGGTTATCGCGCGGTGGGTCGGCAATTGGGGTTGGCTGTGGCGGATTTCCAGCGCGAGAAGGTTGCCCGGCCTAGGGAATAGGAATTGAAGCGCGCGGGCCTCCTACTTTACCATTCGCATCCACAATCCAGATGAAGCCATCAACTTTCTCCCTGTTGTTGCTCCTCTCCCTCCTCACACCGCCACTCGCTGCGCAGGACAATTTTCCGCGCAAGGCCGAGACCTTCGAAGTCGCCGGGCACAAAGCCTTCCTCTACGCCGCGCCCAAACCCGCCGAGGGCAAACCGTGGCTGTGGTATGCGCCGACGCTGGGCGGCGTTTCGATTGTCCAGCGGAAGCTCTACTTCGAGAGTTTCATGAAGGCGGGCATCAGCATCGCCGGCTTCGACCTCGGTGAAGTGCGCGGCGGGCCTGCGAGTTCGGCGAAGTTCACGCTCTTCTACGACGACATGGTCAAACGCGGCTGGTCGCCCAAGCCCATCCTGCTCGGCCAAAGTCGCGGCGGCATCATGACGCTTGGGTGGGCGTTTCGGAATCCGGACAAGTTGCGCGCGTGGGTTGGCATTTATCCCGTGTGCAACCTCGCGAGCTGGCCGATGAAGAACAAGGCCGCCACGCTTGCCGACTTCGCGCTGCCCGAAGCCGAACTCGTGGCGAAGCTGAAGGAGTTCAATCCCGTGGACAACTTGGCGGGCCTGCTCGCGAACAAGGTGCCGATGTTCGTCGTGCATGGCGACTCCGACGCGGTGGTGCCTTACGCCGACAACACGAAGCTGCTCAAAGACCGCTACGAAGCTGGCGGCGGCAAGATCACCGTGAAGCTCATCCCCGGTGAAGGCCACAAAGTCGGCCCGGCGTTCTTCGAGTGTCAGGAGCTGGTGGACTTCGTGCTCAACCAACTCCCGCCCGCGCCGAAGAAGTAATCCATGTCCGCTCCCGAACCTTCCCGCGCGCTACGAACGGCGTGGATTGTCGTCGCGCTGCTCTGGCCCGTCGCGCTGCTGAACTACCTCGACCGGCAGATGCTCGCCACGATGAAGACCTCGATGGTCGGCGACATCGCCGGCATCACGAGCGACGCGCAGTGGGGCTTTGTGCTCGCGTCGTTCAAGTGGGTGTATGCCGTGCTGAGCCCCGTCGGCGGCTACATCGCAGACCGCTTCAGCCGACGACACGTGATTGCGGTGAGCCTCTTCGTGTGGTCGCTGGTGACGTGGCTGACGGGGCACGTGACCACTTACAACGAACTCGTCGCGTCGCGCGCACTGATGGGTGTGAGTGAGGCGTTTTACATCCCCGCCGCGCTGGCGTTGATTTCGGATTTTCATCTTGGCCCGACGCGGTCACGCGCCGTCGGCCTGCATCAGACCGGCATTTACATCGGGCTGATTCTCGGCGGCTTCGCTGGACACGTCGCGGACTCGCCGAGTCACGGCTGGCGCTGGGCGTTCAGTGCAGCAGGTTTGGTGGGCATCGTGTATGCGTTCCCGCTGTTTTGGTTTCTGCGAAATCCCGAACGCCCTGCCGATGCCGCCAGCGCATCGCTCACACCCGCGCGCGCGGCGAGCGCGTTGTTCGGCAACCGCAACTTTTTGCTGCTCGTGCTCTACTTCACGCTGCCCGCCATCGCTGGCTGGGTCATCAAAGATTGGATGCCCGTCATCCTGAAAGAGCAGTTCAAACTTTCGCAGGGCGAAGCCGGTGTCATCGCGGTGCTGTATGTACAGATTGCCACCATCGGCGGCGCGCTGCTCGGCGGCTGGCTGGCCGATCGCTGGATGCGCCGCACCGAACGCGGCCGCATCTATGTCAGCGCCATCGGCATGTCACTCTTTCTGCCCGCGCTTTTGGGCTTGGGAAATCCCGGCACCGTTACGTTCGCGATTCTGTTCCTGATTCTCTTCGGCATCGGCTGGGGATTTTTTGACTGCAACAACATGCCCATCCTCTGCCAGATCACGCGACCCGAACTGCGCGCCACCGGCTACGGCATCATGAACCTCGTGAGCATCTCCTGCGGCGGCTTCGGCGACTGGGGTTTTGGCGTGCTAAAGACTCAAGGCGTCTCGCTGACGCTCATCTTCGGCTGCTTCACCGCCGTCGCGCTGCTCTCCCTCGCCATCGTCCTGCTGATTCGCCCCGCGCGCGATCCCTCGCCAAGCGGATGTGGAAAACGCGAGAGCGGATTGTAATATCAAGCCGACGCGGCGCCCTCCACCAGTTTGATTTCGGCCTCGGTCAGGCCGTAGAGGTCATAGACGAGCGTGTCAATTTGCTGGTCGGTGGCGGTGACGGCGTTTTGGAGCGTGGCTTTCTCCGACTCGGACGTGGCGGCGCGCAGCCTGGGCGTCAGGCCCAGCAGCTTGTCCACCAGCACCACCAGCTTATCGTGCCGGGATTTGTCGGCTCGGTTCTTTGGGTCAATTTCTGGGAACGGAAGTTCTCGCGTTTGCTTAATGATCGTCTTCGGGAAGTCATCACGACGAGCAACCATGTTTATCTGACAGAAGAACCAAGAAATCAGCCGGCTGTTTAGAATCCCAAGAGCACACTTGATGTGAGGAAACGCACCTCGTGGAACGAGGCTTTGAACCGATTGATTAGTTAAGAATTCCTCTTCGGTGAACACCGCTTGCAACCGAAACTTCCGGCTGATTAGCTGACGAAGCAGTATCCGTGGCCCACTGAAAAACTTGATTGGCTTTCCAGCCTCAATGTCAGGCGGGTAACCTTCGTATGCTTCAGGTCCAAGGTCCAATTCGTATCGAAGCATCTCACCGTTAAAAGCGCGCTTCGGCTTCTTACACTCCCTTGCCGGGCGTGGATTGTAAGTCTCTATGCCACGCATGACTTCGACAGTTGAGTCGAGAGTGGCTGGGCTGGTGCTGAGCTTCGTGACCAAAGCTGCCTGCTCGCGGGAAGACAGAACCAAGAATCCCTTGTCCGGCGAGGCCAGCCAGCTTGCACAGTCGCCTACCTTTCTAAACGCGTAGAAATCCTTCTGATCCTCGACTTTCATCCGAATCGGAAAGACCACCAGTTCGACCGATGTGTCATTTAAGTTTGTCCAGCGTTTGCCTGTTTCGAGCCGTTTCGCTGTCACGATAATCGTATCGATGTAAGCCCCATCAAAAACGTCATACGGAAGCGAAACAAATGAGGTTGGGAGAAACTGTTCGGCAAAGCGTTCGCGGAGTTTCTTTGACGAGGGAGTTGAGACCCATCCCGAGGGGATAATCATCCCGAAATATCCCTTTGGGTTCAGTAATTCACCGGCCAGTTCGACGAACATGATAAACGAATCGAGAGAGTTCGTGACTGCATGGTATCTAGCTCTGATGTAGGACTCGGATTGTTTATCGAAGTCCGCACCGTAAGGCGGGTTGCCGACGATTACGTCGAAGCCGCCGGCCTTCATGATGGGGGCGAACTGCACCGGCCAGTCGAAGGCCCGCACGCGCGCGAGGCCGCATGCCACGCCCTCATCACCTACGACGACCGCATGCCCGCCGAAGTCTGGTATGATCGGCCGGACGTGACGCCCACTTACTGCAGCACCACGGCGCACTTCGCCAAGAAGACCCACGAGTGGACACCTGCCATTGATGGCAACTACTGGTTCGGCCACCACTACCAAATCTTCCGCATGGCCCACACCTTCCTGAAAATGGCCGAGACCCGCGTCGAGCCCGTGCCGCACCAGGAAATCCTCGAAGTCACCGCCATCATCGCCGCCGCCGCCAAGTCCGTGAACGAGCGCAGCCGGCTGGTGGAACTGGCGGAGGTGATGTAACCGCCGAGGTCAGGAGGCGGAATCCTTCAGCAGCCCAACGAATCCGCCTCCTCACCTCGGGGGCTACGGGCCGTGAATCTCCGGATGCCGCAACTGCCCGCCGAGGTTCGCCGTTCGTGCCATCATGAGGAAGGTGACGAGCGCCAAGACGAGTGAGGCAACCACCGACCATTTGGGCAAAGACCTACCGCCCCGTCCCGCGAAGAGGCCCGCTGCCGCCACCAGACCGAGCAGGAACACGCCCGTCGTGGCCTGGTCGGCGGCTTGTTCGTGGGCGTTCAGCAGCTTCGGCTCCAGTGTGACCACGACCGCCGCGCCGCTTTTCGCCGCCAGCGCCTCGCTCGCGAAGTCGCCGGTGAACTTGATCGGGATGGACACCGCCGCCAGCAGCGCGAGCGCCCACAGGCTCACGCGCTGCAATTCATCGCTCCGCCGCACCAACCCGACCGCGAGCAGCAGCGCGCAGAAGAGTGCGCCGAGCACGGGGATGTGGTTGAGCGCGAGATGGAGATGGACCCAGTTCATGTCAGAAAATCAGCTTAGCCACAGATGGCCTCAGATGAAACACAGATGGGGAACCCCGTCACTGCTTAAAATCTGTGTCATCTGTGGCTTCCCGTCCGAGGCCATCAGCCTTGGATGAAGTAACTCAGGTTCTCCAACTCGATGGCGAGGTTGACGCTGTTGACCGTCACATCCTCCGGCACTTGCAGCACGATGGGCGCGAAGTTCAGCACGCCGACGATGCCCGCCTCCACGAGTTGGTTCGCCACCTCCTGCGCCGCCCTGACCGGCACGGTGAGAATGGCCATGCGCACGCCGCGCTCACGGATGACACGGGGCATCTCAGCCATCGGCAGAATGCGCGGGAAGGTCGTGCGCGTGCGCGCCTTTTGCGGCTCAGCGTCGAATGCCGCCACCACCTCGAAGCCCTCCGGGCCGAAGCCTTGGTAGGCCAACAGCGCCGCACCGAGGTTGCCCACGCCCACGAGCACGACAGGTTGCAGGCGGCTCGTGCCCAGCACGTCGGAAATCATTCCTGCGAGTTGCTCCACGTCGTAGCCCAACCCGCGCGTGCCGAATGTGCCGAAGTAGGCCAGATCCTTCCGCAACTGCGTGGACTTCACCCCGGCCGCGCGCGCGGTCGGGCTTGATGAGCCATTGCTGTTTGGCTTTGCCGGTGCCCTTGGCTTTCTTGGGCAATGCATCCAACGCTGCGTCAATGCTGCCAGCGGCAATCTTGTCGCGGGCGAGCAGGTCCCAGAGTTCGCGGGCGATGATGGGAAACTGGCGGAAGTGCCAGGTCTTCCATTCGCCCACCTGCGGCTCGTCGAGGTAGGGCTTGCCGCCGACGATGTAGATTTTGAGTTCCTCGAAGTCGGTGAGGACGGCGACGGGGACGCCTTTGTTCCAGGCGTAGCGTTTGGCTTGAAAGGCATAGCGGGCGGAAAGCTCCTCGGCGGGTTTCTTGGCCTCGCAGACGAAGCGGTCGCGCTTGTCGGTCCGGAACAGGTAATCGGCGCGTTTGCGTCCGCCGCCAATCTGCGTAGCGCTCTCAACCTCCACTTCGCGCTCGCGCTGGATGAGGCCAGCGCGGTTCTCCATGTCCCAGCCGAGCGCGCGGAAAAAGGGGTCGAGGTATTCGAGGCGCAGCTTGGCCTCGTCGTAGCCGGAGCCTTTGAGTTCGGCGAGGTTGCAGCCAAACTTCTCAACGAGGCGGCTGAGTTCAGCTTGAAAGGATTCGAAAATAACTGGCGCGGACATCGCGAACAAATTCCCATCCCACTCCTGATCGTGCTTTTCTTCCCGCTAACGGCACGACGCTAGCGGAACGCGGCGGACTTGAAAAGGGAGAAGCGGGAAGGATCAAGGTCGGGCGGATATCCGTAGCAGGTCGATGAAATGGGGCACGCCCTCGAGTGCGCGTGGTTCGGCTACCTGCGCCGCGACGGTCGCATCTCCTCGCGCGCGAAGGGGACGATTTACAAAGGCCCATTTCACCTGCCGCGCATGTTCTGGTATTGCTGGCAGCGGTTGGAGCAGGTTCAATCGCCGGACAATCAGGGCGCACTTTGAAATGAATCCACTCAAGATCACCGGCCTCGTCGCCGCGACACACACACCGTTCCATGCGGATGGCTCGCTCAATCTTGCAATCGTCGAAAAGCAGGCGGCGCATTTGCAAGCCAGTGGCGTGAAGTACGTCTTCATCGGCGGCACCACGGGCGAGAGCAGTTCGCTTTCTCTCGATGAACGTCGCGCGCTCACGGTGCGCTGGATGGAAGTGGTGCGCGGCTCGGAGTTGCAAGTGATCGTCCACGTCGGCGCGAATTGTCTCGCCGATGCGCGCCATCTCGCCACGCAGGCGCAGCAGTTAGGCGCAACGGCCGTCGCCGCGCTCGCGCCAAGTTACTTCAAGCCGGCCAACGTCGCCGCGCTCGTGGATTGCATGGCGGAGATTGCGTCCGCCGCGCCAGAGCTGCCGTTCTATTACTACGAAATCCCGCTGCTCACGGGGCTGAATCATTCGCCTTCCGCATTTCTCGCGCAGGCGGTGGAGCGCATCCCGAATCTCGCGGGTATCAAATTCACGAGCAGCAATCTGATGGAATACCAGCTCTGCCGCGCGTCCGGCGGCGGCGCGTTCGACATCCCGTTCGGCTTTGATGAAATCATGCTCAGCGCACTCGCACTCGGCGCGACGGGTGCCGTGGGCAGCTCGTTCAATTTCGCCGCGCCGATTTATCATCGTGTCATCACCGCCTTCGAGCGTGGCGATCTGAAGGCTGCGCGCGCGGAGCAGTTCCTCTCTGTGCAACTCATCGCGCTGCTCGTCTCGCGCGGCTACATGGGCGCGGCCAAGTCCACGATGAAGATGCTCGGCGTGGATGTCGGCCCTGCGCGCCTGCCCAATGGCAACCTCGACGCCGCGCAACAAGCCGCGCTGCGTTGCGATTTGGAAAAGCTCGGATTCTTCGATTGGATCCGCGCCTGACACTTCATGATGCACCTCTGCCGACGATTGCCCTCGCCACCGGAAGAAGCCGCCAAGTCATCGTGCCGCTTCGCAACTCGCCTGCGCATCAACCCCTGACCCAAACGAACTATGTGGAATCGTCGTGACTGGCTCACCTCGCTCGGATCAGTGGCCGCTGCCAACGCTGCGCTGACGCAATCGCTCGTCGCCGCTGACAATCCGGCCGCGAACGTGGCGGACCGCAGCAGTAGCATCCGCATCACCAAGCTCACCGCGACGCCGATGCAGCGGAAGGTGTTTATCAAGCTGGAGACCAATCACGGCGTGACAGGCTGGGGCGAGATTGACCAGTTGGAACCGTACGTGGCGGCGGCGCTGGTGCGCTCGCTCTTCGAGTTGCTCGACGGCGAGAACCCCACGCGCATCGAGTTTCTTTGGCAGAAGATTTATCGTTCGCATCGCGACATGCGCGGCGGGCCGTTCATGACGCACACGCTGGCGGGCATCGACATGGCGTTGTGGGACATCACGGGAAAATTGTGGGGCGTGCCGGTGCATCGGCTGCTCGGCGGACCGACTCGCGACAAGGTGCGCGTGTATCCGTCCGCGACGGCGACTAAAGTGGGTGCTGGCCCATCGGAATTCTCCGGCACACCGGCCGACATCGAGCGGCACGTGCAGAGCATCGCAAACGCCCGCAAACAGGTCGGCCCCGACGGCATGGTGATGTTCGATGCGCACTGCGCGTTGCCGCCGCCGTTCCTCATCCAGCTTGCCAGTGCGATCAAAGCCTACGACATCACCTACATCGAGGAGCCCGCCGTGCCGGGAAACATCGAGGTGTTCAAACGGCTCAAGCAACACATCCACATCCCGCTGGCCATCGGCGAACAGGCGCGGACGATTTGGGAAGTAATTCCTTATTTGCAGGAACGCGTCGGCGATTTCCTGCAAGTGGACTGCGCGCACACCGGCGGCATCTCGCAGTTGCGCAAGATCGCAACGCTTGGCGAAGCGTATCAAGTTCCGATCGCGCCGCATTGCGTCACGACCGATCTCGGCATGACGGCCAGCCTGCATGTGAGCGCGGCGGTGCCGCTTTTTCTCATCCACGAATATTATCCGAGCATCACACCGAAGGATCTCGTGCGCAAAAGCTGGGAGGTGGACAAGGACGGCTACGCCTCGCTGCCGACGGGCGTCGGCATCGGCTGCGAGATTAACGAGGTGCGCTTGGCGGAACTCGCGAAGCAACCGTCGAAGCCGGAATGGCCGACTCGCGGCCGATTGAAAGACGGCTCCATCGCGGATTATTGATTCGTGCCGATGCAACAGCTAAACAATGAAGAGGGCTCGGCTGGAAATCGTCAGTAAAGGCTGCGTATGCTGAAGATTTTTGGCTCTTCAACCAGTCGTTTGTGTGACGGTCTTTCGCGGCGCAATTTTCTGAAGATTGGCGGTCTCGGCGCAGCGGGGCTTTCGTTGCCGCACCTGCTCGCGCTCGAAGCGCAGGCGGGCATTCGCAACTCGCACAAATCGGTCATCCTCATTTACCTCGTCGGCGGACCGCCGCATCAGGACATGTTCGATCTCAAGCCCCATGCGCCGCGCGAATTCGCCGGGCCGCATCGCCCCATCGGCACCAACGTGCCGGGCATCGAGATTTGCGAACTGTTCCCGCGCATGGCGAAGATGATGGATAAGTTCACGGTCATCCGCTCGCTTGTCGGCGCGCAGAATGATCACGATGCCTTCCAGTGTTACACCGGCCACAGCCGCACCGAGATTGCGCCGCCCGGCGGTTGGGCGCCTTTCGGCGGTCTGGTCAGCAAAGTGCAGGGAGCGGTGAA
>CAMDOH010000090.1 GCA_945903605.1 Akkermansia muciniphila
GAATTGCCCGGATGCGTGTAGTCCGATGTGAAATCTTCCGGCAACCAAGCCAGGCCATCCTTGTTCGGATTCGCGCCGCTCGCCCAAAGATACGGCCCCCAAAGTAGGAGCGGAGATTTCGCGCCGTCATGCGTCGAGCCGAACGACAGTTCCGGCTTGCCGGCAATTTGATCTTGGATCAGCCAGCGCACGGTGAAGGCGCTTTCGTAGGCGTACGGTTCGGGATTGAGCTGGCTCGTGGCATAGCCGGCGTAAATACGATTCGAGAGATAGGCGACGCGCAGATTCGGGAACCGTTGCCGGAGCATCTGGAGAATTTTCACTTCGTGCTCCTTCATTTCCTGCGCGTGTTTTGGAAACTCGCCAAGCCGCGCAGGCCCAGCGCGGGCCAGTTTCACCCACGCCACTTGCACTTGCGAAGTGGAGACGCTGGCGGTTTGCAGTCGGTTCATCAACGTGTCCCACGGACGTGGCATCGTCGCCCACGCGAGCGCTTCCATTCCGCCTTGCGCGCCGTCCAGCAAAACCACGCGGGGCGATTTGGCCGGATCAGCGTTGCCGAGTCGGACGAATTCGGAAAACTCCTGCGTCGTGTTCGACATGCCGATGGAGACGAGAACGATTTTGCCGTCGGCAGCAGGTTTGCCCTGCGCATCCAGCGGTCGGATTTGTGACGACTCTTTTCGCGCGGCGGCGAGATGCGCCACAGGGGGTTCGTTACGACCACCGCCGTATAGACCGCCATCCTCGCCTTTGTATTTCTCGCTGCCCATCTCTGTGAGCGGCGTGGCTTTGAATGCGTTCGTTCGCCGAGCGTTCGGATTGGCATTGCCCGACGGCTGTGCGGCCTCGCGAATCTTTCGCGCGCGGTCGTAATAAGCCTGCTCTGCGGGCGTGAGTTTTTCGCCGCGCTGAGATCGGCGATGGAGTTCGCCCGCGCGATTCCAATCAATCGGTTCCTCCTTGATTTGCGCGAGGACCGGACCGGCGATGAACATCGCCAAGGCGAACAGCGCACCGCAATTCACTCCGCGATTGAATCGTTTCATTTAGTGGATTTCTTCGGTAGCCCGGCGGTTTCGTCACCAAACAATTCCTTTCGCAGCGCGGGCGTCCACGGGCGGTTGTCCTTTGGCGGATTCAGCAGAAACCAAACGAGGTCGCGGAAAATATCATCGGGCAACGCCTCGAGTCCTTCGGGCATGACGGATACTTCACCGATTCGAAGCGACTTGATGTCGCCTTTTGCGATGACGGCCTCGGCACCGCCGAGTGCGAGCAGGCGAACGCGGATGGCGTTGTTTTCGATCATGCGTCCGCTAATGTCGCGGTCATCTTTGGTTTTCACTTCCACCAGTTCGTATCCGGCGCCGATGATCTGATTGGGATCGATGATGTTGGCGAGCAAGGCATCGATCGAGCTGCGGCCAACCCCCGTGAGGTCGGGTCCGACTTCTGCGCCTTCGCCGTGGAGCTTGTGGCAGGTGAGGCAAAGTGCCTTGGCCATTTCGTGACCGGCCTTGATATCCGGCATTCCAGGATTGGCGAGAATCATCTTTTTCTTCGCGGCGATGATCTTGAGCTTGTCAGCGTCGGCATCGCGAATGCGGCCGAAAATGGCCGTGGCACGTTTGGCGAGCATTCCGAAATCGGCATCGCTACGCGTGAGCGTGCGGATGGTCGCAGCAGGGACTTCGCTGGCGACGATGCGTTTCTGTTCCAACGCGCTCAAGAGTTGCGCTGCCCAACGGGGACGGGAAGCCAGTGTTTCGGCTGCGGCGCGGCGGGCTGCAGGACTGAAGTTTTTCCATTGCACGAACAACGCGTCCGTCGTCGCTTCCGCGCCGAGTTGGCTGAGGCCAGCGATGGATTCAAGCACAAGCGATTCGGGATTTCCGGGCGTGATCGCTTTCAGCAACGCGTCACGAGCGGCGTCGTTCTTGAATTGGCGCGCAGATTGAGCGGCCTTGATCCGGTCTTCAATCGGCGCTTTGGCGTCGTTGATGATGGCGAGAGTCGATTGCATGGAACCGGCATCGCCCCACAAGGCGCCGAGTTGCCGCGCGTGGCGCACGACGTCTTCGCGCGGGCTTGCAAGTAGCGCTTTGATCACCGGCTCGGTGGGCTTGGTGGGTTTGATCGCTTTGCCTTTCTGTCCATCGACAAGGCCAGAGAGGGCGAAGGGGAGAAGGGGTTCGTTGACGGGCAGCTTCGCGATGAAATTGAGCGCTTCGTCCATGCGTTGCGGGTTCTGCAAATCAGTGACGCGGCGCATGATTTTGTAAGCAAGCGTGCCGCTCAATGGCATCGTGGCGGCACCATGTTCGGTTAACCATCCGAACGCGGATTTGGGGTTGGCGGCGACATAGGGCTCGCCGGCCATCCAAATCATGAAAGGCAACAACGGGTCGGTGGCTGTGCCGGGTTGACGCGCCAGCGTATCCACTGCGAGTGCGGTGTTGGCGTGGTCGGCGCCTTTGCCATCGGGCGTGTTCACGGTGAGAGAACCGCCGATCAATTGGCGGCAAGCAACGGCCACGGCCAGACGCACGGAAGGATCGGGGTCGGCGGCGAGTTTGGCGAGTAGGGCGCCATCGTCCTGCGTGGCGAGGTGTCGTTCGCCAACAAAACGCGCGGCCCAAGCGCGGATGGCGGGTTCTTTGTCGGCGGCGGCTTTCGTGAGTTGGTCATCGGCCAGATAGCCGGAGCTATGAAGCGTCCAGAGCGAAGTGAGTCGTGACTCCAAAGTTTTGCCGCTGGCGAATTGCTTTTGGAGCAGGCCCATGACTTTGTCGTCGCGGCGTTCATTCAGGATGCGTTGGGCCATTTTGCGCTGCCAGATGTTCGGGTGAGCGAGGCGATCGACCAGTTGGGCGGAGGTGAGCTTGGCAAGATTCATGTCGGTCTGCGGTCGGCTGGGGACGGCCTTGCCCTTTTCGTTGCCTGTCCAAACAACGCGCCAGATGCGGCCGTGTTCGCGATCGACCCCTTCGGGATCAGCGCGAGCGTTTTGGTAGCAAGGATATTTGTCGTACCAATCGGCAATCCAAAGGGCGCCATCGGGTCCCACTTGCTGGCTGACGGGGCGGAACCAGCCATCGTTGGCGCGCACGAAATCTTGTTTGAAGGAACTTTTGAAGGAGCTGCCGTTGGGTGTGAGCGTGTCTTGATGAACGGCGTTGTCGTGAATGTTGCCGCAGAAAATCGTGCCGAGATGTTCCGTGGGCCATTGGTCGCCGAGATAGACTTGAATGCCACTGTAAGCAGCCATTTTGTGGCGGTGATCGACGATGCTGGGCAGGAGTTGATAGGCGTGTTGGAATTGAGGCTGGCCACCTTGACGAACATAAATGCCGCCCGGGGCCATGTGAAACATGTGGTCGATGACGCAGGCGCTGAGAAAGGCGTTGCCGACACGGTCGAAATCCACGCCCCACGGATTGCTGGTGCCATCGGCGTAAACTTCAAATTTCTTTGTCTGGATATTGAATCGCGCAACGGCAGCATCCATCCTCACGGCGTTGCCCTCGGGAACATAGGGATTGGCGACGTTGGAATGAGTGAAAACTCCGTGGGTCATGTAGAGCTGGCCATCGGGTCCCCAAGTGAATCCATTCAAGAGTTCGTGACGATCTTCAAGTCCGAATCCGGTCATGAGAATGGTCGATTTATCGGCGCGGTCGTCGCCATCGGTGTCACGCAGATGAAGCAAATGCGGCGCTTGGCCTACATAGGCGCCGCCATTGCCGAGTAACAGTCCCGTGGCCAAATTCAAGTTGTCGGCCCAGACGTGAACTTTGTCGGCGCGACCATCGCCGTCGGTATCTTCAAGAATCTTGATGCGGTCGCGCGGCTTTTCGCCTTTGGCGGCGCCCATTGGATATTCGTACAGCTCGAGCACCCAAAGTCGGCCGCGCTCATCCCAAGTCATCGTGACGGGATTGACAACTTCTGGCTCGGCGGCGAATAGACGAATCTCGAACCCGGCTGGGAGCGTGAATTTACGTTGAGCCTCCGCTGGAGGCAGCGCGGGGGTTGCCGCTGCGGCGTGCTGCCCAGTGACTTGTTTGCCAGGAGGCTTGTTCTTGTAGATGGGGAAATCGTATGTGGCGGCTTGAAGCTGGATAGCCAGCAGAGTGAGAGTGACTGCGAAAATGATGAACGCGCGCATGAGTGCGTAATCTGTGACGGACTAGTACAGGAATCAAGCCCTCCATTTTAGCGGTTAGGTTCGGTAGAAAGAGGTCAGACAGACGGCAAGTGGAGCTTGGCATGGAATTAGCTGAATTAGGAATATCTGATTTGTTTTGTTGGAAATACTTACAAAACAGATTGGCCTGGGCAGAAAAGATTGCAGCCCACGCAAAAACGGCGTGAGATTCACGCCGAAAGACCGGAACAATTAGGAATTTATGAATATGAAAACATCCCGATCTCAAGAAGGTTTCACGCTCATCGAACTGCTGGTCGTCATCGCGATTATCGGTATTTTGGCGAGCATGCTCTTACCCGTGCTCAGCAAAGCCAAAGAACGCGCGCGCGCCATTGTTGAGATTAAAAACCTCGAACAAATTTCACATGCGTTTCACATGTTCATTGATGACAACAATCAGGTGATGCCGCCGAGCACTGGTGACGGCCCTGGAAAGTTGAATTGGCTCAATTACACCTCTCCCGCCGAAAGTTTGATTGTTCAGTACCTCGGAACGAAGGATGTTGCTGAGCTGAAGCGTTTGTTTGTGTGTCCTCAGGATAGAAATGCGAATGCGCGCGGATTCAAATTCAGTTACTCGATGAGCCAGGCAGTCTCGGGCCAGCCAGCCAACTTCAGCGCGCCGCAGTCGATGGCCATTCTTTTGGAAGAGGGTGATCAATTTGATAAGAACGAGCGAGTGGACGCCGAAAACGCCGCTGACAAAGCCGACAATACTTATCGCTGGGGTTACAACGCTGTGATGCCCGATGGCAACGTCTATTACAATGTCCTCATCAACGATTCATACATGTACTCTCGCAGGACTGGTTGGGGTCGACCGGCCACACTTTGCGGACCAGACACAGCCTCGCTGCGTCATCACGAGGGCTTCAAAAAGGGACTGGCTAATATCACTGAACCTTCGTCTTTCACCATGTTCGCCGATCACCACTTTGGTTCCATATCGCGCATGGATGGATTTGACCCTCGGTACATGGAGATGGATGCCAACGTGAATTCCACGCCGGTACGCCCACTCAGCAACAAATAAGGATTTCCAGCCGGGCGGTCAGCGCACGGAGTGGAAATTCGGATCAACAAAATATGAAAATGAACGCCAACCACACCCGAAAAGGGTTCACGCTCATCGAGCTGCTCATCGTTATCGCCATCATCGGCATTCTGGCCAGCATGCTGTTACCGGTGCTCACAAAAGCCAAGGAACGCGCCCGCCACGTCATCGAGATTAAAAACCTCGAGCAGATTTCGCACGCGATGCACATGTTTATCGACGACAACAACCAGAAAATGCCCATCAACGGCGGGTCTGGACCCGGAGTCCGAAACTGGCTCAATTACTCTTCGCTGGGAGAAAGTTTGATCATCGAGTACCTCGGCACAAAGGATGTCAAAGAATTGAAGCGGCTGTTTGTTTGCCCTCAAGACAAGAATGCCGAACAACGCGGTTACAAGTTCAGCTTTTCGATGAATGCACGGCTATCGGGAGTCCCCGCCACATTCAGCGCGCCACAAACCATGGCTGTGATGTTGGAAGAGGGCGACCAATTCGACAAAAACGAGCGCGTCGACGCCGAAAATCCCGGTGATATCGTTGATGGTTATCGTTGGGCTTATCGAGCCAAGATGCCCGACGGCAGTGTCTATGACAACGTACTCATCAATGATCCCTACATGTTATCCAACCGTGGAGCTTGGGGTCGGCCGCAAACACTTTGCGGGCCGGACACAGCGACATTGCGCCATCATGAGGGATACAAAAAGGGATTGGCCAAGATCACTGAAGCTTCTTCACATACAATGTTCGCCGATCACCACTTCGGTTCTCTCTCGCGCATGGATGGATTTGATCCAGCGTACCTGGAGATTGATGGAAACTTCAGCACCACGCCCGTAAGATCTCTCAAGTGATCTGAGATATTAAACAAAAAGCTCCCAGTAAATTGGGAGCTTTTTTGTTTTCAGACCGGAATGCGAAGTGTGATTACGGAGTCGGCTTGAAACTATCAGCAGCCGCCCGCGCCTGCGCCAACTCTTCGGGTTTTAAGTCGCGCTCGATCTCCGCTGCATCGCGCGCGGCATCCGCCTTGGCAGGATTATTGTCCGACCGTGATGAAATCAACAGCCACTTCAATGCTTGAATCTTATCTTGCTTTGTTCCATCGCCGGTATTGCACATCTTCCCAACGATCATCTGTGAAACCGGATCGCCACCCGCAGCCTTCTTTTCCATATCCTTGAAATAGGAGTCGGCCGTATTTTTGGCTTTGCCATCACCGCCACCGCAAGCAATGCCCAATCCAACAGCAGCAACAAAGAAAAGAGGGAGCAGGTTTAATTTCATGCACCCGATGCTAGGACTCACGCCAATACAACTCAAGCCCCAAAGCTGTTACTTCCGAAGAAACTGCCCATTCACCAGATTGTCGAGCGGCTCAAAAAGAACTGCCTGTCGTGTGATTCGCGCGGCCGTGCGGCGCATCTCTTCCTTGGCCTCCACACTGCAAAAAGCGGCATGGCAAGTGACGATGAGATTTGGCGTGGCCGCTTCTTCCTTTGTGCGCAACGGTTCATCCTCCACCACGTCCAGCGCCGCGCCCCACAATTTCCCCTTTCGCAACGCATCAAAAATGGCGCGCTTCTCAATGACCGGGCCGCGCGAGGTGTTGACCACATACGCAGTCGGTTTCATGAGCGCCAATTCGCGCGCGCCAATCAAATAGCGCGTCTCAGCCGTCAACGGAGTGTGAAGCGTGAGCACGTCGGCCTGTTTGAGCAGCACATCGAGACTGCGGACGCGACGGATTCCAATCGCCTTCTCCACACCATTGGAAACGTACGGATCATAGAACACCACCTGCAAGCCCAGTGCTTTTGCACGAAGCGCCACCGCCGTGCCGATGCGGCCCAACCCGACGATTGCAAAAGTCAGCTCGCGCAGTCGGCGAATCTTGTGCGCGGTGTGCAATTTCCAGCCGAGTGATTTGGCCTCGGCATCCAACGGGAATAGCTGGCGCGTCAACGCCAGAGTCAGCGCGATGGCGTGGTCGGCTACTTCCTCCGTGCCATAATCAGGCACATTGCAAACTGAAATTCCCGCGCGACCAGCCGCAGCAATATCCACGCTGTCGTAGCCGACGCCGTTGCGGACAATCGTACGGCATTTTTTAAGTCTGCTGATGCCGTCCTCGGTCACGTTGGCATTTTGCCAGAGAAGAATGACATCCGATTCACAGATATCTTTGTTGAAATCAGCCTCGTCATCACACAGCGCGTAACGAACCTCGGCAGTGTTTCCGAGCACCTCGCGCTCCACGCTGGTGTCGCCATTCACGACAGGCCCCGATTTCCAGTCGATCACCGTCACGATGGGTTTGGGAGATTTCTTAACCGGTTTCTTGTTTCGCACGGGAAGGTTTTAATCTGCCTTGTGCTGCGACACCAAGAAAAAAGGTTCGCTCCCAGCCGCGCATTGACACCCACGGCGCACTTGGTACGGTTCCCGCCTCACGCGATACAAAGAATATGCGATTCGGAATTAATTCCTTTCTATTCACCTCACCGTTCACCAACGAGAGCACCAAGCATTTCAAGACTTTCAAGAAATGGGGCTTCGCCACCGTCGAGATTCCCGTCGAGGATCCGTCACACATCGACCCCGCGCATGTCCGCCGCGAGCTGGACAAGGTCGGCCTCGCCTGCGGCTCCATCTGCGCCTGCATGGGGCCGGGACGCGATTTGCGCGGCACCGACGCCGAGCAAAAGACGGCGCTGGATTATTGCAAAAAGCTGATCGACCAGATGGTCGTGATCGGTTGCCCGTCGCTCATCGGCCCCGTGTACTCCGTCGTCGGCAAGGCCGATGCCGTGGAACCGGCGCAGCAGAAGGTGGAATTCGCGCTCGTCGTGAAGAATCTCAAAGAGCTCGCGAAGTACGCCGAGAAAAAGGGCGTGCAGATTTGCATCGAGCCGCTCAACCGTTTCGAGACGGACTTCTGCAACACCTGCGATCAAGGCCTCAAGCTCATCAAGGCCGTCGGTTCCAAGGCCGTGAAGCTGCATCTCGACACGTTCCACATGAACATCGAGGAGAAATGCCAGGCCACGGCCATCAAGAAGGCCGGCAAACACCTCGCGCATTTTCACGCGTGCGGCACCGATCGCGGCACGCCCGGCAATGATTCGCTCGACTGGAAGCCCATCGTCGCCGCGCTCAA
>CAMDOH010000091.1 GCA_945903605.1 Akkermansia muciniphila
GAGACAAATCTCCCGCTCTGGCCGTGCTGCTTGAAAGTGAATGGCGACGCCAGGAGATTGCCCGTGACGCTGGAGACGATGCGCGGCTTCGCTCCGGGATAGGGCTGCCCGTGCATGCGCTGCAACTGGGGTTTGTAATCGAAGAGATCGATGTGCGAAGGCCCGCCGTGCATGAACAGGAAAATCACACGCTTGGCCTTCGCCGAAAAATGCGGCGCACGCGGTGCCATGGCGGAGATCCCCCCCGCCGCCTGTGTCTCGCCGAGCAACGCCGCCAACGCCAGCGCACCAAAACCCGTGCCCGCGCCTTGCAACAGTGCGCGGCGGCTCATCGGTGCTGACATCGGCGCGTTCATTTCAGTTTCAATCCGCGAACATAAATTCGTTGGCGGCCAGCAGAACGCGGCAGAGACTTTGCCACGCGCGCAGTTCGCCTTCCACCGTCGCCGCACGATCTGCGGCCACGTGAGCCACTGCTTCTTCGGACTCCTGCCGACTCGGTTCGCGCTGAAACAATTTGTGATACAACTCGCGCACGCGCTCCGCGTCGTCCCTCTTCGCGCCGCCGCAGAGTTGCGCGGCCAATTGCCCGCTGACTTGCTGCACGATCTCGCTGTTCATCATGAAGAGCGCCTGCGGAGCGACGGTCGTGCTCGATCGACGCCCCTGCACCACGGCCGGATCGCCAAAATCAAAAGCCGCCATCACCTCGTACACCGCGCTGCGCACCACCGGCAGGTACACTGAACGGCTGTCGAACTCGAAGCGCACGTTCTTCGGTCCCGTCGCAGTGACGTACTCGCGCGGCTTGTGCGTCATCATCAGCCCGCGCCCGCCCTCGCGCAACGTGCCGGCGGTGTACAAGAGCGCATCGCGCACTTCCTCGGCCAGCAGACGGCGACGCGCAAATCGCCCGTGCAAAAGATTGTCCGGATCGCGCGCGGCAGCCTGCGGATTGAAGGCACCGCCCATCTGGTAGGCGGCTGAATTCATGATGAGCCGGTGCATGGATTTGATGGACCAGCCTGATTCAACAAAGCGCCGCGACAGCCAGTCGAGCAATGCCGGATTCGTCGGTGCGTCGCCCAGCCTGCCGAAGTTGTCGGGCGTGCGCACCAGTCCCTCGCCAAAATGCCAGTGCCAGATGCGATTGACCATCACGCGCGCCGTCTGCGGATGGCTCGCGCTCGTCATCCACTGCGCCAATTGCAAACGGCCGCTGGTGTCGACGGGCATCGCCCGCACATCGGCAAAAACCTGCGGCAATCCGCGCGGCGCAGATTCGCCCAGCGTGAGATAATTGCCGCGCAGATGCACGCGCAAGTCCTGCACGCTGCCGTCACTGACAGACATCGCGCGCGGAATTTCCGGTGCCGTCTTTTCCAATCGCGTCAGCGTCTCGCGCAATTCCTTCAGCTCCTTTTTCATCGTCTCGGAATAACTTTCCTCCGGCTTGGGCGGCAGCGCGGCGAGCGACTTATCCACGAGGATCTGCTGGTTGAATTTTACAATCTGCGCCGCGATGACATTTTTCTGCGCGGTGATGAGCGACTGATGTTTCTCGCGCAGCGCGACCTGATCGGGCTGAAGCAATTCGCGCTCCTGCCACACGGCCACGACGCTGAAGTTTTCCATCGTCTTCGTACTCTTGAAAATACTGGCGAGCGAGTAGTAGTCGCGCGCGGAGAGGGGATCGAATTTGTGATCGTGGCAACGCGCGCAGCCGATGCTCAACCCCAGAAACGCGCGGCCCAGCGTGTCGATCTGCTCGTCCACGATGTCCATCTCCATCTTGCGCCCATCGTCCTCGGCCAGCATTTTTGGGCCGATGCAAAGAAAGCCGGTGGCGATCTGTCGCTCATGCGCGCGCGCGGGCGGTTCATTGGCGGCGGCAGGCAAAAGATCGCCCGCGATTTGCTCGCGCACAAACTGGTCGTAGGGTTTGTCGGCGTTGAATGCGTCGATGACATAGTTGCGATAGCGCCACGCGTTGACGTAAGCGAGGTTCTCGTCCATGCCGTTGCTGTCGGCGTAACGCGCGACATCCAGCCAGTGGCGGCCCCATTTCTCGCCGTATCGCGGCGAGGCCAACAGACGATCGACCACTCTGGCGAAGGCGTCGGGCGAGGCGTCGGCGAGAAATGCCTGTGCCTCGGCAAAGGTCGGCGGCAGACCCGTCAGATCATAAGTGGAGCGACGCAATAGCGTGCGCTTGTCGGCGGCAGCGGCGGGCGCGAGTCCGGCCTTTTCCAACGGTGCCAGAATAAATGAATCGAGCGGGGACTTGGGCCACGCGCGGTTTTTCACCTTCGGCGCCACGGGCTCGGAGACGGGTTTGAATGACCAGAACGTGCGCCCCTTCGCAAAATCCATTCCTGAAACCGGCGCGGCAATGGCTTGGCCGCCGCGAGGATCGGGCGCGCCCATCGCAATCCATTCGCGGAACCGCGCCTGCGTCGCCGCAGACAAACGGTTTTTGGGCGGCATCTGCAAATCGGAATTTCCAAAGCCCAGCGCCGTGATGAGCAGGCTCTCATCGGGTTTGCCGGGGACGATTGAGGGCTTGCCCGAATCGCCGCCCTTCCTCAGCGGCGCAGCCAGATCCACGCGCAGCCCTCCTTTGAGCCGGCCCGCTTTTTGCGCCTCGTCAGAATGGCACTTGTAACAATGCTCAACCAGCACGGGGCGGATGTGCTTCTCAAAAAATGCGAAGCCCTCCGCCGCTCTTCCATTGCTGGAAACAAAAACGCCGGCGACGAGAGCAAGGCTCAAAGCGCGGGGGGCGAATTTGAATCCGTGGCCGTCCATATTTCGGAGACGGATCCAGACTAGCGCGGCTTCAACAAAGAATCACGCGAAACCCGCACGCGCAGCAGTCGCGTCAGTCCTTGGCAGGTTGAAGTTGAAGGCAGACGAGCGTGCCACGGGCATTGCGTGCGTATAGCCGGCCGGCGTTGAGCGCGGGGTTGGTCCAGCATTTGCCATCGAGAATTTGCGCGCGGGCGAGCGGCTTGTACGCAGCGGGAGTGGCGTCGCAGAGAATCAATTCACCCTTGTCGGAGAGGACGAGCAGACGATTGTTCGCAGCGATAATTCCGCCGGTGCCCACGGGCGGGCCGGTCCATTTGACTTCGCCCGTGGCCAGTTCAATGCAGCGCAGCGTGGCGCGTTCGCCGGCATTTCCATCCAGGCCAAAAATGAAACCACCCAGCACAAGGGGCGGCGTGAATTGGGCGCGGAGGTTTTTATTTTCCCAGCGCACTTTGGGCGCGCCATCCGTGAGCTGCAAGGCGCTGCCGCCGCGATTGTCGCCGGAGGAAAGAAGCAGCGTGTCGCCGATGATGACGGGGTCGGCGGCGTTGATGTCATCCTGCGTGCGCCACGGATGCCGCCACGCGACCGTGCCCGTCTTCGGATCCAGCGCGACCAGTCCCTGTGAAGCGAAGAGGGCGACGAAATGTTTGCCCTGGAAATCAAAGGGCACAGGCGTCGCGTAACCCGAGGCATCGGGGCCAGATTTCCAAACGACAGCGCCCGTTTTCTTGTTCAAGCCGACACCGGCGCTGCCAAGATTTAGAATGAGAATGTCGCCTTCGATAAATGGTGAACTGGAAAATCCCCACTCCGGCATCTTCGTCTTGAGCTGCCGCGCCAGATCCACTTCCCAAATCAGCTTACCTGTTTTGGCGTCGAGCGCGTAGGCATTGCCCCGGCGACGAAAAGTAAAAACCGTGTCGCCGTCCACCGTCGGCGTGGCATTGGGGCCGCCCTCATAAACATTCTCCATCTTCAATCCCGGAGAGAAATGTTCCCAAATCACTTTGCCATTGGAGACATCGAGGCAGGTGACCACGTCCGCGCCCGTGTGATAGCCCATCGTGTAGGCGCGGCCATTGGCCACTGCGATGGAAGAAAAACCCAGCCCGACCTCTGCCTTCCACAAAACCTTCGGCCCCGCCGCCGCCCACGGCTCCACTTTCTCCGTGGAAATCCCATTGGCATCCGGCCCGCGCCAACGATGCCACTCTGCCGCCGACACGGATGATGCAGCAAGAAGGACGGCCGCCATTCCAGCAAGCAAGTGTCGTGAAGTCATGTTGGAAGTTTGCTCGTAATCGATCACACGGTCACGGAAAATTCCCGCAGCCCTTTCAGTGCTGCGCGTGGGTGATGCGATAGTTCTCGCGCTTGGCAAGAAACAACTCCGGCCGCAGACGCGTGCCCAGTCCCGGCGCTTCCGGCGGCAGTGCAAAGCCTTTTTCAATCGTCACATTGGTCTCGATAAGCGCACTGTAAAACGTGCGGATGTGTGCGCGGACGGATTCCTGAAAGGTCACGTTGGGCACTGCTGTCGCCACGTGCAGCCCGGCGAAAAGTGTGAGCGGCCCCGTGCAATCGTGCATCGTGGCGGGCACGTTGTAGGTCTGCGCGAACTCCGCCAGTCGCCGCGTCTGACTGATGCCGCCGACCCACGTCGGATCAATCATCGCATAATCCGCTGCGCCGCGTTCCAGCACGAGGCGATAATCTTCGGAGCTGGTGAGCATCTCGCTCACGGCGATGGGCAGTCTCGCCTTGTCGCGGAAGTCGGCGAGCGTATCGACATTGTCCACGCGCATCACATCCTCCAGCCAGAGCGGGCGCAGATCGCGCATGGCCTCGGCGATGCGAAGCGCGGCGGGCAGTTGAAAAAAACCGTGGCCGTCGAGCAGGATTTCAATCTTATCGCCGACACGCGCGCGCACTTCTTCCATCGGCTTCACGCATTCCTTCACCGCTGACCACGGAAGAAAATTGCCGCCGTGCTCGTGGAAGGCGCGGTCGAAGGTCCAGAATTTCATCGCGCAATAACCTTCGGCGATGAGTTCCTCGGCAAGATCACCGGCGGCGTAGTTGGAAGCCCAGTTGTCTTCGAGCGGGCCGGGCTTGCCCACGTCGCCGTGACCGGGCCAGCCTTGATCGCATCCCACGCCGGGTCGCCGACCATAAGTGGGGCCGCCGGAACTGTTGTATAGACGCACGCGGTCGCGAGCCTTGCCGCCGAGGAGTTGCCAGATGGGTTTGCCGCAAACTTGGCCGAGAATATCCCACAGCGCGAGGTCGATTGCGCTGATCGCCCGCAGTTCCGTGCCGCGCGAACCAAACGCGCTCGTTCGTTCGTAGAGAAAGCGCCAGTGATTCTCGATGGACAACGGATCGGCACCAAGCAGACGGCGGCCCATCCAATCGTGAATCATCGCGGCCACCGCATGCGGCGCGTAATAAGTCTCGCCGTGCCCGATCACGCCCGCGTCGGTGTGGATGCGCAGCAACAGCAGTCCCGGCATGATGTCGCCGGGGATGACCGTTTCCAGCGCCGTGATTTTGATTCCCGAACTATTGGGCACGGGCTTGGCCGTGGGGGAAATGGTGGCGGTGGTCTGCTTTGATTTCTTCATTCGTAAAAAAACGACTCAGGCCAGGATTGCCTTCGCCACTTCGCCATGCACGTCGGTCAGACGGAAGTCGCGGCCGGCGTAGCGGAATGTCAGCTTCTCGTGGTCCACGCCTAGTAGGTGCAGCAGCGTCGCGTGCAGGTCATGGACGTGCATCCGGTTCTCCGCGGCCTTGAATCCGAATCTGTCCGTCTCGCCGTAGCTCATGCCGCCGCGCACGCCGCCGCCGGCCAGAAACATGCAGAAGCCATGCGGATTGTGGTCGCGCCCGTTGCCATTCTCGCTCACCGGCGTGCGCCCAAATTCGCCGCCCCACACGACAAGCGTGTCCTCCAAAAGGCCGCGTTGTTTCAAGTCGCCCAAGAGCGCGGCGATTGGGCGGTCGATGTCTTTGCCGAGCGTGCGCGTCTGCGGATCGTGATTGGAATGCGTGTCCCACGGCTGGCCGTTGCCGTAATAGACTTGGATAAACCGCACGCCGCGCTCGGCCAGTCGTCGCGCCATGAGACAGCCGTTGGCAAAATGTCCCTTGCCGTAATTCTCGCGCACCGCCGCCGATTCGCGCGTGATGTCAAAGGCATCCGTCGCCGCGAACTGCATCCGATACGCCGTCTCCATCGCTTCGATTCGGCCTTGCAACGCTGCATCCGCGACGCCGCGAGTGGCGAGATGCGCGCGGTTCATTTCGGCAAGCAAATCGAGTTGCTTGCGCTGCGCGTCGGGCGTGGTGCGCGGATTGTGCAGCCACGGAATCATCGCCTTCGGATCGAGGTCGGAGTGATTGATGTAAGTACCGCCGTGTTGCGAGGGCAGAAACGCGCTCGTCCACAAAATGGAAAATCGCACGGGCCGGCCGGGACAAAGCACCACATAGCTGGGTAGGTTTTCGTTTTCCGTGCCGAGTCCGTAGCTGCACCATGCGCCCATCGCCGGCACGCGCGGCGTCATCGTGCCGTTGTTCATCAGCAGCAGCGCAGGACCGTGGTTCGGGTTGTCCGTGTGAAGACTGCGCAGCACGCAAAGGTCGTCGGCGAACTGCGCGGTGAGCGGGAGCAATTCGCTCACGGGCAATCCTGATTTGCCGTGGTTGCTGAATTTGAATGGCACTGGCAACAGCCCGCCCGTGGGCCGCTCCGTGCGCAAGTCCGCGCTCTCGGGCCGCTGTCCGGCGAACTTGGTCAGGTCCGGCTTCGGGTCGAAGAAGTCCGGGCCGAACGGGCCGCCGTTCATGAACAGGTGAATGACTCGCTTCGCGCGCGGCCGGAAATGCGGCAGGGTTTTTTGAAGCGTCGCACCGGGCAGCGATGCCATCAAACCCAGCGCACCCAAGCCACCGCCGAAACGGGCGATGGCATCACGTCGAGAGATGGGAAGATTCATATCAATCCACGAACTGGGTTTCGTTGCTGGCCAGCAGGGCTTGGGCGTATTCGGACCACGCTTTCTTGTCGGTCTCGCGGCCGGTGAGGAATTGAGTGGCCATCGCGAGTTCCTTCGCGGTCGGGGCGCGTTGGAAAAGAATGGCGTGGGCGCGGGTGACGCGGTCGTTCAACACGGGACCGGCTTCCCTTTCCAGGCGCGCGGCAAGGGCGTCGGCCTGCGCGAGCAGGAACGGGCTGTTCAGCGAGAAGAGCATTTGCAGCGCGGTGGCGGTTTCGGTGCGCGAGGCGCTGTGGGCGGCGGGGTCGGGGAAGTCGTGGATGCGTAGCATCGGCTCCAGCTCGTGGCGATGCACGATGCCATAAAGTGTGCGGCGAAGATTCTTTTCGGAAGTGAGCGGCTCGGAGATCCCGCCCAGTTGCCTGTTCAGAGTTCCAGCAGCGGCGAGCGTGGTATCGCGCCATGCCTCGAAATCCAGACGACGACGCGGCATGCGGGCGTAGAGCCGGTTCTCCGGATCGCGCAGCTCGGATTCCGACGCGATTGAATTTTGCTGCCACGCAGCGGAAAGGAGAATCTCGCGGTGCAACCACTTGATCGACCATCCGTTTTTGACAAAGCGCGCGGCGAGGTCATCGAGCAATTCCGGATGAGTGGGCGCGTCGCCCATCACGCCGAATTCGCTGGGCGTATCCACGATGCCGCGCCCGAAATGATGCCGCCAGACGCGGTTCACGATGACGCGCGCGGAGAGCGGCGCGGCTTCCTGCACGATGGCTTGCGCAAGTTCGATCCGTCCGCTGCCGGTGCTCAAGCGGCGCGGCTGGCCATCCTTCGTGGGGAATGCAGAAAGGAAACGGCGCGGGACAATCTCGCCCGTATTATTCGGATTGCCGCGCTTGTGCAGTTCAAGGTCGCGGGCCTGGCCGGGTTTGAAGTCCAGCACCGTGCCCTTGTTGTTCGCGGCGGGGATGACGAAGAGCGCGGCGTCCTCGACGGCGTTGGCCATCGCCATGTTGAAGTGCGGCGTGCCGGTTTTGAAATCGGTGATTTTCTTTTCGAGAACCGCGAGCTGATTCGTGAAGTCGGCAGGCACGGGCTTTTTCTTTTTCAACTCGTCGCGCTCTTTCTCAAGCGCCGTGACGGACTCGCGCGCTTTCTTCACCGGCAGCCAGAACTCGTCGCCCATCGTGGGACGCTCGGCATGGCGCACACTCGCGAAGACACCGGCGATGCCATAGTAATCAGCGGCAGTGATGGGGTCGGACTTGTGATCGTGACAACGCGCGCAGGCGAGAGTGAGGCCAAGAAAAGTGCGGCTGAGCGTGTCCACGTGCTCCTCCCATTCATCGGCGACGGTGCCCTTGATGATGTCGGGCGGGAGCTGGAGTTCCTTCCAATAAGTCGGCGCGAGACCCAGAAAACCCAGCGCGTGACGATCGGCGGGCGGCAGGCCCATCTGATCGGTCGCAATCTGTCGCATGACAAACTGGTCATAAGGCA
>CAMDOH010000092.1 GCA_945903605.1 Akkermansia muciniphila
ATCCGAAAGCGATTCAAGTGGCTGATTTGCAAAACGAACAAAACGGGAATAGAGCCTTTAAGAAATATGGATTGCGTTTAGATTGGGCTCCAGATTGGGGAATGGGTCGTCAACCTTACGCGCATCAGCGCGGTAACAGCTATGGCGTGGGTCATGGTGGAGACGAACTCAAAGCTACAACAATCCTTGGCATCACCCGCAACATCGAAGGAACAGACGGGATTGCATTCAATCACCCTTCTGAACCGAATATGTGGCCCGGATGGCAGGATCATATGGTGCGCAACATCCAGTTGGGCGACGCTAAGTTCATTGGGCCGACTACCCCAGGCACGGGATTATGGGGCCGACCCAAGAACAAGGTAAATGCGATGACTGGCTTGGACGAAGGCTTGGGTCAGATCGCTCTGGCCGATGGCTCCGCGTCTCAGTCGGACAACTCTGGCTTTGCAAAGGCATTGACCGAGCACATGAAAGCCACTGGCGGAAAAGCCAACGTGAATAACAACTTCGAACGTCCGTTCGACGACTGGTAGAATCCAGTTGAAATCACAAAGGCCGCCCGTCACAGGGCGGCCTTTTTCATTATCGAATGATGGGCTGTCATTGTAACCAAATCGATTAAGTCCGCGTCTGCCTCTACGATCGCTCTAGGAAAAATGATAAAAATGATACCCAACCCAATCATTCGGCGTAATTACACGCGTGCCGGCCTCCTTCTCGTCGTAGCCGCCACAATCACCGTTCAATCAAACGCGCAAGATCGCGGTGGTCGCAGCCCATCGCGACCCGACTACAATCCGCCTCGCAAAGAGGGAATGAATCGTCGCGATCAACGCCCACAAGAGGCATCTCGCCCACCACAAAAAGGTGGCGACTCAGCTCGCCGCCCCGAAGCTCGCAATGATGATCGTCGTGGGCCCGAGCCGCGTCGTGATGCCGGTCGCCCGGGTGATGACCGTAATCGATTCGCTCCGCAGCAAGCTCCGCAACGCAGAGACGAAGGACGTGGTCGTCCTCCCGAAGCTCGCAATGATGATCGTCGTGGACCCGAGCCGCGTCGTGATGCAGGTCGCCCGAGTGATGACCGTAATCGTTTCGCTCCGCAGCAAGCACCGCAACGCAGAGACGAAGGACGCGGTCGTCCTCCCGAAGCTCGCAATGACAATCGTCGTGGACCCGATCCGCGTCGTGATGCTGGTCGCCCGGGTGATGACCGTAATCGATTCGCTCCGCAGCAATCACCGCAACGCAGAGACGAAGGACGTGGTCGTCCTCCCGAATCTCGCGATGACAATCGTCGTGGACCTGAGCCGCGTCGTGATGCCGGTCGCCCGAGCGATGCCCGTTCGTCGCAATTTGCCCGGCCGTTTGGTGGAGCATTCGGCGGCGCATTTGGAGGCCCATTCGGTGGAGGCCGTTCGCCTATACCGACTCCTTTTGGTGGGTTCCGCCCGCCGGGATTTGGTTTCCGCCGTTAATCAGTCGTAAAAAGTTCGCTGTGCAATTGGTGGCACGGGTGTATAGTCTGTCGATACCGGTGTGCCACTTGCACGGCGTCGGTTTTCAAAAAAACTAGAAAAGTTCAATAGTGACTAACACAATGAAAACAATCCAAGCTCCCTTACGCTCGCTGACTGCAGCGATGTTGACGATGGGTGTCGGCCTCGGAATTGCCGCTGCTCAGGAACGCCGCGAAGATCCGCGCCCTCCGCGTCCAGCGCCCGGTCGCGAAGTGGATAGACCCGATAGGCCTAATCAACCCGCCCGCCCCGATGGAGACCGGCCAGCTGCTCGTCCTGGTGATCGTCCGGATGTGCGGCCTGGTGGGCCCAATGGTGAACGACCGTTCAACGGACAGTTTCTTGATGAGAAATCTCAACGGATTTTGATGGAGGCCATGTCCGAACATCGCGAGGCGCTCATGGAATTGGGACAGAAAATGATGGAATCACGCCGAAGCCTGAACGCTGTCATCTACGACGAAAAAGCTAGCGAAGAAACGATTCGCGAAAAAATGGCGGCTGTCGCAAAGATCGAGACGGAGATGGTTCTGCTTCGCAAAAAATCATTTGAGAAGGTTCGCAAGGATCTTTCCAAAGATGCGATTGAGATGCTCAAGAATATGCCCGGTGGGCCGATGGGATTTGGGCAGTTTGGCGGTGGCGGCCGAGGCGGAGTTGAGCCGTCGCGTCGTCCAGATGGTCAAGTGGGGCCTCGTGGTGGTGACCAGCCTCGTCGTCCAGATGGCGAAGCGCGTCCGCGGGATGGAGGCGATCAACCGCGCAAGCCCGATGGTGAAGTGCGTCCGCGTGGTGGAGATCAGCCGCGTCGCGAAGTGGATCCGGCCCCTCCGAAGCGCCGGCCAGATTCTGAGAATCGCGATGAGCCACGGAAGCCGGATAGCCGGCCGCCGCAGCGTGAACGCGAATAGTTTCGTGGTTTGAATTACACAAGGCCATCACTTCTGAGTGGTGGCCTTATTTGTTAATGCGTTTGACAGCTTAATAAATGGAGTCGGACGACCGCACAATTATTCGCGCAGTACTGGGTGGAGCCACGGAGCGGTTCGAGGAGCTTGTGGTGAAGTATCAGCCGCGTCTCTTTGCCATGGCTCGGCGATACGCGCGTCGCGAAGATGAGGTGGAAGATATCGTTCAGGAAATCTTTCTAAAATCGTACAGCAAGCTGCGTAGTTACCGCGAGGAGGCTCCATTCGAACATTGGATCATGCGGCTGGCCACCTACACTTGTTACGATTTTTTAAGGAAACATAAACGCAACCGTGAGATGACCATCACCGATTTGAGCAATCCGGAGATGGACTGGTTGGATCGAGTGGGGGGAAAGGAAGAAACGCATGTCGATCAGTCCGCCGCAAAAATGCTGGTGGATCGATTGATGGAAGGGCTTTCGCCAGATGCGCGATTGGTCATCACGTTGCTGGAGATCGAGGAGAAATCGATCAAGGAAATCTCTGTGTTGACGGGCTGGTCATTGCCATTGGTGAAGGTGCGGGCATTCAGGGCGAGGCAGCAAATGAGGAAAATGTTGACCAGAATCAGTCCAAACACGTATTTGTAACCTAGAACAAAGAGAAAACGTCTGGTACAACAGCCATGAAAATGGATTCAGTCATAGAAAAATTGATGCGCGCAGCGCGAAATAATCCGCCTTCGGATCGTGTGCCGTACACATTTGAGAAACGCATCATGGCCCGGCTCGCAGGCACACAGCCGGTTGACCTTTCGACTTGGCTGGCAGTCCAGCTTTGGCGCGCGGTTGTCCCCTGCTTTGCTGTGATGATTCTTCTGGGTGTTTGGATCAATGTGGGTAACCCCATCGCCGGAAACGATTCCTCTCTGGCAGAAATCACCGGCGAATTGTCATTGGATCACGTCGTGCAAGTCGCCACCGTCATTTCGTCGGACTAGTCATTCATGAATGGGCTGAAGGTCATCTTGGCGGTGCTCGCCATTTTTGGGACGGGTATAGTTTCCGGCACACTCATTGAGCATCGCGCCGTCACGCCCGCTGTCATACCTCCGCGCACTCCGAAAAGTCCGCCACTGCCACCGCCCACAATCACTATGGCCTCGGTCGTTTGGCTGGATCATCATTTGCATTTGACCTCCGAACAAAAGTCGAAGATCGCCGACATACTTTCTGAGAGTCGCGATCGGATTAAACCTTACGCAGAACCGCTTTGGGCAAAATTGCGCGAGGAGTCCACGACAGTCAGCAACTTGGTCCGCAATGTTCTCTCCGTGGATCAGGTAGGGAAATTTGAAAAACTGCCGAAGATGCGTCCAGATTGGGATCCGAACAGATCAAAATCGGGTCGGCGACCATTTGACACAAATGCCTTCAAGGGAAATGGGCGGCCACCCAAGGAAAGGGAGAAAGGCACCAACCAATCACGCACTCCGTTCTCGGATAACCGTCCCGATTCTCGTAAAGATGGCGGCAAAGGTCCAACGCCCGAAAATAAAGTGCCGCCGATTCAGCCCTGAAAGCCCGGTTCTCCTTCGACCACCGCCACATCGCCGCTGTAGGCAATGATTCGCACCACTCGTCCTGTTTCAATCGCTTCTCCACGAGTGATCACATCCAGCAGTTGATTGCCAAACATCGCTTTTCCGCCTGGCAATAACGGAGATTGCGACTTTCCGATCAAACCAATCTGAGATGATTGCGCCCTCTGGCGCTCTAAAACTGTCTGTGAACCAGATGTGGTTCCTCCGGTGAATTGTTGAATCAGAGTTGAATTGGGAATCCGTTTGCCAATCCAAAGAATCGCGGCCACGGCGATCAATAATGCCACGGAACATTTGGTCAACGCTGGTTCCATTTGCGCCCAAGTCGGCACGAATGTCGCGCCAGGATAATGATCCACCAGCGCCATCACGACGGAGAGCAACATCAACCCAGCACCGGCAAATCCGAACACGAGATTTCCCGGCAGAACAAAAATCTCCAGCGCGAGCAACGCCATTCCGAGGGCGAACAACGCGCCCCATCCCGCACCTGAAAAACCGGCGATGTGACTGCCGAAGAAATACAGGAACATCGCCATGATGCCCGTCACGCCAAATACACCGAAGCCAGGGATCTTGAATTCCAAAAAAAGACACACCAACCCCAACGCAAGCAGGATCAAATCAATGGCATTGAGCAGAGTCGCCGCGCGCTCGGCTCCGGTCATCTCCACTCGGATCACTTTCGCATCGGGAAAGCCCAATCGTACGAGCAGATCGGGCAGGCTATCGACCGTGCCAGCGGAAATAAGAGGCTGTGGCGGCGCGCCGAAATCCAGTTTCGCTTGCGCGTCGGTCAAAATCAGCGCGCGTCCTTTCGGCTTGATCGTCTCTCCAGAAATTGCCAGTTCGATTTCGGGATCCAGCATGGCCTCGACAGCATGTTTGTTGTGTCCATTACCGGCAGTGAGTGAGAAAAGGCTTGCGCGCAGATTTTGAGAAATCTTGATGGCTGCACTGCCTTCGCCGTTTTTTCCAGATGCAACGCCGATCATCGAATTCGGTGCCATGTAAATTCGCTTCGCCGCAAATGCGGTGAACGCGGCCATCGAAAATGCCTCACCTGTCACGTAGGTCGCCGTCATGCCGTGATACTGGGAGAGGATTTGCATGATCTCCAAACAGGCTTTCTCATTTCCGCCACGCGCATTCAGATCGAGCACAATTGCAGAAACATTTTCCGCCATCGCCTGTTTCACCGCGCGTCGGACGAGATAGACAGTTGGCTCCGAAATGGAATTTCGCACGGAAACGACGAGCACTCGATCCGGCGGCAACAAGCTGTCTGCGCCGGATAATGGAATGCCTGCCAGCACAGCCAATGCAAAGGTCAGCCACCGAGTCATGCCCTGAATCTAGCTCACACCATTCTCGCCAGCAAGTTGCACCTCGTTGCTTGACCTTGCCGACACATGCTTCGGTTTGGCACACTCGGGGAAGTGCGCGAGCAAATCCGCATCTGGACTGAGGAATTCGAGACCTTCGCATTGGGGGTGATTTTTGGGCAACGGCGCGGACTCAAAGCGGCGTCGTTTCGCCTTTTTCTCTTTGGTCTGTCCAAAATTTTCTACGGCATTGTCAAAATACGTTGGCAAGCTTATCGACACCGGCTCATCCGGGATCGCGCGCTCGGAGTGCAAGTTATCACCGTGGGCAATCTCACTGTTGGCGGCACGGGCAAAACTCCAGTCGTCGAACGCATGGCGCGCGAACTTCAGAATCAAGGCCGCAAAGTGGCGATTCTTTCCCGAGGCTATCGATCCACTCCTCCGCCGGTTGGTCAGCAATTGTTGGATCTATTGCTCATGCGGCAGGATTCCACTCCGCCAAGGATTGTTTCCGACGCCAAATCTCTGCTCTTGAATTCTGAGACGGCTGGTGACGAACCTTACATGCTCGCGTCGAATCTCAAAGACGTCGTCGTGTTGGTGGATAAAGATCGTGTCAAAAGCGGACGGTACGCAATCGACACGTTTGGTTGCGACACACTGTTGCTCGATGACGGATTTCAATATTGGAAATTAGGAGGGCGTCGACACGACATCGTTCTCATCGATTGCCAGTTGCCATTCGGCAACGGGCATCTGCTTCCGCGCGGCACACTTCGTGAGCCGGTTTCCCATATCAAGCGCGCCTCCACCATTTTCATCACCAAGAGCAATGGTCAGACCGGATCGCTCCGCAAACTGATCATCCAACATAACCCGAAGGCTCGAGTCATTGAATGCGTCCACGACCCTCTCTATTTTGAGAACGCCTTCGATGCAGATGATCGAAAGCCGTTGGATTTTCTCAGAGGCAAAAAAATCGCCGCACTCAGCGCGATCGCCCAGCCTGAAAGTTTTGAGAAAAGCCTCGTCCAGCTTGGGGCGGAAATCGCCTACAGCAAACGATTCGCCGACCATCATCGATTCACGCAGCAAGAGATTCTCAATGCCATCAATCGCACCAAAAAACGCGACGCCGAGATGATCGTCACCACCCAAAAAGATGCTGTGCGACTCCCAAAACTTGATCGCCGCGATCTTCCGGTTTACTTCATGCGCGTCGAAATCAAAATCATCAGCGGCGCAAAAGACTTTCAAGATTGTGTCCGCCAGATTTGCTTTCGCTAACACGCGTGCCACCCAAACCGTCATTGCTAATCCGAGGTGTCAATTGGCTCGGAGATGCCGTGATGACAACGCCCGCCTTGCTCCGGCTTCGCGAAGCATTACCCGATGCGCGCATCACATTGCTCACCGCTTCAAAACTCGATCAGCTTTGGGCTGGCCACCCAGCAGTTGACGAAATCATTTCATTTCATCCTCAAGACAGCATTTTTACTGTCGCTCGCCTGTTGCGTTGTCGACAATTCGACACAGCCATTGTTTTCCCAAATTCTTTTAGATCCGCGTTAGAGGTTTGGCTTGCCCGTATTCCCAATCGCATCGGTATCGCCACCAATGGCAGGGGTTTTTTGCTCACCCGCAAGATTTCATCGGAGAGCCAGTTCACAATGCGAAAACGGTCAAAGTCAGAAATTCATTCGCTCATCTCCGGAAATGTTGTTCAGGCAAACCCGATGCCGTCATCTGCGCACCAACTGCATCACTACCTCCGATTGATGGCTGCGATAGGAGTGAATTCATCGCCGATTGCCCCAAAAATAATGGTGTCCGAAATTGAGCGCACAGATTTCAGATCGAAATTCAAATTCCCATCGGATGGCCGACCGTTTATCGGATTGAATGTCGGAGCTGAATACGGTCCTGCCAAGCGATGGCCAATCGAACGATTCATCGATGCTGCGATCGAAATTCGGCAGAAGACAAATTGTCGCTGGATTCTATTGGGAGGAACGAATGATGTTTCCTTGGTCAGTTCCTTGACAGCAAAACTAGGCGACGACTCCATCAACCTTGCTGGACAAACTTCATTGCGGGAACTTTGCGTGGCACTTTCCCTGTGTCGAGTCGTTCTCACCAACGATACGGGCCCGATGCATCTCGCCGCTGCAGTGGGTGCCCGTGTGGTCGTGCCGTTTGGCAGTACCTCTCCCGAACTGACTGCTCCGGGATTGCCGGGAGATTCTCACCATCATTTTCTGCGTTCCGCCGTTCCGTGTTCGCCCTGTTTCCTGCGAGAGTGCCCCATCGACTTCCGTTGCATGTACGGCATCTCCGTCGAGAGAGTTGTCCAAGCAGTTTTGAGGGCATCCGAATAGTCAGACCACTCTGAATTCCGACCGCACGACTAATCATTACCGGACTAACATTGAATTGGCCGTCTCCGAACGGCGATTCATGGATATATTGATTAATACGAGTGAATCCAGAATAGAATGGCGTGACGGACACGCTTTGCACGCGTGACATCCACGCTTTATTGGGGTGGGGATGTTCATTTCCATTGAAATACCTAAGTAATTTGATTTGGCATGAACAGTGCTTTCTGGTGAATGTCTGAATAAATTACGCATGTGAGCCGGGCGGGTGAGTGACCGTGCCTGGCCGGCAGCGTGCAGCTAAAAAACAAAACATGAAAATGAACCTGAAAACCCGCAAGGGATTCACCCTGATCGAGCTGTTGGTCGTGATCGCCATCATTGGCATCTTGGCCAGCATGCTGTTGCCGGCCTTGGCGAAGGCGAAAGCCCGTGCCAACCGGATCAAATGCGTCAACAACCT
>CAMDOH010000093.1 GCA_945903605.1 Akkermansia muciniphila
TCGCCGATGTACCGCGCCCCCGCGTCCGTGTCCAAAATCTCGTTGAGCTTCTTCGTGTTGTTCGCCGTGGCTTTGATGATCTTGCCGTTCTCAAATTCCAGCCGCACGTTCTCGAACTTCGTGCCCGAATAAATCGTCGGCGTGTTGAATTGGATGTGTCCCTCCACCGAGTCTTTCACCGGACACGAAAAACATTCGCCGTCGGGAATGTTCCTCAGCCCCTCGCAGGGAATGGCGTTGATGCCTTTCTTGCTGAACGTGAGATCCGTGCCCGGCCCTTTCAGATGGACTTTATCGGCGAGCTTCATCCGGCGCTGCAACGGCTGCATCGCACGCTCCATGCGGCGATAATCCATCGTGCAGACATCGAAGTAGAAATTCTCGAACGCCTCCGTGCTCATGTTGGCCGCCTGCGCCATGCTGGGCGTGGGCCAGCGCAACACACACCAGCGCGTTTTGTTGACGCGATAATTCTGCACCGGCCGCAACGTCTTCGCGTAGAGCTGCAGCTTGTCCGCCGGCACATCGGACATCTCGCTCGTGTTCGCCGCGCCACGAATGGCGATGTACGCCTGCACCTTTTTCATGCGGAACATCTCCACATCGCGCACCAGTGCGGCGTGGCTGCCGTCGGTGCCCTTCTGTGCCTCGCGCAAAACCTGCGTGTGGCGCGTCTCGACAATCGGGATGCCGCCCACCTTGCGCGTCGCGCGCATGAGTTCCACGGTGAACGCATCGGGCACATCAATCATGTCCAGCAACACCGCCTCGCCGCGCTTGAGCTTGGCGGAATATTCGATGAGCAACTTGGCGAGTTTTGGATAACGCGGGTCTGTCATAATTGTGGGGGGAATATAAGTGGCCGCACCGCGCAGGCGAACAAAATCAGCGCGGAGCCGATGGCACAAACTGCACGGGCAACGACCAGTGGCTCCAGCGGCCGGTGTTGTCTTTATGGCGCACGCGCACGCGATAGGTTTCCCGCGGCTGACAGACATTCCCCGGCAGACGCAGCGCGCCCACAGTTTTCAATTCGTCACTCGTCCAGTACGGCTGCACTTCGTAGCGGCGAGGTTGACCCGCTTCATGCCCTGCAAGGTCCGGCGCACTGATGCGTCCCACTCGCCACTGCACCGCAGCGAATGTGACTTCGCCCTGCGGATCCGCAAAAGGTGACGTTTCAAAGCTCAACTGATTTGCCGGGTGCCCTGCCCCGCCGACGTAGCGAAGGGTGGGGCGCGCTGGGATGGCTTCGTCGCGTGATTCGTGCCAGAGAAATCCAAAGCCATAACCCAGCGGGTTCCCGTCATTGGGCTGATAATTTTTCTGCGGGCGCGAGTCGGTGCTGTAATCGGTGATAAACTTGCAAAAGCCGGCGAAGTCCGGCGTGGCCAAGCGCCGCTCGAATCCTCCGCCCATCATCCCTTGCTGCGCGGGGTTGCGATAGAATGCCCCCTTGTCGCCGGTGCGCGGATGGTAATTCCACATCGCCATGTCTAGCTCGGCCCAATTGCGCGCGTGTCCTGCCGGACGAATCACGCTGGCCAATTCATCCACGAGTTGGCCGATTTGTCCGCCGTGGGGCGTCGCATCGCTGCAAAACAAATCCAGAATTTCCCGGGCACGGTTCTGATATTCGATCCGCAACGCGGGCACATCGAGGCAGCGCGTCTGATCAATGATGCCCGGCCAATGCGTGCGCGGGATGAACATCATGTCCACGTCCCACGGCACCGGCGCCCATTTGCCATTGGGGTTGGCGTAGAAATAGTGATTGCCGCCATGCCGCAAATCCACGTTGCCCACCACTCGATTGATCGCGTGAAAACCGTAGTAGGCTTGCAGATCCAGATGTTGCCGCCACCACGCCTCCGGATTGTTTTGGCGCGACTGTCCCATGAACTGATTCCAGTCCTGATTATCCGTCGCCATCCCAGCGGCGAAATGTTTACGGCCCGTTTCTGGACTGTAAGTGTTGCCGTCTGGCAAACCGCGATCCTTGAGCCACGCGCCGTCCGGTTCTTGAACGACTAAATACAGCCCCCACAAATCGCCGTCGTACTGACTGCTCGCGGGCGATTCTTCGGGCGCATCCAGTACGCGAAAGTGAATCCAATGCGCATTGGCCGCCGGGACACCGGCCAGTTCGTAGGCGCGAAACGACACGGCCTCATCCATGCCCGCCATGCCGCGATTGACCTGCACCCACGGACTGGCGCAGGCGTTGAGATTGAAATTATTCCAAGTCGCGCGGTAGTTACGCCCCCACAAATCGCGCGCCTGAAAATCGTGCGCGCGGTTGAAATGAAATGCCCACTTGTTCTTTCCCGCGACGTACGTGCTGGCCTGCCCGCGATTGTTGAACTGGATGTGATCGTACACGCGCCCGTTGTAGATGAGCGTGCCGAACAAGCGGCGCTTGTTGTAGCCGCCGTCCCATTGGCTGCGCTCCACATCTTCGCGCGCGGCGATGAGATGATAAACCGGCAGCGTGCCGAGGAACTCCGGCGCAAACGCCAGCGCGGGCGTCTTACCCGGCTGACTCGCGCCCGACCACGCGGGAATTCCGTCGTAGCAGAAGTACGCGAAGTTAGAGCTGTCATCGTCCGCGTACGGCACCGTAGCGCTCATGCCCACGGCATCCGTCGCCGTGACGCGGTATCGAATGAGTCGGCGATGCCGTTGCAACTCCGCAGGAATGATCGCGGTGAAAATGCCGTCACTCGCGCGCGCGTCACCGCCCATCCCATCATCGCGCATCGGCACATCGCGCCACGCTGTCGCGTACGCCGGATCGCTCTTGCGCAGATAGGCTCCCGGCTCCACCACCTGCAATTTCAGTGTCACGGCACGCACTCCGTCCGGATCAACCGCGCTCACAAAGAGCGTCGCGGCCTCGCCCGGTCGCGGCTGCGCGGGAAGCAGTGTGACCATCTCGATGGACGGCGGCGCGTTGGTAGCCCAAACCGAATTGATCTTGCCCGGCGTTGGGGGCGTGGCTCGCTTTTCACCCGTGACAAGAAATCCAGAACTGCGCCATGAACCGGACGCGGCGCTGGGCAGTGAAGGATGGATGCGCTCCAGCGAAGATCCGCCACCCGCCGTTGCCGTCGGCCACGGAAAACCCGCGTGGTAACGCACCTCATCCACCACGCGCCGCATTGAATCGCGCAGCGTCAACTTCTCGGCCGTGCTGGAAAGCTTGCCGGGCATGGGGCCGAGCGGCTCAAAACCAAACTCCTTCTTGAACGCCTGCGGATCTTTCGCCACCACCACATGGCCTCCCGGCTGCAACACTGTGCCCGGCGGAAAAGTAAATTTCTCCAGTGCCCAGCCCGTGAGCGACACCGCATTCGTGCCGGAGTTGTGCAGTTCGACAAACTCCAGCGCGCGCTTGTCAGAGGGATCGAAGTGGATCTCGTTGATCACCACACCGGGAATCGCGGCGCAGAGAAGTCCCGCGCAGCCACTCGTGAACGCCGTGAGAATTCGCGTCATCATGATGTGCAACCGCTCCACTAGACTGCCAGTCTAAGCTCACTGGCTAAAGCAAATCAACGGGCACGACGCTCGCTCGCGCGCAACTTGCGTTCATGTCGCTGCACCTCGCCGCGCAGCAACGCCTCTGCTGACCAGCCGTGGCGCTGCGCCTTTTCTGCCAAGGCAAACAACTCCCGCGCCAGCTTTGTCTTCGCCAGTTTCGTCGGCTTCGTTTCGGCGAGCAGCTTTGCTTTGCGCGCTTTCTTCACCAGCTTCTCCGCGCGCAGCAACGCCGGCAGATGTCGCGGGATGCCGTCCAGCGCACTCGCCCGCGCGTGGCGCGTGCCGTGTTTCTCAGCGCGCTTGATCTGCTCCCAGTTCGCCCAAACTTCGTCCACGTCCTTCACCTTCACATCGCCGAAGACATGCGGATGACGACGGATGAGTTTCTCTGTGATGCGCCGCACGACCTTTTCAAAATCAAACGCCCCGCGTTCGCTTCCGAGCTGGCAATGAAAGATCACCTGCAACAGCAGGTCGCCCAGCTCCTCGGCCATCTCGTGATCGTCCTTCGCCTCGATGGCGTCCATCAACTCGTACACCTCCTCGACCGCGTGGAAGCGCAGCGAGTGATGCGTTTGCTCGCGATCCCACGGGCAGCCTTTGGGCGACCGCAGTCGGGCCATCACCGCCAACAGTTCGTTGATTGCCGGTTTCTTCTTCATCGATGGAAGCTAAAGAATCACCAAGTCGTCGCGATGCACGACTTCCACTCGCTTCAACGTGTCGGCGCGGATTTCAGTCGCGCCGAAACGGCTGACGCCGCGCGCGAATTCCGTGCCGTCTGCATCGCACAGTCGCACCACATCGCCGGCGACAAATTCGCCTTCGCACGCGGCGATGCCCGGCGGCAACAAGCTGCGGCCCCTTTCGCGCAGCGCCTTCTTGGCGCCTTCATCAATCGTCAACGTGCCTTTGGGATGATGGAAAAAAGCGATCCACCGCTTGTGCCCTTTGAGCTTGGTCGGCTTGGGAAGAAAAAGCGTGCCCTCCTCTTTTCCAGCCAGCACATCGGCCAACACCGCCGGCTTGCGTCCCGAGGCGATGACCAGCGGGATGCCGGAACGGACGGCGATCTTCGCCGCTTGGATTTTGGAAATCATACCGCCGACCGCCGTGGCGCTTTGAGTGCCGCTCGCCAAACTCTCAATCGCATCATCAATCTGTTCGATGAGCGGCAACGTGCGCGCGTTGGCCTTGCCGAAATGCTCCACCACACCGTCCACCGTGGTGAGGATGATCAGCAAATCCGCGGGCAAGAGCACGGCGACAAGGGCGGAGAGTTTGTCGTTGTCGCCGAACTTCAACTCCGTGAAAGACACCGCGTCGTTCTCGTTGATGATGGGCACGACGCCGCGTTCCAGCAATGTGACGAGCGTGTTGCGCGCGTTGAGGTGACGCTCCTTGTCGGCCAAATCATCGTGCGTGAGCAGCACCTGCGCAACGGCCAGATTGTGCCGCGCGAAAAGCTGTTCGTAAGTGGCCATCAACCGCGACTGCCCCACCGCCGCGCACGCCTGCAATTCGGCGAGCAGCGTCGGACGTTTTTCAAAACCCAGCGCGCCCATCCCCGCGCCCACCGCACCGGAAGTGACCAGTACCATTTCGCGCCCGTCCTTGCGCTGCGCGGCCACCTGCGCCACCAGTCGCTCCAGTTGCGGCAAGTCCACCTGCTTGCGGCTGTCGGTGAGCACACCGGTGCCCAGCTTCAAAACCACACGGGCCGCGTTGCCAAGACATTCTGCGCGCACGCCGGTTTGTAGCGGAAATCAACACGGCCTGTCGAGCGCGCGGCCGTCTGTGCCATTCAGTACTCGACTCGAATCTGCACGCCAGTACGCTCCCCGCCATGCGCAAGGAATCACTCGAGTTTCTGCAACGCCTCGTCAACACGCCCAGCCCCACCAGCTACGAAGCCCGCGGCCAGCGAGTGTGGCTGGATTATGTCGCCGCTTTTGCCGACGAGACATACAGCGACGCCTACGGCAATTGCGTGGCCGTGCTCAACAAAGGCGGCACACCGCGACTGATGCTCGCCGCGCACGCCGACGAGATTGCGCTCGTCGTGAATTACATCGACGACAACGGCTACATTTACGTCAAGCGCATGGGCGGCGTGGACGCCGTCGTCAGCAAAGCGCAGCGCGTGAGCATCCATTCGCGCGGCGGTCCCGTGCTGGGCGTCATCGGCAACGTCGCGCCGCACATGAACAAAGTGGATGGCGAACCCAAATTGCCGAAGGTGCAGGATCTCTTCATCGACATCGGCGCGCCCAACCGCAAAGCCGCTGAGAAACGCGTGCGCGTGGGCGATCCCATCACGTTGAACCAGGAATTCCAAATGCTGCACGGCGACCTCGCTGTGGCGCGCGCGTTTGATAATCGCATCGGGACCTTCGCTGTGGCGGAGGCACTGCGCCTCTTGCGCGAGACCGGCAAATTAAAAGCCGAGGTCTGCGCCGTCTCCAACACGCAGGAGGAAGTGGGTCTTTTCGGTGCGCGACAAATCGCCTATAGCCTCAAACCCGACGTGGCGCTCGTGGTGGATGTGACGCACGCGACGGATTATCCCACCATCAGCAAAACCACGCATGGCGATATCCGGCTAGGCAAAGGCCCGACCATCACTCACGGCGTCTGCAATCATCCGGAGGTGATGAACCGGCTGGAGAGCGTGGCGGCGAAATTGAAAATCCCGCTGCAGCACGAAGCCACTTCCGCCAGCAGCGGCACCGACACCGACGCGATATTCTGGACGCGCGGCGGCATTCCCAGCGGCCTCATCAGCCTGCCCAACCGCTACATGCACTCGCCCGTGGAAGTGGTGAACCTCAAAGACCTCGAACAGATTCCGCGCCTGATGGCCGGCTTCGCAGAGTCGCTCAAAGCCGGCGAGGAATTCAAAGTGAAGATTTAGCGCCCGGTAATTGCCAATACACTTTCAGCGAGCTGTTCGAGAACACGATTCGTTTCCAACGCTGGAATGATTTTCTGAAGCAAGTCTTTCGGAGTGGCTACCTTTTCAATGACCAGTTTTTTGATCCCGACATCAATGGTTGTCGACTTGCCGTCTGTACTGAGGTCGACAATTTTTATCTGACCGAGTGAGAACTCGATTCTGTCGGCACCGTCGAAAGATTTGCCACCAATTTTTGGGAAAAGAATTATTTGATCAGAGATCAGGCTGGTTTTGCCCTGACGATGCAGTTGGGCGAGCTTGGGAAGTGAAGGCAAGTTCCATTCGTTTTTCTGGTTACGAACCAACACAATAATTTGGATGTCGATGTGCAGTGATTTGAATCGCAGGCTGCCGTTGCGCGCTAGTTTGCGGTCGTATTCCGCATCGAATGCGCCGAATTCAATTAATGGACCTCCACCATATTCGACCTTGTTGTGAACGACAAATCGTTCTAGCGAAACTCTCGGCTTAAGCAGGCCAACATCCAATTTGCGACTTTCGACACGCAACCCAGCAGCTTGAAATTGATCTTCGATAGCGGACTTTGCGATGGGATCCACTAGCAGTGCTGCAATTGCGAAGAACAGAATTACGAGAATCAACAGCGCGAATAAAATTTGTTTCAGCCACTTCACAGGTATCGATTCGGTTAACGATCCAATCCTGTGCGAACATCTTCGGGAAGCACCTGCAGACATTCATCCTGATCTTCCCACACGACTGCAGGATAATGCTCGAGCAGTTTTGGTGCAATTTCCAACCCCAATCTGGCCAACAGCAATTCGGATTTACTCGCGGCGCGTTGATAGGATTTATCGTAGTCGCGGACTCGGCGGCGTTCAGCATCGTCCCAATGAGCGATTGCATGATGAGTCGAATACTCTTTCGCCCAATCGATGACTGGCTGGCATTGTGTCATCACAGTCTCCATCGGCACACAGCTCGCATTGCAATGCATGCAGATGAGTCCGGACTCGCCAGCGTCACGCGTCAGTAACGGCAACAATGGCGCACGGCAGCATTCGGCCAACAGGTACGGATTGGGCGGAGTGACTAGACGTTGCGACCAAATGTGTTTTTGAGCGGCTGTTTGCGCTGCGAGCCGATACGCGGCCACCAATGGATGTGACATTCGCCAGCTTCGACCTTGAAGTTGACTGAGCGTCTGCGAGAGCCAGCGCGCGAGCGTCAAATCATCCCAACCAGAAAACAGTTCTCTGTATTCGCTCCAGAGACGATCAACGGCATTGGTGGGTTCATGTTGCACAGAAGGATGTTGCTCGGACTGCCGCACAAACTCAAAATCATTTTTAATATTGGCCTTCAGGTTTTTCGTCACTGACATTAGCATCGTTTTGCGGTGGTGCCATTGACCTTCAACACGCCTTTAAGCCAGTTACAGGGAGTCGGAACCGAGAGGTTGCAGATATTGCAGCGCCTTGGAATTTCCACCATCGGCGACCTGTTGCAACATAAGCCAAATCGTCACGAGGATCGCCGGAACCTGCTTCGCATCGCGGATCTCTCGCTGGAAAAACCCGGGCTCGTCCGTGGAACTGTTTTGACAAAAGGATCGCGCAGGCTTCGAGGCAAGCAAAGGAACTTGTTTGAGGTGGTAATCGAGGATGAATCCGCGCGACTGCATTGTCGTTGGTGGAA
>CAMDOH010000094.1 GCA_945903605.1 Akkermansia muciniphila
GTCTGCCCGCTGGCATGGGTGATGCTAAAACAATGGTGACAGCAAATGGCACCGCCTCCGAAACAAACATCAATATTGTGTTGAGAACGTGAAGGTCGGTCCTCGCTGGACGAAGGAGCAAGTACACTTGCTCCTTTTGTTTTATCCGGCCTACAACGAGTTGAACGTTGGTGCGCTTGGCTGTTTTCGATTGCAAATAGCAATTTCATTGGCAGTCTGCTGGCATGATTTCCGTTCGTAAAACATTCTCCTTGTTCAACAGTCTGTCATCACGTTGGAGCCGCGCGCTGGTGATGAGTTTGATTGCCGTGTCATTGATTGTGCCGCAGGTCGGGTGTGGTTTCTTTAAGAAGAAAGTAAAGGCAGACGAGGTTGTCAGGCAGGTCATTCAGGCGTTGCTCGACAATAAACCGGAGTTAATTTGGGCAGCCTTGCCGGCGACTTATCAGCAGGACGTGCATGATTTGATCAAGCTGGTTGGTCAGAAGGTCGATGCTCAATTGTACAAGCAGACATTCACTGTATTGCAGAAAGTGGTGAACGTATTGCGGAACAAGAAAGACTTCATCCTGCAAATCATGAATTCGGATCCGATGATCAGTCCAATGGTCAAGCAGGCGATTAGTCCGCAGGAGATTGGACAGTCTTGGGATGGAATTGTATCGGTGCTCGATACGGTGTTGAACAGTGAACTGTCGGATACAAACTTTCTGGCAAATCCGGACATGGGTAAATTTCTGTTGAACACGGGGGCAAAACTGATGGCGCAATTCGATACCTTGTCGAAACTCGTTCCACAAGATCAACTCAAGGGAAAGACCAAGGAATCGTTGAAAGGAATCAAAGTCACGTTAGTCTCTGAAAAGGGGGACGATTCAGAAATCACTATTGAGATGGCTGGTAAATCAGAAAATCTCAAAATGAAAAAAGTGGAGGGCAAATGGATTCCTGCAGATATGTCAGGGGCATGGAAACCGCAAATTGCATCCGCGAAAACCAATTTGGAAACTAACCTGGCCAAGACCATGTCAGCACAGGAGAAAATGCAATTCACGTTGATGTTGGGAATGGTTGGTGGAGCAGCAGATAAATTGGATGCTGCGAAGACACAGCCGGAATTTACCGCTGCTTTTTACGCGATTGCCGGACAAATGATGGGGTCGCTTGGTGGCGGCGCATTGAAACCACCTACAACGGAGCCTGTCAAACCCACTGGCCCAGCCGGACGTTCGATGCAATGGACTGTCGGTGCAGGCAACAAAAGTCGAATCGACCAAGTTTACTTGAATCAAAAACCTGAAATTCTGATCAAGGCATTTGGTCAGCCTGATTTGAAGTCGGATGCGGCTTGGATCTATCGAGGACTTACGATCAAAAATCTCAAAGAAGGCGGCACGATGAAGACGGCGAAATTTAATATCACTGACGGAATTGTCAAAACCGTGGAAGTCTCCGAATGATCGGCCTTCTGCTTTCTCAGACTCGACATTTTGAAAGCTGAGATTGTTGGCGGGCACAGCAGGCTGCTCGCGATCGAATCGGAAATCACTTCTCTCTACTCGCGCTGCACTCGGCCTAATCCATTCTTTTCGCCTGAATGGTTGATGACATGGTTGGAGGAGCGAGCGAGCAATCGCTGGCCAGTTGCCTTGATTTGGCGTGATGAAACTGGCCTGCTTGTTGGCATCTGGCCATTCATCGAAGTGCCGGCAATTGGCGGGAAAGGTCTTTGGCCAGCGGTATCTGAAGTGGCCAATCTTTCCGAGCCGTTGATTGATCCAGCATCGCAGATCGACATCGAGAACATCCGAGTCGGACTTTCTCTACTGCTCAAGGAGTATTGTTTTATTTGGGTGCCGTTGCTCACTGAAACTTGGTTGAAGCGATATCTGCCAGATTACGGGAATTCGATTGGCGCGTTTGCGCGTTGCCGCGAACGGAGTCGAACTTTATACGCCGATCTGGCCGTGCCACAATTCGAAGATTATCTGAGCAGCGTGGTTGGAGCGAAGACCCGCAAAATGTTGCGATACGATACAGGACAGTTGTCCAAGCGAGGTCCCATTTCATTTCGTGTTTGCAAGAACCCCGCTGAGATTCAGCAAAACTGGGTCGAATTGGAATCGATAGAAATGGCAAGTTGGAAGAGGACATCGCCGGACCGCCATCTCAGCCATCCGTTATTTCGCTCCTTCTATCGAAAACTACTTCCCAAACTGGCTGCCGCTGGGCGCATCGAAATCACTATGCTCATTGTCGGTGACATGGCCGTGGCATTTGAAATGGGGTTGATCGGGCAGGGTTATTACGGGCTTTATCACATCGCCTATTTGGAGGATTTCGCCCGCAATTCTCCTGGCAAACAACTCCTCATGCACAATCTCGAAAGATCCCATCGCGAGGGACGGCTCGTGTTTGATTTCATGCAGGGCAACCACGAATACAAACGCCGATTTAAAACTTCAACCGAGATGCTGAGCGAGTTGCTACTATGCCCACGAACCGTTCGCGGTGCATTGAATTATTATCTCACGCGCATCCTATCCAGAAAACAGAAAGCCACCTGATGCAGGTGGCTTCTGTGAGAATTTCGATTAGCGCTACTTTGTGAATCGAAGGCCGCCTTGAATGTTGCCTTCCACTCCGTCGTGACCATCAATTGCAATTTGGTAAACTTTATTGCGAGTCACGTTGAATCGAACGCGGCTGGTAAGATTGCCGCCACTATCATCATCTTGAGCCACCCGTGATAATCGAGTTAGTGCATCCCCTGTGTATACCGATAAGACCGTGTCGAAGTTGCTGCCACGAGTGTCCAATTCGACTCGTCCATTTGCAGTGGCTGTCCAAGTAAACCAAACCGATTTTCTAGCCGGTACAACATACCAGCGATTATAATGTGGCGGTTCACCAGATTCAGCAGTGGCATTTACATTCCCCACTCCACTAAATGTGTAGGCATTTGAAGTGATGCTCTTGCGGTTTGCAAAGTGGTCGTTTATCTGCGGATGAACAACTGCGAACGTGGCGGATTTGCTGGCTGGTAATTTGCCTGCAGCCGATACTTGTACTACGAATTGAACAGAGGTTAAAGCGGTGTCGGTTGGAATCAGATATTTTCCAGTATACTTGCCATCCGACGCGACGGCATCGGGTAAGACACCGTCGTCTTTGAGGTTCATGCTGCCAATGCCTATCAACGATCCAGTTACACTTGCCCCGAGCACGGGAAACAAGTCAGTAACAGCAACGACGAATTTGGCTGTTGTTCCGCCGCGCAATGGAATTGGATCTGCAGATATTGCCAATTCCAATGTGCCATCGCCCTGTCCTGCAAGTGCGTTATAAGCATGCAGCATTCCGCCGGAGACTGTTTTGCCAGACAAATTTGCGAGCGGCCGAGTGGTGCTGATCAGTCGGGCACGCATATCGGCAAGCGTAATTCCTGGTTGGTACGACAGCAATAATGCCGCTGCACCGGCAACATGAGGACATGCCATGCTCGTGCCACTATAAATGGCATAAGAGTCGTCAGTATCGGCGGTGGTGCTATAAATGCCGACACCGGGTGCGCCTAAATCTACTGTATTCGGGCCAAAGTTCGACCACCAAACAAGCCCACCATTCATATCCACGGCTGCGACGGAGATCACATTATCCAAGTCATAGTTTGCCGGAAATGACGGGACCGAATCGTTATTCGATCCGTCATTGCCTGCTGCCACAACAAATAGAACTCCATTGGATTTCGCTCGAGCAATGGCATCAAACATGGCTTGGCTGTAACCGCCCCCGCCCCAACTATTGCTCAATACCTTTGCGCCTTTGGAGACCGCCCAATCGATGCAGCGAATGGCATCGCTCGTATAACCGGATCCTTCGGCTGAAAGAAATTTGCAAGCCATGAGTCGGACATTCCAAGCAACACCGACATGTTCGTATCCATCATTGGCTGAGGCTCCAATAGTGCCGGCGCAATGGGTGCCGTGACTGTGGTCATCCATCGGATCACCATCTTTATTGTGGGCATCAATGCCAAAGATATTGTCAATGAATCCGTCGTTGTCGTCATCGATGCCATTGCCAGCTATCTCTCCTGCATTTCGCCACATGCGAGAAGCGAGGTCACGATGAGTGTAGCGAATTCCGGTATCAATGACGGCTACGATGACGTTACTCGACCCCGTCGTTAATCCCCAAGCGCGAGCGGCATCAATGTCGATTCCGGTTGTGGAATTTTTCAAACCCCACAAACGGCCGTCCAAATAAGCCGCATCTGTTGGCTCAAGGTTTAGCGAAACCACATAATCGGGTTCTGCATAAGCAAAGAGACCTGATGCTCGCACCACCTTGATTGTCTCAACAAGTGTTTCAGATCGATTTGGTGCTTCGGCATTGCCTGCCAATTCAACCATCGTCATCGTATCCATCGCATCCACAATTTCGAGTCCATGTGATTCCAAGAAATGCCTTGATGCTGCCATGGGTGTGTTCGGAACTGCGGAAAGCAGAATCCGACTAGGATGAACCGCGTGACCATTAATCAGCACGTGAGGAACCGACGGATTTTGAGCCGCCTGTTTATCCGCGCGATTAAGATTATCAACTAGGGTCGATTCAGCGACTCGAGCTTTAGTGATTGAGCTGCGTTTCCCGATTATTGCAGAAGCGGAGAGTGAGCGGTTTATCTGAGAAACGGAGTCATTCGATTTAGTCTGACTTTTCCGACTGTCCTTGAGTTGAGAGGGGGCCGGTCTGAATGAGAGGATTGTTAAGACCGCAACAATGATGACTCCAATCATCGGAATAACGCGTAGCATTCGTTTCATAACGAGCCTTTCTCTTTTGTCTTGGCGCATTGTCATGGGAGCTGAATCAACTTACTTGTCTTGTTCAGGAAATCAACAGACCGATTTCTGACTCGATGAAAATGACCTTTCAAACAGTGTTGGTGTGAGCAAGTAGCTCTTGTGAATCTTGTGATTGGACTGGGTAATGAGCGTGGAAGCTGTCGTGGTGTTTTCGTTGTTTGACAGCGTTGAAATGGGAGGTTTGCGGATGATTCACATACTCAGATTTCCAGCAGTATTATTGGTGGCATTATTTTCTGCCTGTGGCGGCACAGGCAGTTCATCTGAACAAGTCGGCGTGGAATTGTTCCCCGCAGCTATGGAATTGAATCCTACGAGCACGTTCGAGGTTCGATTCGATGCTGAGATGGTTGACTCCGATCGCGTGGGTATTCCTGGGGAGATTTCTCCGATCACAATCTTGCCTCCACTCGATGGAACATTCGCTTGGCAAAGTCGCAGAAGCGGTGTGTTCACTCCCACGAAGCCATTCCCTCTCGATGCGACTTACATCATCCGCCTGAAGTCAGGCTTACTTGGGTCTGATGGGAAACGATCAACTGCAAAAATGCACCGGGTTTTCCGCACACCGGCTTTACAAATGAATGGCGGGAATACATCAAACTATGGCGAATCGTATGATGGCGAATCCGAAGTCCCGCTGGCCTTCAACGGCGAGGTCCGATTGGAACGATTAAAGGGACAACTGCAATTTCAAGACAGCGCAGCAGGAGTTGTTGGTGTGGAAGTCGAAGTGATGAAGTCAGACGACAGCCGTTTATCCGGGGCAGAATATCGAATCTGGTCACAAAGATTTCACATTCTCAAACCGATTGCTCTCGACGCGGAAGATTCGACATCTTTGCAACAATCTCGCACGCAAAACCGATTCGTTGCACGCCCTGCAAAGCCGTTGCCGGCGGGTAAAGATTGGCGACTCATTTTGAAATCTGGTTTGCCCGATTTGACTGGGCGAATCCGGACGAAATCACCGCAGGAAATCAAACTCGGTGTCGTTGAGGAAATGAAAGTGCTCAACATCTCTCCACAAAATGAATTGAACACTGGCAGACGTCTGCATGTGGCTTTTTCAAAGCAACTCTTAGAATCAAACTCTCGGAATTATCAAGAATGGATCAAGATTGAACCTCAACCCAATGGCATTGCAGTTCAGGCTCATTCATCAAATCTAGAAATCACCGGTGAGTTCGAACTTGGCAAGGAATACACTGTGACTGTCCAGCGAGGTCTGCCGGCGGCTGGGCGCAGGCAGACTTTGTCGGAACACATTCGCAAATTGGATTTCAAACCTGTCACGCCGCGAATCTATTTCCCTTCGCACACGGATTCGCAATTTAGCGGCGGCCATCGGTCGTTTCGTATGTTGGCAGTCAACAATCGCACGATTCACTTGAAGGTCAAACGGCTCGATCCCAGCACGATTGTTCACGCATTGCGCGGCTACGACACCTATCTTGGGATTCCACGATACAAGCAGGGAGAATATTGGGATAATCGCTTGGCTCGAGAAATGGATTACGATCTCGTGCCGGGCAAAACTATTTTTACGAAAGTGTTTCAATCGGAGAAGCCCGTCGATCAATCCGACGAATTCACGCTCTCATGGAATGAAGTGCAGCATGGCATAGGGCCATCAGTTGTATTTGTTCAGGCCGTTGGAATGGGACTCGCCAATCGCCCTGTTGTTGTCAGTCAATCGATCCTTCAGATCACAGATTTGGGGGTGCTGTGGAAGAAGAGCAGTGGCGAATTGTTCGTCAGTGTTTTCTCGCAAAAAAAGGGAAGTTCCGTTGGCCGCGCGACCATTCAATTGTTGGATGATGAAAGCACAGTGCTTTCGGAGGTGACAGCCGATGATCGAGGGATCGGCAAGTTAAAGATTGTTGATGCTGCGAGTTGGATTGCCGTGAAACACGAAGCTGATTTCCATGTTCTGCCGCTCAACTCATACCAATCACATTTGCGCCTATGGAATCTGGGAATTCATCCATCAGATTCCTCCGTGGGAACGGACGCGATGCGCATCAAGTTGTTTAGCGACCGGCCAGTCTATCAACCGCGCGAAGTGGTCCACCTCAAGGGAATTATTAGACGCAGCGATAGCGGTCAACTGGTTGCTCCTGCTGGCAAAGCGGTGTCTATCGTTGGAATCGATTCGCACAATCACACATTCTACCGCACGAATACGGTGCTCTCCGTCTTCGGCTCGTTTGATGTGGCTGCGCAACTTCCCGAAAGTGTTCTTGGCGTATTTCGATTTGAGGTCAATGCCGCTGGAGCCACTGCGGGGCATCACATCGAAGTTCAGGAATATCGGCCAAACACATTCGAATTGAAGGTTCCTGAATTGCACGTGTGGACATTGGGAGATTCAACTCAACTACCTGTCTCGGCGCGCTACTATTTTGGAAAACCACTGCTCGCTGCGCAACTCAAGTGGGTTTTGGAATCGAACATGACTTTTCCCGGTGCTTCCCGTCACGAAAGATTCACATTTGGGAATTCATTGATCGAGGATGATCAGCAAGCCGGCGCCAGCTTGAGCGGCCAATTAAAACTCGATGCAAAAGGCGAAGCGCTGATTCCACTCTCTTTGCCGACGAACACAATTTATCCGGGGCCAATCACCGGTAGTATCCGAATGGAAGTCACCGATGTGAATCAGCAAACTGTATCTGCCACCACTGAGTTCGTCCGACACTCATCCGACTTTTATCTTGGTGCGCGAAGTTTGAATGATGTCTGTCTAGCTGGCGACCCGATTGAGGTCGAGTTGCTGGCTGTAAGCCCCGATGGAAAGCCTCATGATAATCCAGTCGTGACAGATTTCTCACTCGACCGGATCAATTGGAAAACGACACGGATCGAAGGCGCAGGCGGGACGATTCGATTTCAGAATGAACGCACACTGACTCCCGTTGCGAAGGAAAGGTTCAATCTGCCCGTTTCAAGCGGGCCACTCCAATTGCCCCTCTCGATTGCCAGGCGATTGATCCCTCGTGAATCGGGTGCGCATCTGCTCACGCTCCGCGCTGTGGATCGAAACGGGCGGGCGGTTTTGACGACACTTCAATTTCATTGTGCCGGGGAGAAACCAGTCTCTTGGGATTATCAGAGCGAATTCAAGGCCGAGATCGTTTGCGACAAACAGATTTACAAGGCGGGTGAGAACGCACAGCTACTGATCAAGACACCGATTTCAGGAACCGCTTTA
>CAMDOH010000095.1 GCA_945903605.1 Akkermansia muciniphila
TTCGGCGTCGGCTACGACGGAGTGGATGTGGCGGCCTGCACTCGTGCGGGCGTGCTCGTCACCATCGCGCGCGGAGCGGTGGATCGTCCCGTGGCCGAGGCCACCGTCGGCTGGATGATCGCGCTCTGCCATCATCTGCGCATCAAAGACAATCTCGTGCGCACGGGCCAATGGGATGCGCGCTCCCAATACATGGGCCGCGAATTGCGCGACCGCACGCTGGGACTGATCGGCTTTGGCGGCATCGCGCGCAAGACGCTCGATCTGCTTCGCAGTTTCGACATGAACCCGCCGCTGGTGTTCGATCCGTTCATCACGGCAGATGTGGCAGCGCAGCACGGCGCGCGCGCGGTGGATCTCGACACGCTGCTGCGCGAATCGGATTTTGTTTCCATCCACTGCCCGCTCACGAATGAAACGCGCGGCCTCATCGGTGCCCGCGAACTGGCGTTGATGAAACCCGACGCCTATCTCATCAACACCGCGCGCGGCGGCATCGTGGACGAGGACGCGTTGTTCGATGCGCTTGCCCATGACCGGCTCGGTGGCGCGGCGTTGGATTGTTTCGCGCAGGAACCCGTGACGGCGCCGCACCGTTTCGGCGCGTTGGACAACGTGCTGCTCGCCCCACACAGCATCGCGTGGACCGATGAACTCTTTCGCGACATCGGCCGCTCGACCTGTCAGGTGATGGTGGACTTGTCGCACGGCAAACGTCCGGCTGGCGTGATCAATCCCGAAGTTTTTGATCAGCCCGATTTTCAGGCCAAGTGGTCGCGCTTCAAACTTTCTCAACAAGTCGCCCCATGAAACGCGCCCGTGCCACGCTGTTCATTCTGCTGCTCCCCTTCCTCGCCATTGCACAGGACAAACCTGCCGCCCAACAAAATTGGCAGCTCACTTCTCCGCTCGATTATCAAGTGGTGCAGCGCGACGCAAAGAATCGCGGCAGCATCGCGATCGCAGGCAGGTTGACTGAAGCCGATGGAAAACCGGCCGCGATTGAGGCGCGGATTGTCAGCGAAAAAAAGAGCGGCGACTGGCAACGACTTGATGCGAAGTTTGACACCACAGGCTTCCGGGCCGTGCTGGACGCGCCCGCTGGCGGCTGGTATCGGCTGGATGTCCGCGCTTCCAACGCCGGCAAACTGCTTGCGGAAACATCCGTGGCTCACATCGGAGTGGGCGAAATCTTTGTCATCGCCGGACAATCGAATTCAGCCAATCACGGTGAGGAAAAACAAACGCCGCTGACCGGCCGCGTCGTTGCCTTCGATGGCCGCAAGTGGCAACTCGCCAATGATCCGCAGCCCGGCGCCAGTGGTGGTGGCGGCAGTTTTATTCCGCCATTGGGCGATGCGCTTGCCACGCGTTTTGATGTTCCCGTGGGTTTCATCGCCTGCGGCATCGGCGCGACGAGCGTGCGTGAGTGGCTGCCCAAAGGCGTTTCATTTCCCAATCCGCCGACGATTGAAAGTCGCGTGCGGCGATTGCCCGATGGCCGGTGGGAGAGCAAAGGCGAAGCGTTCGAGAGTTTCGTTGCGCGGATAAAGCAAGCCGGGCCGCGAGGATTTCGCGCGGTGCTGTGGCATCAAGGCGAGAGTGATGCGAATCAGCGGGACACGACGCGCACGCTGCCGGGCAAGTTGTATCGCGACTATCTGGAGAGGGTCATCCGCGATTCGCGGCGTGACATCGGCTGGGACGCGCCGTGGTTTGTCGCGCAGGCGAGCTATCATGTGCCCGGCGACGAATCCTCGCCCGACATCCGCGCAGCGCAGGCAGCATTGTGGAAAGTCGGCGGTGTACTTGAAGGCGCCGACAGCGATGCTCTCAAAGGCGATCTGCGCGAGCGCGGCGGACAGGGCGTTCATTTCAGCGGCAAAGGACTGCGCGAACACGCTGCGCGCTGGACCGAAAAAGTTGCGCCGTGGCTGGAGTTACAATTAAAAGAGCATCCATGAAAATTCTTTCCACCCTCCTCGTCCTCGCCTGCGGAGTCGGCATCGCATCCGCGCAGTATTCTGGCTGGCAACACACGGGCGCGCTCACGATTCTCACCACGCCGGAGGGCGCGAATCTGCCTGCGACAGCGGTGGCGGAGAATTTCCCGCTGCTCGTGCGGTTGCACAAGGACTGGTTTGATTTCAAGCAGGCGCAGGCGAACGGCGCGGACATCCGTTTCTCAAGTAGCACGGGCGCACCACTCGTTTATCAAATCGAAGAGTGGGACACGGCGAAAGGAACGGCGAGCATTTGGGTGCGCATCCCGCGCATCGAAGGCAACGCGCGCCAGACGCTTCGCGCGCATTGGGGCAAGGCCGATGCGGCGAGTGAGTCGAACGGCAAAGCGGTGTTCAACGAGTCCAACGGTTATGTGAGCGTGTGGCATTTGGGCGACACGGTGCAGGATGAAGTCGGCACGTTGGAATCAAAAGATCTGGGCACGACGCTGACGGCGGGAATGATCGGCCAAGCGCGGCACTTTGCAGGAAAGGCCGGAGTTTTTTGCGGAGACAAGATTCCGAATTTTCCATCGGCAGACAGCGCGCACAGCACGGAGGCGTGGTTCCGCGCGGAGAAACCGAATACGACCATTATTGGCTGGGGCAATGAAGGTGGCGGGCGCGGCAGCAAAGTGCGGATGCAACTTCGTAGTCCGCCGCATCTGCGCATCGACAGCGATTTCTCGGACGTGAAAGGCGAGAGCCGGCTTCCGATGAACGAGTGGATTCATGTCGTGCACACTTATGGCAACGGGCCGCGCCGAGTTTACATCAATGGCAAACTCGACGGTGAGGCGACGACGAAACTCGATATCAAAATCCCCGCGCGACTTTGGTTGGGCGGCTGGTATCACAACTACGATTTTGTCGGTGACCTCGACGAAGTGCGGATTTCCAAAGTCGCGCGTTCGGCGGATTGGGTGCGACTACAGTTCGAGAACCAGAAGTCGATGCAGTCGCTCGTGGGTCCGCTGGTGCAACCGGGCAACGCGTTCGCCGTGTCGCCAGAGAAGGGCACAGTGGGGGAAGGGCAACGCCCGGTGTTTACTGCGCAGGCCGGTGGCGCTGAGAAGATTTATTGGGTGCTGAAGCGCGACGGGCGCGAAGAGATCGTGGCAGTGGACCGCTTCGCCTACACCTTCCCAGTCGGGCGCGTGGAGGGCGATACGACGGCGACGCTTCAGGTCAAGGCGGTCTTCCCCGACGGCGTGAAGACCAAGGACATCGCCATTACTATCAAGGAAGCCATCCCCGAGCCGATCTTCACGCTGAAGGCTCCGGCGACTTGGGACGGGCGCGAGACGATTGAGGTCGTGACGCAAGTGGCAAACCTCGCGGCGATGCAGGCGAAGGACGCGGGCGAGCTGAAGTTCGAGTGGAGCGCGGGGCCGTTCGCCGTCATCAAGGAAGTCGCTGCAGGGAAACTCGTCCTCCATCGCGCGCAGAACAGTGGCACGTTGATCGTCACGGCGACGATCAGCAACGGCGGCAAGCCCAGCACGCAAACGACAAGCCTCGTTGTCACTGAGCCAAAACGCGACGAGTGGATCGCGCGTGTGCCGGCGAAAGATGAGAAGCCGGAGGAGGGACAGTTCTACGCGCGCGACGACAAGAACGAAGGCACGCTGCATTACAATGGCCAGCTCAGCGGCACCGTCGCACAGGAAGTTTTTCTCAAAGTCACTGCGGATGACAAACCTTACAAAACCGAGACCGCCAAAGCCGACGCGGGCGGCGCGTATGCTTTCGCGGTGAAGCTCAAGCCGGGGCTTATCAAATACAAAGTCGAGTTCGGCACGAAGACTGGTGGGCGCGAGACGGTGCTGCATTCCGTCGGTAATCTTGTTTGCGGCGATGCCTACATCATCGAAGGTCAATCCAATGCGCTCGCGACAGACACTGGCGAGAAATCTCCACCGGAGACGAACGAATGGATTCGCAGTTACGGTCGGCCGTCGGGAAATCAAAAAGACGCGGCGGGCAATCTGTGGTGCAACCCGGTCTGGAAAGCGCAAAAAGGCGAGAAGGCGGAACTGGGTTGGTGGGGAATGGAACTCTCCAAGCGCCTGCTCGAAAGTCAGAAAGTTCCCATCTTCATCATCAACGCCGCTGTCGGCGGAACACGCATTGATCAACATCAGCGCAGCGCGACGGACTCGACTGATCTTGGCACCATTTACGGGCGGATGCTCTGGCGCGTGCAGCAGGCGAAGTTGACCCACGGCATTCGCGGCGTCCTGTGGCATCAGGGCGAAAGCGACCAAGGCTCGGACGGGCCGACCGGCGGTTACGGGTGGGAAACCTATCAGCAACTCTTCGTGGAAATGTCGGCGGCATGGAAACAGGACTTCCCGAATGTGCAGCACTACTACATTTTTCAGATCTGGCCCAACTCGTGCAGCATGGGCGGGCGCGACGGCGCGGGCGACCGACTGCGCGAGAAGCAACGCACCCTGCCGCAGCTTTTTTCCAACATGAGCATCATGTCCACGCTCGGCGTTCGTCCGCCCGGCGGTTGCCATTTTCCGCTGGTTGGCTGGGCGGAATTCGCGCGCTTGATTCAGCCGCTCATCGAGCGCGATCACTACGGCAAAGCGCCCGCCAGTTCCATCACTCCGCCCAATCTGCGACACGCCACTTTTGTCGGCAGCGCGCGCGACACGATTGCGCTGGAGTTCGATCAGCCGGTGATCTGGACCAACGCACTGGCGGGACAGTTTTATCTGGATGGAGAAAAAGACAAAGTCGCCACAGGCAGCGTCGCCGGAAATGTACTCACGCTCAAACTGAAGGCAGCATCCACAGCGAAGAAAATCACCTATCTCAAAGAGATCGCGTGGAATCAGGACACGCTCCTCAACGGTGCAAACGGCCTCGCCGCATTGACCTTCTGCGAAGTGCCGATTCTTCCCATCGAAATCCCATCGCTAACCAAGTGAGCTAAATCACACGCCTCAGCAACGCATGAAACACATCCTCCCACTCTTCACCGCCCTGCTGCTTTCTTCCTGCGCACTTTTTGCAGCGACCAAATCTGAGCCGCCCTACCGCCAGATGGATTACGGTCCGAGCCTCAACTGGACGTACCAGGTCGAGAAAGATCACATTGTTTACAAGGGCACGGCGGTGCAAGTGGACAACGAGGCCGGCGGCATCGGCAAAGGCCGCGCGTGGATGCTCTTCGATCATGATACGCTTTCGATGGCCGCAGCTTGGGTCAGTGCAGAGGGGAAAGACGCGCGGCCTTTCATCGATTGGAAGGGCGTGGCATTCGACGGCGGGCACAACAGTCACGCGTCCATTTCCGGGAAACCCATTTTCATCAACCGCCCCGGACCGGGCTACGCGAAACCCATTGCCGGTACATTCGACGATCCTCGTTACGTCAGCCCCGTGGATAAAAAGCGTTACGGCCCGATCCCGCGCGAATGGGGGCACTTCAAAGGTCTCTACCGCACCGGCAACCGTGTGGTGATTTCGTACAGCATCGGCGAAACGGCGGTGCTTGAGATGCCTGGATTTGAAAGTTCATCTACCACGTTCACGCGCACATTCTTCATCGAAAAACTCAAGCAACCGCTGGCGCTGCGGGTTGCTCCGGAGAGCGCCACGGTGGCGATTGCCGGCATCCAGAACGCCGTACTGGAGAAAAGTGAAGGCGAATGGATGCTGCGATTGCCGGTGTCTGCGCAGCCGTTGCGATTCAAGATTCTACTTGGCAACGGCGCACAAGCAGAACTCAGCGCGGCCGCGAAAGCATCGAAGATTGAAGCGATTGAACAGTTGCGTGGCGGCCCGAAGGCATGGGGCAAGTCCGTGATCACGAAGATTGCGAGCGGCGAAAATGCGAGAGGATTTGCCTCAGACATTTTGACCCTTCCAAATAGCAATCCGTGGAACGCGTGGATGCGACCCGGCGGCTTCGATTTCTTCCCCGGAGGAAAACGTGCGGCCGTTTGCACTTGGAATGGCGACGTGTGGTTGGTCGATGGCGTGGAAGGAAGCGTTGGCGCGGAACTCCAGTGGCGCCGGATTGCGTCGGGCATGTTTCAACCGCTCGGCGTGAAAATCGTGAATGAAAAGATTTATGTCTCTTGCCGCGATCAAATCGTGCGGTTGAACGATCTCAATGGTGACGGCGAGATTGATTACTACGAGAACTTCAACAACGACCATCAGGTGACGGAACATTTTCATGAATTTGCGATGGGATTACAGACAGACAAGCGGGGGAATTTTTATTACGCCAAGTCCGCTCGCCATGCATTGGTCGGTCTGATTCCGCAGCATGGCACGCTGATGCGCGTGTCGGCGGACGGCTTGAAGAGCAGCATTGTGGCCACGGGATTCAGAGCCGCCAATGGCGTGTGCGTGAACGACGACGGCACATTTTATGTCACCGACCAGGAAGGCCACTGGACGCCCAAGAATCGGATCAATCTGGTCAAAGAGGGCGGGTTCTATGGCAACATGAATACGTTGGTGGCGAAAGATCAGCGCCCGGATGACAGCGCGATGAGTCAACCGATGATCTGGATCACCAACGCGTGGGATCGCTCGCCCGGCGAACTGGTGCGAGTGGACAGCCCGACTTGGGGTTCGCTCAACGGCAAACTGTTAAACGCGTCGTACGGCACGGGCAAAATCTATCTCGTGCTTCAAGAGCAAGTCGGCGAACTGCAACAGGGCGGCGTGGTGCCGTTACCGCTGAACTTTCCGACCGGCGTGATGCGCGGCCGATTTCATCCGAGCGGCAATTTTTATACCTGCGGACTATTCGCCTGGGCGGGATCCTCAACGCAACCCGGCGGATTTTATCGCATTCGCAACACTGGGGCGATGGACCTGCCGGTTTCTTTGTCGGCGACAAAGCAGGGCCTCGTCATCGGCTTCACTCAGTCACTCGACCGCGAGTCTGCAACCAGCGCTGATTTCTATGATGTCAAAGCATGGGATTTGAAGCGTACCGCCAATTACGGTTCCAAGCATTTCAACGAACGCTCGCTGGAAGTGCGCGGCGTGGAACTGCTGCCCGATGGCAAATCGGTGCGCATCAAAGTCGCGGATCTCGCTCCGAGTTGGGGCATGTCCATTCGCATACGAATCAAGACCTCCGAAGGCAAAGCGTTGAACTGTGAGATTCACAACACCATTCACGCGCTGAAGGATTGATTCGCATGCACCTGCCCTGCTTTCACTCCACTCTAGTTTTCCAGTCCACTGCACGCCGCAGAGATCCCCGCTCAAATCGCCCGCTGCTGAATCAACAACAGACTAACAAACCATGAAACTCATCCTTCTATTCACCGCCTTGCTTCTCCACGTCGCTGCGTTCGCACAGACCAGCGGCCTCAAGCAAGCTCTCACCTTCCACGCCTCATTCGACAAAGGCTTCAACGCAGATTTCTCACGTGGAGAGAAAACGGGACTGCTTCGCGGCAAGCCGGACACCGTACCGCTCGCGGCGAATGACGAGTTGAAGTTGATGCCAAACAACGGACGGTTCGGCGGCGGGCTGCACTTCACGAAGAAGGGCACGACTCAACCGCGTTTCAAGGGCGCGGGCGTGCTCGGCTACAATACGACGAACTGGAACGCTACCGTCTCCGTCTGGCTGCGACTCAACCCCGACAAGGATTTGGAACCGGGCTATTGTGATCCCGTGCAAATCATCGGCGAGGACACGAAGAAAGGTTTTATCTTTCTGGAATGGTCGAAGGACGAGACGCCGCGCCACTTCCGCTTCGCCATCCGTCCGCGTGTTGAACTGTGGAACCCAAACAACCTCGACTGGGCGAAGATGACCGCCGAGCAACGCCCGGCGGTGAGCCTCCCGCGCGCACCGTTCTCGAGCGAGGCGTGGACGCATGCGGTCTTCTCGTTCGCGAACCTCAA
>CAMDOH010000096.1 GCA_945903605.1 Akkermansia muciniphila
AAGGTACCGACGGTATTTTTTAAGGTACCGACGGTATTTTTTAAGGTACCGACGGTATTTTTTAAGGTACCGACGGTATTTTTTAAGGTACCGACGGTATTTATTTTGGTACCAACGGTACTTTTTGGGGTGCCGACGGTATTATTTCCGAATCGAGCCTTGGTTTCAGGTAATTGACCTCGATTCTTGGCTGAACGTTGATTCTTTCTGAATTGGGTGGTGTCCTATTTGAGGATTCGCATCAAAATACGGCTCGTCGGCATGGGACGGTTTTCGTAGGGTTTCGTTATGAATCCAATTCGACTCCTTTGCCTTTTGGTCTTGTTGTTTGTCCCAGTCACTTTTGCGGCGGTGGCGGCCAAGTTGCCGGACGTTTCTGGGGTGATGCGCCAGTTTGTTTCGAATGAGACGGTTTCAGGCGCGATCACATTGGTGGCGCGCGGCGGAATGGTGACGCAAATCAATGCGGTGGGATTTTCGGATGTCGCCGCGAAAAAGCCGATGAAGGCAGATGACCTTTTCTGGATTGCATCGATGACGAAGCCAATCACGGGAATAGCGGTGTTGATGTTGCAGGATGAGGGCAAGCTTTCGGTGGATGACGCGGTGGAAAAACATCTGCCAGAATTCAAGGGGCAATGGCTCGTGGGCGAGCGCACGAAGGACACGCTCTCGCTCAAGCGTGCGGCTCGGCCAATCACATTGCGCGATCTGCTCACGCACACATCGGGATTGGGCAACATGGATTCGCCTCGGCACAATTCTTCGCTCGCGGAATTGGTCACAGGCTATTCGCAGGTGCCGCTTCAATTTGAGCCAGGATCAAAATGGTCGTATAGCAATCCGGGCATCAACACGCTCGGTCGCGTGGTGGAGGTGGTGTCAGGCAAACCCTTCGCGGCGTTTCTCGATGATCGTCTGATCAAGCCACTGGGAATGAAGGACACGACATTCTGGCCATCGGCCGTCCAAGCGCAGCGCCTTGCCAAAACCTACGAGAAGGGGAAGGACAACAAGGGGCTGATCGAGACGGACAATTTCTTTCTGAAAGGATTGCCGGTGACCGATCGTTCGCGCACGCCGTATCCAGCAGGCGGATTATTTTCGACTGCGGCGGACATCGCCAAGCTGTACCAGATGATGCTCGAAGGCGGCACCGCGAATAAGAAACAGTACCTCTCCGCCGCAGCGGTCAAGCAACTCACCAGCACGCAAACCGGCGATATCGTGACAGGATTCACCAACGGCATGAGTTGGGGACTGGGCTTCCAAGTGGTGAAAGAGCCGCAGGGCGTGACAGCGATGCTCGCTCCGGGAACTTTCGGCCACGGCGGTGCCTACGGCACCCAAAGCTGGGGCGACCCCAAGAGCGGCACGATTTACATCCTGATGATACAACGCAAAGGCATGCCCAACGGCGATGCTTCGGCGATTCGTCAGGCATTCCAAGAAGCCGCCACGCAGAAGGCACCTTGATTGAACATGGTCCTCTCCCGCATCGCATTCACGTTGGTGTTGTGCGCGCCGATGTTTCTTTTCGGGGCGGCACCGGATTGGATCTGGCTGGCGAAAGAACGCCACGCGGACACGGCCGCTGTTTTCACGCGCGAGTTTTCCATCGGGACTCGTCCGCCCACCGCCAAACTTCGCGCCATCGCCGAGTTCGCTTCCATCACCGTCGTGATCAACGGACGCACCCTCGCCGAAGCAGAGGCATACGGCCCGTTGATCGAGTTGGATGCCGCGCCGTTTTTGAAGGCGGGAAAAAACACGGTGACTCTGCGCGCCCGTTCGGTGGCAGGGCCCGCGGCAGTCGCGCTGCAACTGGATTGGGCAAAAACAAATTCCATCACGACCGGAACAGACTGGCATGTGGCATCGAGCAAAACGCCGCCGGTGACGCTGGGCAATCTCGCAAATGAAAGTTGGTGGGCATTGCCCCCGCTCACTCTCGATGAGACCGACGATTACACGCAATGGAAACGCGCGCTCGTCGCCGGCAATGGCACCAGCCCCGCCACGATGCGCACGTTGCCGGGCTATCAAGTCCAGCTCTTACGTGTGGCGCAAAAGGACGAAGGTTCGTGGATCAGCATGGCTTTTGATCCAGAGGGGCGCCTGACTCTTTCGCGCGAGGATCAGGGTTTATTGCGGCTTTCGCTGGACGCCGCGAAAAGCGCCGTGACAAAAACCGAGAGCATCAGCGGACTTCCCGATGCACTGCGCGAAGCTCGCGGCCTGCTTTATGCCCACGGCAGCCTGTATGTCAGCGCGAACAATTCCAAGGCGGTCTTCCGGTTGACGGATACCGATGGCGACGGCCAGTTTGATCGTCAGGAAAAACTCTTTGATTCCACCGGCGGCACCGGCCACGGACGCAATGATCTTGCGCTCGGGCCCGATGGAAAAATCCATCTCATCCACGGCGACGACATCCATCACTCCACCAACGCCACCGACCGCACCTCGCCGCTGCGCCGTCTGCGCCTGCCCTTTCGGCCCAATGAAGGTCACCTCATGCGATTCGATGCCGACGGCAAGCGGCAGGAGATTTTCAGCGGCGGCCTGCGCAATCCGTACGGCATCGCGTTGAACACCGACGGCGAGGCATTCACCTACGATGCCGATGCCGAGCATGACATGGGCGCATCGTGGTACCGGCCCACGCGCGTGGCGCATCTGACCAGTGGTGCGGATTTTGGCTGGCGCGCCGTCACGGGAAGCTGGCCGCCGTATTTTCCCGATCAACCCCATTTTGCCGCGCCCGTGCTCGACATCGGCAAAGGCTCGCCCACGGCCGTTGAGTTTGGCACCCGCAGCCATTTCCCCGCAGCGCATCGCAACGCGCTTTTCATTCTCGATTGGACTTATGGCCGCATTCTCGCGGTGCATCTGACGCCGCGCGGATCGAGCTACTTTGGGCGTGCGGAGGAATTTCTACGCGGCCGCCCGCTCAATCTCACCGACCTCGCCTTTGGTCCCGATGGCGCGCTCTATTTTATCATCGGCGGACGCAAGACGCAGTCGGCGCTCTATCGCGTCGCGCACACCGGCACAGCGAAGCCCCATCCCACAGCGACCGCCCAGCAAACAGCGCGCACCCTTTTCTCTGCGGAAGCGCGCACGCTGCGCCGGCAGTTGGAGTCCTTCCATGTTTCAAAAAACAGCAACGACATCGCGACACTCTGGCCGCATCTGGGCAGTCCGGATCCGCGCATCGCCAACGCTGCGCGCGTCGCCCTTGAGCATCGCGCAGTGGAAGCGTGGCGCACCAAAGCGCTGGCCGAGAAAAAACCGGCGCAGGCGCTCACAGCGTGGATGGCGCTCTTGGCCGCCGATAAAACTTCCGCTGCCGCCATCACCGAGCGTCTCTTGCAACTGAATCTGGCGGCACTGCCCACAAGCCAGCAACTGGCCGCGTTGCATTTGCACGGCGAGATTTTGGCCATGCCCCAATCGCTGCCGACACCAGCCGTGCTGCGCCAACTCGATCTGCTTTTTCCCGCACCACGTTGGGAAATCAATCAGGTGCTCGCGCCGCTCCTTGTGCAACTGCGCGCGCCGGGCATCGTGCCGCGCGCCATGAAACTGTTGCTGGCTACGGAAAGTCAGCAGGAACGGATGCACCTTTTATTCGTGCTGCGACTCGCACGTGAGGATTGGACGCCCGCGTTGCGCCGCAGTTATTTCATCGCACTGGCTGAGGCATCGCGTTTTCCGGGCGGCGCGGGATTGCCGCAATTTGTCGATCGCATCCGGCTGGACGCGCTCGCGGGATTGACGGAGCCGGAAAAGCAAATGCTCGCCGATGTCTTGAAAGCGCCTTCGGCACTGCCGCCGATGCCGGATCTCTCGGGGCGCAAGTTTGTGCGCGAATGGAAAATGGCGGACTTGGAGGGCGCGCTTGATTTTGAGCCCAGCTCCCGCAAGGCGGCTAACGGCAAGGCGATGTTCACCGTGGCGCTTTGCACGCGCTGTCACCGCATGGCAGCGGAGGGTTATCCCGTCGGACCGGACCTCACGCATGTGGCCAGCAGGTTGGGCCGCCGGGATTTGCTGGAGGCGATTCTCGAACCTTCCAAAGCCATCGCGCAGAATTTTCACACGGATAAAATCACGCTCAACGACGGGCGCATTTTGACGGGCCGCGTGGTGACGCATCTGGATTATCGCTCGCCGGATTTGCTTTTTTCCGAGGACGTTTTATTTCCCGATCGCACAGTGACCATCCCCAAGACGGACATCCGCCTCCACGCCCAGTCGGAAGTCTCGATCATGCCCGAGGGGTTGCTCAACAGTTTGAGCCGGACAGAAATTCTCGACCTGCTTTTCTATCTGGAAAACAGCACGCGGTGAAATGAAACGCGTGCGCTCCATTCAGTTTGGTGCCGCGCTCGCATGGAGTGCGTTCTTTGTTTTCGCGGCGCCGGGCGCGGGCTTGGAGCGGGTCCAATATCACCACCCCGGCCTCGTGGTGGATCTCGGCGTGGGATTGTGGGCCTGGCCGGTGCCCGCCGATGCGGATGGTGACGGCGACTTTGACCTCATCGTTTCCTGTCCGGACAAACCCTACAACGGCATCTGGTTTTTTGAGAATACCACCGGCGACACCGCGAAGAATCCGATTCCCGTTTTCAAGGCCGCGCGTCGCCTCAGTCAGGCTGTCCATTATGTCACGCCCTCGTATGTGGAGGGCAAAGTGCGCGTGCTTTCGCCGGCGACGGAGTACGCGGATTTTCTGGGCGTGGGTCTGGCCAAACCCATAAAGCTGCCGTTGCCAGCGACGATCCACACTCACCTCGTGAATCCAAAAATGACACGCGGCCCGCGCACGCGACACAATCAGTGGCGCTATTCCGACCACGATGGCGATGGGGCGCTTGATCTCATCATCGCCGCTGAGGACTGGTCGGATTATGGCTGGGACGATGCGTGGGATGGCGCAGGCAAATGGACGAACGGCCCGTTGCACGGCTTTGTTTATCTGCTGCGAAATCTCGGGAGCACCGCGCAGCCCCGTTATGACACGGCGCACGCGCTGGAGGTCGGTGGCAAAAGACTGGACACCTTTGGATGTCCCTCGCCGAACTTTGCGGACTTCGATGGCGACGGCGATCTGGATTTGATTTGCGGCGAGTTTCTCGACGGCTTCACGTACTTCGAGAATCTTGGCACGCGAGGGCAACCGCGCTATGCGGCGGGTCGCCGTCTCCTCCATCAACGCCAACCGCTGACGATGGATCTGGAGATGATTGTTCCCGTCGCGATGGATTGGAACAAGGACGGCCACGTGGATTTGATCGTCGGCGATGAGGACGGGCGCGTGGCGTGGATGCAGAACACCGGCAAGCTCTCGCCCAGTCGCACGCCGCAATTTCTGCCGCCGCACTATTTTCAGCAAGAGGCTGCCGATGTGAAATCCGGTGCGCTGGCCACGCCGGTGGGTTTTGATTGGGACGGCGATGGTGACGACGACATCCTGTGCGGCAACACGGCGGGCTATATTTTGTTCTTCGAGAATCTCAGCGGCCCGCGAGTGGAGAAACCAAAATGGGCAGCGCCGCGCCGATTGGATGCCGATGGAAAAACTATTCGCATCATGGCCGGGCCCAACGGCAGCATTCAAGGTCCCGCCGAGGCGAAGTGGGGTTACACCACACTTTCCGTCGCCGATTGGGATGACGACAGTCTGCCTGATCTCATCGTGAATTCGATTTGGGGCAAAGTGATCTGGTATCGCAACACCGGCACGCGCACCGTGCCCAAGCTCGCCGCCGCGCAGCCGATTGAAGTGGAGTGGGACGGTGGCAAACAGCCCACGCTTGCATGGGGCTGGCTGCGGCCCGAAGGAAAAGGATTGCTCACGCAATGGCGAACCACGCCGTTTGCGGTGGATTGGAATGGCGATGGCCGCATGGATTTGGTGATGCTCGACCACGAGGGGTATCTCGCCTTCTTCGAGCGTGCGCGGCGCGGGGGCAAACCGGTGCTGCTTTCGCCACGCCGGATTTTCTGCGATGACCAAGGCAAGCCACTGCGCCTGGCCAGCGGCGCAGCGGGCAGGAGCGGGCGTCGTAAACTGTGCGTCGTGGATTGGGACGGCGACGGCAAACACGACATTTTGTTGAATGGCGAGAATGCCAACTTTCTGCGTCAGGTGGCCGCTCGCGACGGAAATTATTTCTTCAAAGACATGGGCAAGCTCGCTGCCGAGAATGTGGCGAGCCACGATGTCAGCCCGACGATCGTGGATTGGAATGGCGACGGCGTGCCCGATCTGCTCGCCGGTGCCGAGGACGGCCACCTCTACTACCTGCGAAACCCGCGCGGGCGATGAATCCAGATTTAGCAGGTTGAATGAATTTGGAATAGTTGCGATAGTGCACCGTCGAAAGGCTCGAATGAACGTGCTTGGCTCAGAAATGATTTCTCGTCGTGCGGCATTGAAGAATGCCGCCTGCGGTTTCGGTTATCTTGCTCTGTCGAGTCTGGCTGCGCGTCAGACCATGGCGGGAAATGCGCTCGCTGCCCGGCCAACCCATTTTCGGCCGCGCGCCAAACGCGTCATTTTCCTCTTCATGCAAGGCGGCGTGAGCCATGTGGATTCCTACGATCACAAGCCGTTGCTCAACTCGGAAGACGGCAAGCAAATGCCATTCGATGATGCGCGCAAGATCGCCAATTCCGGCAAGCGCGTGGCGTCGAATGAGCGCGTGATGAAGCCGCTTTGGAAATTTGCGCAGCATGGCCAGAGCGGACGCTGGGCCACGAATCTTTTCCCCGAGATGAACCGGCACATGGACGATCTGTGCTTCATCCATTCGCTTCACACCGAGGGCATCGCGCACGGCCCCGCCACACTTTTTCTGCATTGCGGCTCGACCAATCTCATCCGGCCCTCGATGGGTGCCTGGATAAATTATGGACTGGGTTCGGCGAACGAAAATCTGCCGGGCTTCGTCAGCATTTCGCCATCGAGCGGCAATGGTGGCCCGCGCAATTTTGGCAACGCATTTCTGCCGCCGGTTTTTCAAGGCACAGGGCTTGGCAAAGCTGGCGGTCCGGCCAGCGAGGCCATCATTCGCAATCTCGATAATCCGAATCTGAAGCCTGCTGAACAGCGGCGACAATTCAATCTGCTTCAGGAACTCAACGCCGAGCAGCTTCGACGCAATCCCGGCGATGGTGAATTTGAGGCCGTGATCAATTCCTATGAACTGGCGTGGCGGATGCAGCACAACGCGCCCGACGCGCTCGACCTTTCCAAGGAAACTCCCGCGACGCAGGCGCTCTATGGGATCGGCGAAAAGACGACGGATAATTTCGGTCGCCAATGTCTCATGGCCCGCCGCCTTTGCGAAGAAGGCGTTCGCTACATTCAGGTGACCTACGGCGACAACTCCGCCAATCCCGCTTGGGATCAGCATTCGAATCTGCCGAAGCACGGCGATCATGCGGCAGCGGTGGACAAGCCCATCGCCGGATTGCTCACGGATCTCAAACAGCGCGGGTTGTTAGAAGACACGCTCGTTTGGTGGGGTGGCGAGTTTGGGCGCACACCCTACGCCGAGAAAAACGGCACAGGCCGAGATCACAATCCCGGTGGATTCACTGTCTGGCTTGCAGGCGGCGGTGTGAAGAAGGGATTCGCTCACGGAGCCACTGACGATTTTGGTCACAAGGCCGTCGAAGACAAAGTGCACATGCACGATCTGCATGCGAC
>CAMDOH010000097.1 GCA_945903605.1 Akkermansia muciniphila
ATGAGCGGGTTCATCGACTCGATCGTTTCATCGCCCATGTTAGAAATTCGGAAGGTAGTGCCCTTGATTTTCCCGTAGCCGCCATCGATCAAGTAACCCTGTTCCTTTAGAAGCTTCTGCAGTTTCGCTGAATCTACGACGCGTGTTCCGGGACGAGCGCCGTTATTGATGCAGTTAAGAGTGAGCGATTCAAAACCAGGGTCGGGATACAGATTGAAGCCGTGACGTGATGCCCAATCGCGGATCATCTGATTCGTTTGGCGATGGCGCGCATAGCGGCTTTCGAGGCCTTCGGTAAAAAAATCGTCGAGCTTGGAGCTGAGAGCGAAAATGTGGCCGATGCTCGGAGTGCTGGGAGTCATGTTTTCGGCTGCGTTTTTCTGGAATTCAACGAAGTCGAAATAGTATCCGCGATCCTTGACGGTGGCGGCTTTGGCAAGCGCAGCGGCAGAGCAGGTGAAGACGGTGAGTCCCGGTGGCAATGCGAATGCTTTTTGAGTGCCGGCGAGGAGCACGTCGATGCCGAGTGAATCAAAGTCTAACGGCACGGCGGTCATTGAGCTGACGGCGTCGACGATGAACATGACATCGGGATATTTCGATTTCAGTTTGGCGATGTCCGCGAGTGGTGACATGACGCCGGTGGAAGTTTCGTTGTGGATGAGCGTGAGTGCATCGAATTGGCCGGTGGCGAGTTTGGCGTCGATTTGCTCGGCGCGAATGGGCGAGCCCCACGGGACTTGCAATGGCTCGGCTTCCTTGCCGCAGCGTTTGGAGACGTCAATCCACTTGTCAGAAAATGCGCCCTTCATGCAGTTGAGCACTTTTTTGGAGACCAGGTTGCGGATGGATCCTTCCATCACGCCCCAAGCACTCGAAGTGGAGAGGTTGACGAGTTGTTGGGTGCCCAGCAGTGTCTGGAGTTGTGGCTGCATTTTGGCGTAGAGATCTTTGAATCCCTGGCCGCGATGACCAATCATCGGCGAACAGAACGCCTTGAAAGTTTTTTCGCTGACTTCGATGGGTCCCGGAATGTGCAATTTGACGTGTGCCATAAAACAGGGCGGGCAGTGTTCAACAAGCGAACGGCCTGTGCAAGTCGAGTTTTTGGTTGTGCAAAATGAAACGGCCCGGCTGATAAGCCGGACCGTTCGTGAGTCGTTAGGTGATTGGATTACGCGAAGAGTTTGTCGACGGACTTGGCCTTCACCAGTTCGCGCGGCTGATTGAGATGGTTGTAAACGATGGTCTCCGGATCGATTCCGAAGGCGTGGTAAATCGTCGCCAGCAGCTCGATCGGATGAACGGGATTTTCTGCGGGGGCAGAACCGGTCTTGTCAGATTTGCCGTGGACGTAGCCGCGTTTGATGCCGGCACCGGCGATGACACTGGTGTAGCAATACGGCCAGTGATCGCGTCCGTTGGCGTCGTTGTCGTTGCCAGAAGTGGAGAGTCCTTTTTGTGGGCTGCGACCGAATTCGCCGATGGCCAGCACGAGAGTATCGGCGAGCATGCCGCGTTGGTCGAGGTCATCGATGAGTGCGGAGAGGCCGGTGTCGAGCATCGGTGCGGATTGATCTTTCATCCGTTTCTCGAGGCCGACATGCACGTCCCATGAGTGGTTGTCTGAGTTGGCAACTTTGGGCCAGACGACTTCGACGACGCGTGTGCCGGCTTCAACCAATCGGCGGGCGAGGAGCAGGGATTGGCCGAACGTGTGCCGGCCGTATTTATCGCGGGTCTTTTCGTTCTCCTGCGCGATATCGAATGCGTTTCGTGCGCGACCGGAAACGATGAGGTTAAGTGCGCGGTCGTAATATTCGTTGAGGCTGTGTTGTCCGACGGCTTTGTCGATGTCGGGCATGGCTTCGTTGATGCTTTCGCGAAGGCGCGCACGGCGTTTGAGTCGCATGGAGAAGATGTCCGGCCGGAGCTGAAGGTCGTCGACACGAATCTTATCCATCTTGGCCATGTCCATGTCGTCGCCATCGGGGTAAAGCGTGTAGGGGTCGTACGACTTGCCGAGGAAACCGGCCGTGCCGCCTTTGCCAACGACGTTGGATTCCTGCAGCGGACGCGGGAGCATCACGAAGGGGAGCATCGGCTCGGTGGGCGGCTTGAGTCGAATGATGTTGGAACCAAAGTTCGGGAAATCTTTCGGGCTGGGCGGTTCCAATTGTCCGGAGGCGCTGACTTTGTCAGTCGTGTAGCCGGTCATCATTTGGTAGATGGCGGCGGTGTGGTTGAACAGTCCATTGGGCGTGTAGCTCATGGAGCGAATCATCGTGAACTTGTCGTTCACTTGCGCGAGCTTCGGGAGCAGCTCGGTGTAATTCACACCGGGAATCTTGGTCGGGATGGGCTTGAATACGCTACGGACATTGTCTGAAACATTTTCCTTCGGATCCCAAAGGTCCAAATGGCTCGGGCCGCCTTGGAGATAAATCAGGATCACGCTCTTGGCTTTGCCCCAACCGGCGCCGCCGGAGAGGATGCCGGCCTCTTTTGCCTTGGCCTGCAATTTGAAGAGTCCCGCGAGTGAGAGTCCCATGAGACCAGAGCCGCCAACGCGAAGGAGGTCGCGGCGGGTCATGCCCAGTTGTTTGTCGCAAAGATCTTTTCCGAGTTCGCCGGGGATTCTAATCATAGGTTTTTCCTTGGTTCTAGGTACTCGAGTTGGGAATCAAAGTCCAGTCAGGTTTAATGGTTAAAGAGGAATGCGGGGTTATTGATGAGCGCCCATGCCAGATCTTGTGCGGAGATCAATCGACGGTTCGGGAGTTGTTGCGTGCTCAATTCCATGTCGCGTGTGAGCTCTTTGAGTTTGGAGTCGATACCGAGCGGCAAGCTCGCGCGCATCAAGATGCCGCGTAGCTCGGTCAGTTTGGGGTCGATCGCGCGAGGTTTTTGAGCGTCAGCGAGCGCCGTCTGATTTTGTTTCAACGCAGCATCCTGTTCGCGGAAATATTTCAGCAACTCTGCTTTTTGCGCGTCCGTGCGTTTGGCAGCTTCAATAGCGAGTATCAAATCGATATTAGGCACCACGCCGAATTCCACCGGCTTGGCCGAACCGGTGATCGCGAGTCGGAATTTGCCCAGCGAATGTTTGGCGCTGTTGAATTGCTGGTTGAGCGTGATGGTGAGGATGATGCCATTCGGGCTGGCCGCTTTCTCGGTGAATTCGTAGCTGGAGATATGATTCTTGGAAACCTGCGGCGAGATCGCCCAGCCGTTGAGGTTTGCTGGGACTTGTCCGTCAATCGCGGTCTTCACGCTGTAGGATTCCTGGCTGAAATCTGCCTTCGCATTATCGAGCTTCACTTTCTTCACTTGCGTCGGGTTCGCTTTCGGCGCCCAAGACACTTCAAATTCTGTGAGAACGAAGTTGCCGTCTGGCGACCGGCCGGGACCGGATTGCGGCAGCCGTTTATCCGTCAATGCCTCGAGTCGGATGCCCGTGATTTCCATCAGCGTCGTTTCGGCAGTGATCTCATAAGTGCCGCGACCTTCTGCGCCGGTGACGAAGATCGTGCTGTCAGTCTCCTTCGTCAGCGTTGCGTTGAAGCTCGACTTCATCTGCATCGGTTCGAGCACTGACCACACGCTTCCTTTCAGCGGCGACTTTTCCCATTCGACCTGTTTCGCTGGCAGTGTAGTCTCGTACGCTTTGAGAATAGCGTCAGCCTTTGCAATGTTGGTTTTCTGCTGGGCGTCCAGTGCGGCTTCGCGTGGCGCGATTTCCTTTTCGTAATCGGTGAGGTTGGCGAAGGCCGTGTTGGTGGCAGCCACTCGCGCGGATTCTTTCTGCGCAGTGATCGGCGCGAGCTTCTTTTGGTAGGCGTCCATCTCGGCGGTGAGCGTTTTATGTTCTTCGTCGATGACGCGCATGTGCTTGAGCGCCGATTGAATCTCAGTGGCTGTTGCAGTCCGGTTGAGGATTCGAAGGTAAAGCTCGTTCACCACTTTGTTGTCGTCTGTTTCGGTTGCGACGATTTTCGCGATCGCATTGGCGGGATCACTGATGGCGTCGCCGACGGTCGGGCCGCTGATGAGCGCCATGATGGGGCCGAGGCGGAGATCGTTCCCGCGTTCACATTCGCAGGCGCTCTCGCGCGCTGGCCGGCCGAGGTTGCCGAGGAAACCATCGGCAGAATTGATCCCGACATCGGGGAGTGCCGCCGCGCGGGTTCCTTCGGGCACACCCGGGATGCGCAATTTCGCGCCGGTGGTGAAGTAGATGGAGTCGTAGAGAACTTCAGCGGGAAGGCGTCGAGCCGTGGCGTGCGAGTAATTGATTTTATCGTCCACATTCCATCGGTTGGATTTGAGCGAGAGTTGATAGGTGCGCGATTTGCAGATGGTAGCGATGAGATGGCGCACGTTGAAACCGTTCTTGATGAAATCCTGCGCGAGCCAGTCGAGCAAATCCGGATTGGAAGGTGGATTGCCAGCGCGAATGTCGTCAATCGGTTCGATGATCCCGACGCCTGTCAGGTAGCCCCACATGCGGTTGACGTAGCTGCGGGCGAAATACTGGTTGTCCGGTGATGTGATCCATTCGGCTAGAATTTCGCGGCGGGGCGCTCCCTGCTTGGCGGCGTGTTGAGCGGAGTAGGGGAATACAGGCGGAGTGACGACTCCAGTTCGGTCGTGATTGATCTCGCCAGATTTGAGGTCTTCGATGATTTCATATAGCGGTTTCGCGCCTTCTACAGCGGTTCCGCCAATGTTTTTGTCGCCGCTGGCCGGATCCTTCTTCAGTCCCACTTGCGCAAAAAACGCTGCGGTTTGATAGTACTGGTCTTGTGTCCACCTCTCAAATGGATGGTCGTGGCATTTGTTGCAGTTGAAGCGTGTGGCGAGAAACAGGTGGGTCGTGTTCTCCATGATATCCGGCGCGGTGCGCAGGATTTTGTAATAGGAGACGGGCGGGTTGTCCTTATTTGATCCCGTTGCCGTGACGATTTTCCGGGCGAATTCGTTGTACGGTGTGTTAGTGGAAACTTCATTTCGGATCCACATGCGGAAGGCCGCCGCGCCTTCGGCTCCGAGGAATTTGCGGTTCACCTGCAGCAGGTCGGCCCATTTGTTCGACCAATGCTCGATGTAGGATTCGCTGCCGATAAGCTTGTCGATGATGGCATCGCGTTTGATGCGAGTCTCGCGAGTGTCGGCGTAGAACGCGCGGATTTCATCTGTGGAAGGAGGCAGCCCAGTGAGGTCGAGGTGGGCGCGACGCAGGAATTCTTCATCCGAACAAATATCGGAAGGAAGGATCTTCATCCGTTTCCACTTCGCGGCGGCCAACTCGTCGATCCGACTCCAGCTCGCCGGATCCTGCCAGGCGAATCCGGTTCGATCGCCCATCACGGTGATGGTGGTAGCGGCGTAAGCGCCTTCGAATCGCGCGAGCACGGGTGCTTCGCCACGGCGGAATGTATTCACGAGCGAGCCTTCCGATTTGGCGACGTCTGTGTTGCCGCTCTCGACAAATGATTCGCTGGTGACATCGCGTTTGGTTCCGTTGGCGTAAGTGGCGATGATGCGCATTTGTTGACGCGCGCCAACCTGCTGGACGACCGGATTCTTAGGCGTCAGCTCGATTCCGATGACTCGGGGTGTGGTGAGATCCAGTTTGGCGCCGCCGGCAATCCAGTCGCGCAAGATCTGATAATAATTCTCGCCCAGCCTGGTGACTTGCCCTCCGGTGTGTGGCACGGCGCCGGTGGCTTTGAGCAGCATCAAGCTGTCATCGGGTGAGGCGACATTGATGCGGCGTTGCGCGAGATCGTCCGTGAATGCGCGCACATCATAAATCGGATCGTATCCACGGAGGGAAAGTTTGAAACCGTTTTTGCCATCCTTGGCTCCGTGACAGGTGCCGGCATTGCAACCCAGGCGCGAAGTGATGGGCATCACGTCGCGAATGTAATCCACAGGTTGTGCGCTTTGCGCGCCTGCCACCGTGATGGGGAGTGTCACGGTTTTGCCTTCGTAGGAAATCTTGATCGTGCCCTCGCCATTCTTTTTGGGGCGGACAGATCCTGCGGCAGTGACTTCGGCCAAGGCGCCAGTGACTGAAAATTTCGCCAGTCGCGTAACGTCGATCAAATCGCCGGTGCTCAATCGTGCCATGACTACGGTTTGCGAATACTCATGACGACCTCCCAGACGGATGCTGGTGGGTTCGGCTTCTATCGCGGTGACAGTGGTTCCCTTGGGATGGCCTTCATTGATCAGCGGTGTCAGTTGCGGAATGGCGTTCGGGATGGAAGTTGTAGCGGGTACAGTGGAGGGCTTTGTCAGCGCCACATCAATCAGAACAAACTCCTTGATGAGCGAACTTTTGTCGGAGTCGTACAAACGGATTTTCCCATCAGAACCGCCCACGGCGATCACGTTGCTGTCGGGATGAAAAGCGACGGCGTAGACGCCCGTGGTCGGCAGCGCGATTTTCGTGATGAGCTGGATGCCTTCGGTCTGAAATTTTCGCAGTTCCTCTTTTTCTGCCGGTGTCTGTTGCGCGACGCGCTTTTTCAGGATGGCCGTGATGGCCGGCGGTACTTTCCCTGGCATGTTCGCGCCGAATACCACGACTTCACCTTTACCATCGAGACTGCTGCCAGCGACGAATCGGTTGCCGTCCCGGCTGTAATTGACGGAGAAAATGCGGCCGGGCATCGCAGGGAATTTCTTGATGAGGTTGGCGTTGTCGCCGATCACGCGTTTGGTCGTGCGGAAAATCCGAAAGATCTGCGGTTCGCCATCGGATCCGCCCATCAACACTTCGTCGCGCTCGGGATGACGCGAGACGGCGCTGTATCCGCCCTTGAGCGCGCCGGGTGTGATGGAGGTGATGTTGTCGATGAATCGCTGCGACTTGAATTCGGTCAGCTTCGCCGTCATGTCGCGACCAACTGAAATGAGGTGCTCGCCTTTCACATCGAATGCCGTGTCGAAAACCCAATCGTTGTGTGCGCCTTGATAAAACACCTGTTCGCCGGTCTTGGCATCAATGGCGCGCACGGTGTTGTCCGCACAGCCAAATGCGATGAGCGTTCCATCGGGCGACCATGATGCGCCGTACACCGTGTCGAATGTGACAGGCACTGACAGGGAAAGTTTTCGTGTTTCAACATCCCAAACCTGTACTTCACCCATGCGACCGGGCTGACCGCCAGTAACGGCGAGCCATTTCCCATCCGGTGAGAATCGAGCCGATTCAATCCGCTCGGCCATTCCGACCAACCGCGCAGAAATTCCAGAGCCATCAGCCTTGTGCAAGAGCACTTCGTGAAAGCCAGACACGGCGATGTATTGGCCATCGGGAGAATAGTCGACAGAAGTGATGACCGGCGGCCTCGTGTAGACTGGGAGGTTTTCCGCGCTATAACGCTGGATGGCGTTGGCAGGCGTATCGTTTTTCGCGCCTTGAGTGATCCACTGGCTGATCAGTTCAATATCGGATTCTGCCAATGGCTTTTTCCCCTTCGGCATTTCCGCCTCGCCTTTCACCGGCGTGATTTCCTTGATCAGCAAACTCTTGTTCGGTGAGCCGGGAACAATCGCCTTTTCCTTGCCATTGCCGCCGGCAAGAAGTTTGGCGAAATCGGTCATCACATAATCACCCTTCGCCTTGGCCGGCTGATGGCAACCCTGACAATTCGCCTGAAAAATCGGCCTGATTTCCTTGTAGTAACTGATGGGG
>CAMDOH010000098.1 GCA_945903605.1 Akkermansia muciniphila
TGCGTTGCTTTAACCATTGAAGGTCGCGTTCGGCGAAGAGTCCAGTCTGGATCCATCCGTCTTGGCGATGATCGGCGTATTGGTCGAATTCTTCCATCAGCTCAAGGTTTTTTCGAGCGGTAACGGCATAATAAATCTTGTTGAATTGTCCGGCGCGAATTCCCCACGCCAAGTCTTCTTCGTTTAATTTGGCGCGCACTTTTGTGTTGTCGCGATAGCGTTTCACGAGCTGGGTTCCCCATTCCATCGTCGTGGCTGTTGCGGTGTAGCCGATGAGGAAACAACGGTCACGCAGAACGGGGTCGCGCACGGATTCAAATCCGGAATAGATGGCCATCATGCGTTTGAGTCCGTCGTTGAAAGAAAGAAAGGTGATGAACCTCCGCCGGAATTCGTCGTCTTCCTTCGGGCTGTACAGGGTGCGGCGTTCGCGATCCATGGCACGTTCCAAGCCGGACTGAAAACGATCCAGCCCAGCGATCAATTCTGCCATGCCGTCGGCATAAGTTTTGAGTCGTTGCAGATCTTGCTCGACCATCTGTTGGATCTCGGCCTCGCTCAAACCGGCGAGTGCCGACGGCATGAGTTCATACAGATTGGCCGGCGGCACGCTGATTCGCCCCGTGTAATAGGCGCCGAGCACCATCAGCAATTGCAGTACAATCATTGTCGTCACTCGAAGGGCACGAGGCCACGGTTGAGGATTGGCAAGCCGTGATCGCCACCAGCGCCAGACAATCACGGATGAGCCGCCGAGAGAAGCGATGCCTGTGAGCACCATCGCCACGAGCCAAACATTGTGTGGCGGCATGAGAAAGTCTTGGCGCAAGACGAGTCCCATCTGCAAAACGCCAAAGGCGAGAGTGGAGAGGAGGGCGGTGCGGCTGGATTTATTTTTCCAATGTGCGCCGGCGCGGTGCAGAATATGCAAGTGTGCGAAACTGAGCGCGGGGATGGCGGCCAACCACCAAAGTCGCCAGCCCAGCGCGCTGGGGTGCGTTCGCCACAGCTCGCTCCAAACGAGTGTGTGAAATGCGCACTGCGAGGCGAGGATCGTTGCCGCGCCAGCAAATTTTAGCAGGGGAAAAGATTCCTGGATCGGCGGGAAGTAGCTCAGTGCAATCCATGCTCCCACGGCGACGCCCGTGGCCGAAAGGAATAATTGGAACAGCGGCTGGTTGAAATGACCCGCAGCGAAACCAACGGCCAGAAATCCTCCTGCCAGAAATCCTGATACGCCCAACAACCACAAGAGCCGCCGTCGCATCCTGTTATTTATGACTATCCCAGCAGTGATTCCAAGACCGAAACCACGTTCCAATCCGAGATCGAGAAAACTCACATCGCGAAAAACCTGGAGATGCGGCGCAGGGTCAGGCGGCCGTCAGCGGGCTTTCTTTGGCTCAACAAATTCCTTCACGCGGAGTTCGTAGATGGCGCCGCCCAAGACTCCGGGGACCCACACACGCAGGTTGATCCTGTCGGACTGGGCGCGTTCAGCGGTAAAGCTGACGACGACGCGTCCGGGCTTTGACCCATCCTCCTTCAAGGTCGCCGAGAAGAGACTCGTCTTTCCCTCCCGGATTTGCAGCTCCACGTGGCCCGGATAATTCTTGCGACTGAAGTTTTTCAACTCGCCCTCGATCTTGAACTCAAGCTCCACCGTGAGATCGCCGGGGTTGTACGACTGCGACCGAATTTCCATGCCCAGTTCTTTGGCCCGCTCTTTGGAGACCTGTTCAATCTCCCAAAGGGCAAAACACGGACTGGGGGCGGCAAAGAGCAGAACCGTCAGGAGTGAGAGGTTGAATATCGTTTTCATATTTTGCCCGCAATGCTCACCGCAGCAGACCGGCTCAATGGCGATTAGCTCGCGAAGATTTTGTCCATCCGATCGGCGAGATCTTTCAAGCCCTCGGGTGAGCCGCCGCCGCCCTGCTCGGCGATGCCCCAACCGGTGTAGCCGGATTTATCCAGCGCCGCCATGATGGCCGGCCAGTTATTGTCGCCCTCCAGAAACTTCGCGCCAAATCCCGCGCCGGGGTTGGCCGGCGTCATCTTGCGGGTGTCAAATTCCTTGATGTGCAGTTTGAGGATGCTCTTGCCGAGGAGGGGAATCCACGACTCCGCCGGGCTGTAGCGCCCGACGTTGCCGATGTCAAAATGCCAGCCGACCCATTCGCTGTCGATGGCGTCGAGAAAATCCACGGCCTGCTGCGGCTTGGTGATAAAATTGTTCCAGACATTTTCGATGGCGATCTTCACGCCGAGATCTTTTGCGACGGGCACGGTCTTCTTGATTTCCGCGACGCAGCGTTTGAAGCAGTCATCGTAGTTGACCTTGTCGCTGACAACGCCGGGCACGAGTAGCACGCTCGTCGCGCCATAAGCCTTCGCGTCTTCAAGCGAAAGGACGAGGCCGGTCTGGCCGACCTTTCGGGTGGCTTCGTCGGGCGCAGAAAGCGGCTTGGCCCAGTGCGTGTGGCAGCAGACACTCGCGGCCTTCAAGCCGGTTTCCTTGAGTGCGGCGACAACTTCCTCACGGTTCATCCCGCCATTGGGCTCGACGCCCTCGAAGCCGGCGGCCTTCACCAGCTTCATTTTTTCGAGCACATTGCCCTTCACGCCGACGGTGCCCCACATGATGGCCTTCTTGATGGCGCGTTTTTTATCAGCGGCAAAGAGGGAGGGAGCCGCGAGGGTGCCCGCAGCGACTGCGGCGGTGGTGGTGGAGAGTTCGATGAAGTGTCTTCGGTTCATGGTGAATGCTTGTTAAATGAATTTGGTGCGGCCGGGCAATGCTAATGGAGCGATGGGCAATTTCATGTCCCATGCGATATTTTTGGGGAAGAGATCGTCCTTCGAATTGAGCGCCATTTCCCAGGTGACTTCAGTTCCGGTGTAGGCGGCCATTCGGCCCATGATGGCGGCCAGTGTGCTGGAGCACATGCGTTCGCCTTCGTTCACGGGCTTGCCAAAACGGATGGAGGCAAACATCTCGTCATGCTCTGTCTGGTACATGTCGTTTTCCTTGCCATCGAATTTCCATTTGTTCGGTCCATTGATGATCACGCCGCGTCGGGATATTTCGCCAACGCCTTTGGCGCCCATGATGTAGTCGGTATTTTCACCGTGGCAATTGCTGGTCTGGCGCTGTGCCATGAAGGCGCGGGTGCCATCTGCCCATTCGTAATTGACCGAGATGTGGTCGAAGATGTTGCCTTCAAAATTGGGGATTTGTCGTCCACCGGTCGCGGTGCATTTGAGCGGCGGCGCGTCCTGCACGGCCCACATGATTTTGTCGACACTGTGCACGGCTTGCTCGACGAGTCCATCGCCACAAGTCCAAACGAAGTTGTACCAATTGCGCACTTGCCACTCGAGATCGCTCATGCCGGCCGGCCGTTGTCCGGGCGCGGGCATCGGCTTGACCGGGCCGGTGAGGTACGTGGCGTAAATCGCGCGGAGATCACCGATTTCGCCGGCGTGGATGCGCTTGTAAAACTCGCGCCGCGCAGTGCTGTAGCGCCAGGTGAAACCGGGTTGCACGCAGAGGCCTTTCTCACGTGCTTTCTTCACGCTCTCCATCACGCTGCGAAGTCCGGGCGCGTCTGTCGCCATCGGCTTTTCGAGGAAGATGTGTTTGCCGGCATCGACAGCCGCTTTGAAATGGAGCGGACGGAAACCCGGCGGCGTGGTGAGAATCACTGTGTCCACCCCCGAGGCGAGCACTTTTTCATAAGCGTCCAAGCCGACGAATTGGCGTTCCTTGGGCACATCAAACTGGCCTTCATGATCCACTTCCTTGCGGACGCTCGCGAGGCTGCGTTCGATCTGGCTGGCGAACACATCACCCACAGCATGCAAAGTCACATTGCTGTCGGCCTTGAGCGCCTGCGCCGCTGCGCCGGTGCCGCGACCGCCACAACCGATGAAGCCAATCTTGAGCTTGCGATTGTCAGGCTTGCCAAATGTCACCGTCGGAAACGCAAGCGTCGAAGCGAGCACGCCGCCGGTCGCCGCAGTGGTTTTCAGAAAATCACGACGCGTGGAGGGAAGTGTGGGTTCAATCATAAGTCAGAGTTGGACGTGGCGCGCCAATCCGCCTTCGAGACAGATGTGCGCGAACCATGGATTTCCTCTGTGATAAAGCCAGCGCAAGCGGACGTCAAGTTTCCCGCATTGCCACGAAGTGAAATGGCGCTACATTCATCCGATGCGATTGCCCTTTCTCAAATCAATGGTCGTCCTTCCCATTTGTGCGACGTTGCTCGGAGCGCAGAATGTCGTCCCGCCGGAGCCAGCGGTCGTTTTGGGTTCGGTCATCGGCAAAGTGGTTTCCATCGCCCAGCCGTCTCCCAACGCTGCGCCGAAAACATTTTCCACACGGCTGAAGATTGTGAAGGCCGAGGGGCTGCCGTCATTTCTGACAGGACTTGAAGCGGACATTGCCTTTCAATCGCCAGATCGATTGCGCGTGGCGACGAAGGTGACGGAGCAAGACGTCAAAGTGGGTCGCAACGGTCAACAGCTTTGGGTTTCCGTGCCACAGAAACGATTCGCCGTCATCGGCGAGCCGGGACTGCCGCAATACCTTTCCGTGCCAGACAAACGCGATGCCACGCAGTTGGGCGCGATGACGCTCGGCAAACATCTACCCGAGTTGCTGCTGCTGCCGCTGGCGTTGGACATCGGATTATTGCCGACGGAAAAAGTGCGCGGGGTGGATTGTCGCGTGATCAGCCTGCGACCGAAGCCGGATGCGAAAAAAGGTTTTCCGGATGTGCAGGTGCAACTGTGGGTTCGCCAAGTGGACTCGGTGCCCATGCGAATCAGCGCCAAGCTCAAGGGCCAATTCGATGTGTTGGTGGAATTGATCAAACCAGAAATCGGTGCGGCTTGGCCGAAGGAAAAATGGGCGCTGGATTCCAACGCGGGCGATCGAGTGGAGACGGTTGCGCTCGGTCACTTGACGCGGTTTATCGATGCGGCCATCGAAAGGATGAATGCCAAAATTCCGACGTTGGGGCCAGCTACCGGCGCACGACGAGTATTGGCAACGGAAGGCAATGGGCGATTGGAAGAGTTGGATGGAACGAAAGTTCTCTTTCTCAAAGGCACACCCGAAGAAATGGGGCGGCAACACGGCAAATTATTGCGCGGCGAAATCCGCAGTTTGATCAACAACATCCTGTACGGAGTGGGCGTGGGCAGTTCATTCAGCAAAGGGCGTTGGTTTTTTGGCGAGATTGAGGCGGCGGAGAAACGGTTGGCGCCGCACGTCAATCCGCGTTACTGGCGCGAGATGGACGCGATGGCGCTTGCTGCGGGCGTCGATGTGCAGGAGGCACGACTGGCCAATCTTTTTCCGGAGCTGTTCCATTGCAGCGGATTTGCGCTCTTCGGCAAGGCGACGGCGGGAGGCAAAATGTATCACGGCCGCATTCTCGATTACATGAAAGGCGCGGGGCTTGAGCAAAATGCGGTGGTGATGATCATCGCGCCAGAGAAAGGCAATGCGTGGGTGAACGTGAGCTACGCGGGATTTGTCGGCACGGTGACGGCGATGAATGAAAAGCAGATTGCCATCGGCGAGATGGGCGGGCGCGGCGAAGGCCAATGGGATGGAAAGCCGATGGCTCAGTTGCTGCGCGATGTGATGGAAAACGCGTCGACCCTCGACGAGGCCGTGGCGATCCTTCGCAAAGGCCCGCGCACTTGCGAGTATTACTATGTCATCTCCGACGCAAAGACTCAGCGTGCGGTGGGAGTCGCGGCGACACCGACGCGATTTGAAACAATCTGGGCTGGCGAAAGTCATCTGCAATTGCCGCATCCGGTGAAGGACACCGTGTTGATGAGCGCGGGGGATCGCTATGAAGAATTGGTGCGCCGAGTGAAGGCGGGCTACGGAAAACTGGATGCTGCCGGTGCGCGGGAGTTGATGACGCGGCCAGTCTGCATGAAGTCCAACATCCATTCCGTGCTGTTCGCGCCGGACACGCTGGATTTCTGGGTGGCCAATGCTGATTCGAAAAACGTGGCCAGCGCCACGCGATACACAAAATACAATCTACGCGATCTGCTGGGGAATGTCCCCGTTGAGTCAGTGCTGCCGCGCCGCCGTTAACCGTTCGCTGCGTGGCCGGCTAGATGAAGGGAGTAATTCCCGGCATGGCGGTGGGCGCGACAGGCAGTTTCATGTCCCACTCAAGATTTTTGGGGAAGAGGTCTTCCTTCGAGTTCAGCGCCATTTCCCAAGTGATTTCCTGGCCGGTGTAGGCGGCCATCCGTCCCATGATGGCCATGAGCGTTGTCTTGATCATTCGATCGCCGTGGTTGATAGGATTGCCGTCGCGGATGGAGGCATACATTTCATCGTGCTCGGTTTGATAACCGTTCTGGGTGTCGCCTTCGCGTTCGGGGCGCCAACGCCATTTGTTCTCGCCGGCGGCGGTGCGGAACAGGTGCAGCTTGCGTCCGCTCTCGCCGGTGTAGTTGGCTTTGGTGCCGAAGACTTGGTCCCAAACTCCGGCGGCACATTTGTCGATCTGCCGGCTGTAATGGTAACCGCGCACACCGCTGTCCCACTGGTACTCGACGGAGAAATGATCGTAGATATGGCCGAACTTTTCCTGCGTGCGGACTTGTCGGCCGCCTTGGCCGATGCACTTTGCCGGTGGCACGTCGTTCATAGTCCACAGCATTTTGTCGATGCTGTGAACGGCTTGCTCGACGATGTGGTCGCCGGAAAGCCAGGTGAAATAATACCAGCGGCGGAGCTGCCATTCGAGGTCGGTCTTGCAATTCTCGCGCGTCCATTGCGGGTAACGATCCACGGAGCCGGTGTTGTAGGAGGAGAAGATGGCGTTGATGTCGCCGATCTCGCCGGCGTGGATTCGCTTGTAGGTATCGCGATGACTGAATGTGTAGCGCCAGACAAACCCATCGACGATGGAGAGCCCTTTCTCTTTGGCTTTCTTGACGCTCTCGATGACGGATCGGACGCCCGGCGCATCGGTCGCCATCGGCTTTTCACAAAAGATGTGTTTGCCGGCATCGACTGCCGCCTTGATGTGCAACGGTCGAAACCCGGGTGATGTGGTGAGCAGCACCACATCGGCACCGGACTCAAGCACCTTTTGATAGGCGTCCAGCCCGACGAACTGGCGCGTTTTCGGAACATTCAATTTGTCGGGATGATATTGTTTGAGTGATTCGAGTCCCTT
>CAMDOH010000099.1 GCA_945903605.1 Akkermansia muciniphila
CATCGTTTACGTGCCAATCCTCGCGCTGGGCGGCACGGAGGGGAAAATGTTCCGCCCGATGGCCATCACGGTCATTCTCGCATTGCTCGGCTCGTTATTGCTGGCAATCACGCTCATCCCGGTTTTATGCGCGTGGTTCCTCGGCAAAGTGAACACTCACGCGGCACCTGTCGGTGCGGACGATCTTCATGACATCGAGGACACGTGGTTGATGCGCGGCGTCAAACGCGTCTATCGCCCCATGTTGCTATGGGGATTGCGCCACCGTCTCGCGCTTGTCGGCGTGATGCTCGCGACACTCGTCGGCGCGATGGTGTTGTACACACGCCTTGGCGCAGAGTTTACTCCTCAACTCGATGAAGGATCACTCGTCATGCAGTTGGTCGGCCCGACGAGTGTGAGTCTCGACAGATCTGTGGAAATGCAGTTGCGTGCGGACGAAGTAATCCTCAAAGAATTCCCCGAGATCGCCACCGTTTTCTCCCGCATTGGCACGCCGGAAATAGGTACCGACCCGATGGGCGCGAATCTTTCCGACACCTTCCTCTCCTTCGCGCCGATCGAGCGTTGGCGCAAAGTGGATGGGAAAATCATCACGCGCGACGAACTCATTGAACGCATCACCGCCATGCTTCAAGCTCGCGTGCCCGGCCAGCAACATCTGTTCACGCAGCCCATCGAGATGCGGTTCAATGAAATGCTTGAAGGCGCGCGCTCGGATATCGCGGTAAAGATTTATGGCGAGGAGTTCACCGAACTACAGCGCATCGCGAACGAGTCGCGCGCCATCCTCGAAAAGATTCCCGGCACGGCGGAGATCGAGTTGGACAGCGACAATCTCGGCACTGCGCCCGTGCTGGAAATCTTGCCCGATCGCGCCGCGCTCCGTCGCTACAACCTGCACACCGGCGAGATCAATTCAGTCGTAGCCACTGCGCTCGGCGGGTTGCATGTCGGAACATTTCTCGATGGAAACCGGCGACACGAAATTGTGGTGCGCATGGCCGAGTCGGACCGCGCGAAGCTCGATGATCTTGGTAGTCTGCCGCTGCGAGAGACCGGATTCGGACTGCTGCCACTCGGCAAGGTGGCAACGGTGGCGCTGCGTGATCAAGTCAACATGATCGAACGAGAAAGTGGTCGTCGTCGCGTAGGCATCGAAGTGAATCTGCGCGGACGCGATCTCCAAAGCTGGGTCGACGAGGCGCGCGAAAAACTTCGCCCCGTGGCGTTGCCGCAGGGCTACGAGATCGAGTTCGGCGGGCAATTCAAACAACTGCTCGCGGCGCGCGAGCGACTCACATTCATCGTGCCGCTTGCTCTGGCACTCATTTTTCTGCTCATCGTCGCCGCGTTCAACAGCGTGCGGCAGGCGGCACTCATCTTCGTGTGCGTGCCGCTGTCAATGACGGGCGGCGTTGCGGCGCTCTGGTTGCGTGGGCTTCCATTCAGCATCACGGCTGCGGTGGGTTTCATCGCTCTCTCTGGGATTGCGGTGCTCAACGGCATTATGATTGTCACCTTCATCAACCAGCTCCGTGCTGAGGGAGATTCATTGCGCGACGCTGTGTTGAAAGGCTCGCTCACGAGACTGCGCCCGAAGCTGATGACGGCGCTCGTGGCCTCGTTTGGATTTGTGCCGATGGCCCTCGCGACCGGTGCAGGCGCGGAAGTGCAAAGGCCGCTCGCCACTGTTGTCATTGGTGGAATCCTCAGTTCCACATTTCTCACTCTGATACTGCTCCCCGTCCTCTACGAGTGGATGGAGAGCCGCTTTGCGCCCGTCACCGAAACCAAACCTACAACCAACAAATGAACATGAAAACACAACTGCTACTTGCCTGCATTGCACTCGGGCTGCTCGCTTGCAAAAAGGATGAACACGCCGGCCACGACCACGGCAAAGAAACCGGCAAAACTGCCAAGCCAATTGCGGGGCCGAATGGCGGAAAGTTGCTGGGGAATTCTGCTCCACGTGCCGAGTTTCTGATTGGAAAAGATAATCGCGTCACCATCACTTTCTTTGATGAAAAGCTCAAACCAGTTGCCGCGAGCGGACAAGTCGTCGCCGTCACCGCAGAACCGAAGTCCGGTAAAGTGAGTTTGACTCTGGAAGCCAAAGACGGCGCGTTTGTTTCCAAGGAAGCACTGCCGGACGGCGATGATTACAATATCGTTGTGCAAGTGAAGTCTTCGGCAGAAGGATCACCGCAAAACTTCCGCATCAGTTTTGACCTCCACGAATGTGGCGGATGCAAGCTCAAGGAATACGCCTGCATTTGTGGTCACTGATGATTCTGTGTCCTTCAATTGCTACTGAGCAGATTTCCGGCTCGCAACAGCAACGCACTTTGGCCTAACCGTGCCTGAGGCCGGTGTGGCGAAATGGCAGACGCACAGGACTTCGCCTCCACAGAACATCCATGGGAACGATAATGAGATGTGGCTTGGTATCGCATAGTCAATGTTGCCATACGGCGAAACCTTGTGAACGCAGCCCTCGGCTCCTTTTCGGTTCGTGCGCAGCAGCCTTGTGGGTTTTAGCAAGCGTGTTGATGTCGCAGGTTGGATGGGAATATGCTGGCCGGCGTCGTTCACATGCATGGCCTTCGTTATTTTGGGATGATGAGAATGCGCGTGGCGGAAACACGTGCGGAGCATTTCGACTGCGCGCTCACCACCGTCGAGGTGAAGACGCTCAACGGACTGAAGAATGAGGCTCGCGAGTTGCATCCCTGATGCGATAATCTTGCCCGCATGAAACAATTCGTCGCCTTCACCACCTGCCTTGGCTTGGTTGGTGCCGTCGGTGGGGCGGAACCGTTTGAAGCTTTCCTGACCAAGCATTGCATCAGTTGCCACGGACCCGAGAAGACGAAGGGTGACTTGCGCATCGACAAGCTTTCGCGCGATTTCAAGTTGGGGGCGGACACGCATCATTGGGCGGAGATGATGGAGCAGGTGAATTCCGGCGAGATGCCGCCGAAGAAGGAGAAGCGACCGACGCAGGCGGAGATCGCGGCGTTTGTCACAAGTCTCGATTCGCGGATCAAAGAGGGCCGCGCGACGCGGATGGCGGCGCGACCAGCGGTGGCGCATTATCGGCTGAGCCGAAAGGAGTATCAAAACACGGTCTATGATCTCCTCGGCGTGCGCTACGATCCGGCCAAGCCGGGGGAGCTGAACGAGGACACGCTGTGGCACGGCTTTGAGCGCATCGGGTCGGAGCTTTCGCTTTCGCCTTCGCATGTGGATCGTTATTACCGCGCGGCGGTGACCGTGCTTGACCGAGCGTTCCCTGCCGCGTCGGGCGAGGCGCGCAAAGTCCGCAAGACCGCTGCCGAAATTCGTTACGGCGGCGGGAAGGAACAGCAGGCGGCGCTGGACCGTTTCGGCATCAAGCGACCGCTGCGTTATCTCCTTTTCCCCGGCAATGTCCAAAACGCGCTCTCGCCGAACTGGCTCGGCAGGACGGGCCCGGAACACAGCGGGCTCTACAAACTCCGCATCCAGGCCAGCGGCATCCGACCGCCCGGCGGCCAGCCCGCGCACCTGAGCATCGGCAAGCGGACCGGTGAGGAGACAGTGGATGGGATCATCGAGTTTGACCTCACGGCACCGGAGGACAAGCCGCAGGTTTATGAGTTCGAAGTGTTTCTCGAAATGCCCACGTCGCTGGAGTTCTGCGTGGTGGCCACGGACGTGGTGGACCGAAGACAAGGCGCGGCCTTCCGCAATGCGCTCGGCAGCAGGTCCGGGTATATTTTCACGCACAGCAGCGAGACCCAGCTACTGAATCCGAACGCCCCACAGATGTTCGATGACAAGGGGAACGGCATCTTTTCCACAGTGCTCCTTGATTGGATCGAATGGGAAGGACCGCTGGTGTCGGAGGCGGAAAAGTCGCGGAGCGCGGGTCTCGTGCCGCCGGATGACGCGACGCCCGAGGTGGTCGCGGAGTATCTGCAACGCTTCGCTGAACGCGCTTGGCGTCGGTCGGTGAAGAAGGGGGAGCTAGCGCAGTATCTGCAATCTTACCGCACCGAGCGCGAGGCGGGCGAAAAGATGGCCGATGCCTATCGCGTGGCGTTGCAGGGCGTGCTGACCTCCCGGCATTTCATCTATCTCGTCGAGGGCGACACGGTGGCTCGCGAGCGGCTCACGGACACGGAACTCGCCTCGCGACTCTCGTATTTTCTCTGGAGTTCGATGCCCGACGACGGCCTGCTCACGGCGACCAAAGGTGGCACACTGAACGGCGAGGTCCTCAAGAAAGAAGTGGACCGGATGCTCACGGACAGCAAAGCCAGCCGCTTCATCGACGACTTCGCGCGACAGTGGCTGCAACTGCACCGCGTGGGCATGTTTCCGCCGGACAAGAAACTCTACCCCACCTACGACGCGTGGCTGCAGGAGAGCATGCGGGCCGAGCCGGTGGAGTTTTTCCGCGAGATGTTCGCCAAAAATATATCCATCGACGGCTTCATCCATTCCGATTGGACTGTGGCCAACGCTCGGCTCTGCGATTTCTACGGACTGCCGGAGCCAAAGTTGGGCGGCTTCCAGCGCGTCTCGATCAAGCCCGAGGATCGTCGCGGCGGTCTGCTGACGATGGGCGCGGTGCTCGGGTTGACCTCGGACGGCACGCGCCATCGCCCGGTACATCGTGGCGTGTGGGTCAGCGAAGTGATCCTTGGCAAGACACCGCCTCCTCCGCCCGCGAACGTGCCCGCCATCGAACCCCCAACGCAGCAAAGCCCCAAATCCACCCTGCGCGACAAACTGGCCGCGCACGCCAAAGACGTGAACTGCGCCGCCTGCCACGCGAAGATCGACCCGTTGGGCCTAGCTTGGGACAACTACGATGCCATCGGCCAATGGCGCACCCGTGAGAAAGTTGCCGCTGGAGTCGGTGAGGATCCCTTGATCAATCCCTCTGGCGAGATGCCCAATGGACGTGCGTTCAAGGATTCCACCGAGTTTAAACAACGGCTCATCGAAGACCGCGATCAGGTCGCGCGGGCTTTCATCGATCACCTCTGCACCTACGGCCTCCGCCGCGCCCTCGCCTTTGACGACCAAGACGATCTCAAAGCCATTCAAGCTGAAGCCAAGAAAAACGAATATCGGATCAAGGACATCGTCCGCGCTGTTGCTCTGTCCGACCTCATGCGCAAACGCTGACCACCACTCACGAAACAAGAAATAACGAACCGAGAAAATTTATGAGCAACTACCTCTCCCAATCCTGGCTGATGGATCGCCGCCACGCCCTCAAAGCCCTCGGCAGTTTTATTTCGTTGCCGTTGCTGGAATGTATGGTGCCACTCCATGCAGCGGAGAAAGCCACCGCCACACCCAAGCGCAGCGCCTTCATCTACCTCGCGAACGGTGTCCACTCGCTGAACTATCAGATCACCAAGTCGGGCAAGGATTACGAGTTTTCCCGATCGCTGAAGCCGCTGGAGAAACATCGCGCGGTCATCACGCCCATCAGCGGGCTGCATCATCCGGGAAGCCTCAGCCACCACCACAACTGCATCAATATCTTCCTGACCGGCGGGAAGCTCGGGCCTTCGGATCGCAACACCATTTCGGTGGACCAAAAGATGGCCGAGATCACCGCGCAACATACCCGAACCGCTTCGATGGAAATCGCGCTCACAGGGCAATCCCTCGCCTGGACCGCGGACGGAGTGCAGTTGCCCTCGCTGCGTCGTTGCAGTGAAATCTTCGCCTCACTCTTCGAAGAGCCGAAGGGCGGCAAAACGGTTCAACGTCGGGCTTTGCGCCGCAAAGGCAGCGTGCTGGACGCTAACCTCGCGGAAGTGCGTCAACTCGAGCAGAAGATGGGCAAGGAAGACAAAGGTCGCCTCGAACAATATCTCACCTCCGTGCGCGAGGCGGAAATCCGCACGCGGCGGGCCGATGCGTGGCTCGACACGCCGCTGCCGACCATTTCCGACGACGACCGCAAACGCACCAATCGCGACATCGCTCAAACGATGGCGGGCGATTATTTCCGCACGGTCTATGACCTCATGGTGCTCGCCTTCCAAACGGATGTGACGCGCGTGGCCACATTCAGCCTCGGCGGCGAAGGGGATGCTTTCGCTATTCCCGAAATCGGCATCACCGAGTCGCGCCACCAACTCAGCCACCACGGCGGCGATGCCGGCTACATGGAGAAGCTCACCAACTACGACACCTTCGCCATCGAGCAGTTCGGCTATTTCCTCACCCGGCTCGCGGAGACGAAGGATCTCGGTGGCAAGCCGCTCCTCGGTTCGACGATGGCGCTCTTTGGCAGCGGCATGTCCTACGGTCACAGCCACGGCAACGCCAACCTTCCGCTGGTGCTCGCTGGCGGCGCGGATCTCGGTCTGAAACACGGCAGCCATCTCGACCTCAACAAGACGGCCAAAGATTTCAAAGGCTACGCGCTCGGCGCGGGCGGAGCGCTCACCAGCGCGCATTACCATCTCTGCAGCCGTCCCGCGAACACCGACGCCCACATGAGCAATCTGCTCCTCCTCATGGCCCAACGCATGGGTGTTGAAACCGACAAGTTTGGCGACAGCAACAAAGTGATTGCACTATGAATAGGCTCCTTATTCTTGGTTCTTCGTTCTTGCTTCTTGGTTTGTGCTCCGCCATCGCGCAGGACGAGGTTTTCCGGCCCGAGGCGGGAAAGTTTCCCCCTCTGGAAAAAGCGCATTCCTATCGGGGCGAGCTCGTCTTTGTGGATCATGCCAACCGCCGCGGGAGCATCCGTGTGCAGGGATCAGGCATGTTTTTCCGCAACGACCCACACCCCTTCGCCATGTTGCCCTACGGCATCGTGCGTTATCACGGCGCACCGGCGGATCTGCGGGACATCCCGCTCGGCACCGTTCTGCACGTCCGCGCTTTCCTCCCGCCTGATCCGAAGATTTCCTCCGTGCCGGTGTTGCCGGTTGATAGCAAGAAGAAGGACGGTAATCACAATCGCGGTGCCGGCATCGCACCG
>CAMDOH010000100.1 GCA_945903605.1 Akkermansia muciniphila
GTGGACAAGAATCCGCATCGCGAATTCATGAGCGATCACCAGCAGGAATCGTTGCTGCGCTCGATGGAGAATGCGCATCGGCTGATCAGCTCGAAGGAACGCACGGCGTTCGACCTCGCGCTGGAGCCGAAAGAAAGTTTCGACAAGTATAACACTGGGCGCTTTGGCCAAGGCTGTTTGCTCGCGCGGCGGCTGGTGGAGAACGGCGCGCGGTTTGTGGAAGTCACCACCGAGTACGTGCCGTTCCTGCACTGGGACACGCACGCCAATGGCCACGACACCGTCGCGGGCATGCACAAACAGATGGACGCGCCCATTGCCCAGCTCGTGCTCGACCTCGAATCGCGCGGGCTACTCGACCGCACACTCGTCATCATCGCCAGCGAGTTCAGCCGCGACGCGATGATCGAAGGCGTGCCCGGCTCCAACGCAAAAGATCAAGCCACCGCGCCCAGCGAGACGCTGCAGGAAGCCAAGCACTACGGACTGCACCGGCATTGGACCGGCGGCACGAGCGTGGTGATGTTCGGCGGCGGCATGAAGCGCGGCTTTGTGTACGGCGCCACCGCGGACGAGCGCCCGCTCGTGGCCGTGAAAAATCCCGTGAGCGTGGCCGATTTGCATGCGACCCTTTTCACAGCCATGGGCATCAGCCCAAGAACCGTGTTTGATGTCGAGCGCCGCCCCTTCTACGCCACCGAGGATGGCAAGGGCCGCGCCGTTCGCGAAGTTTTTGCACGCGGTTGAAATCGGGTTTCGGATCAGCCGTTCTTCGGTTAGTGTCTGCTTCGTGCAGACGGCATTCATATTGGCCACAGTTTTTCTCGGCGGATTCGCGGTGATGGTTTTGGAAATTGTAGGCGCACGCTATCTGCTCAAGGATTTCGGCGGCGCATTTTATGTGTGGACGAGTCAGATTGGAGTCGTGCTGGTCGCCCTGTCGGCGGGTTATTATGTGGGTGGCCGATTGGCGGATCGGAGCCAGCGCGCGGATATTCTGAGCTGGTTGCTGCTGTGCGCTGGTGGGATCATCGCGGGCATCCCCCATTTCGCGCAGCGGTTACTTGACTGGATTGTGTTGCGCCATCCCGAAGGGGAAGTCATCCCGCAGTTTTGGATCAAGGTGGATCCGGCGCTCGGCAGCGCAGTCGTATTTTTTCTGCCGTGTTTCGTGCTGGCGATGATTTCTCCATACATGATTCGGATCGCAGCGGAGAAGCTGGAGCACGTCGGCTCCGTCAGCGGCAAAATCTATGCGGCAAGCACAGTGGGCAGCGTGGCCGGCGTATTTGTGTCGGGCTATTTTCTGCTGGATCGATTCGAGTTGGGAACCATCTTTCGGTCGACCGGTTTGTTGACGATGCTCTTGGGCGGGCTATGCTGGTTTATCGGATGGAATCGAACGGCGTTGAAGCCAACAAGATGAATCCTCTCTCCCAACGCACCCACGGGTTGGTCAGTTCCGCCGCGCTTCTGGCGATGCTCGTTTCCAATGCGTGGTGCGGGCAGGTTTATGAGACCACGTCAGTCTACAATCACATCATCGTGGAAGACGTCGCGGGCACCCGGATTCTCCGGTTCAATGGTTCGCAGGAAAGCCGGATGTCGCTGCAGGATTCCACGCGCGGACATTTCCAATACACAGAAATTCTCCAGCTCCCGGTCTTTTGGAATCCCGCCGCGACGAACGTGCTGATGATCGGATTGGGCGGCGGCAGCACGCACCGGGCGTATCAGCTTTTGTTTCCCGAGATCCACATCGATGCCGTGGAACTGGATCCCGTCGTGATGAAGGTGGCCAAAACGTATTTCGGAGTGCGCGAGTCGCGAACGCTCAAGTTTCATGAGGCAGATGGTCGCGTCTATCTCCGGCGCACGAAACAGAAGTACGACGCGATCCTGCTCGACGCCTACACATCGACCCGATACGGCTCATTCATACCCCATCATCTGGCCACCACGGAATTCTTCACCATCGTTCGCGATCACCTCACGCCGAACGGGGTCGTCATGTTTAATGTCATTGGAAATTATCAGGGTTGGCGTGCCGACATTTTTGGCGCGATGTACAAGACGATGAATTCCGTTTTCCCGAACGTCTATCACGTGCCATCCACCGAATCGCAAAATATAATTTTGATTGGCGCGATGAATGAAGGCCCGCTCAAGCGCGAGACCAAGTTGCGAAACGAGGAGGCGCTCCTTAAAACGTATCCACGACTGCCGCTCGCATTTTGGAAAAATACGCAGGCGATCCAGTCGGTCGTGCCGGTCAGTGCGGCAAAATCGCCCGTGCTCTCCGACAAATTTGCGCCTGTGGACGGATTGCTCAACGCCGTGCCGCGTTGACGGCGGGATCGCTTCAGGCATGGCGTCGCAAACGCGCCACATAAGCACCGTCCACTCCATCTTTGAAAGGAAGCAGCTCGCGTTCGGATTCCAAGGTGAAGCCGGGCTGGGCGGCAAGAAACCGTTTCACGACGGCGCCATTCTCCTCCGGCTCCAGGCTGCACGTGCTGTAAACGAGAACCCCGGCAGGGTTAAGGTGCAAAGCCGCCTGTTGGAGCAACTGGAATTGCTTTTCGGCAAGTGGCGCGAATTCACTCGGATCAATCCGCCAACGTAAATCAACTCGCCGCCGCATCACGCCCGTATTTGAGCAAGGGGCATCGACCAGAATCCGGTCAAAACTCTCCGACTTGGGGTCGAGCCTGGATGCCACTACGGTTTTGACACAGCTCGTGCCCAGTCGCGAGCAGTTGTCGTGGATGAGGCGAAGTCGCGGTGAACTGGCATCGGCAGCGATGAGTCGGCCTTCATTCTTCATTCGCGCGGCGATCAGTGTGGTTTTGCCGCCGGGTGCGGCGCAGAGGTCGAGCACACTTTCGCCCGGTTGCGGGTCGAGAACGTGGACGGCCAGAAGCGTACTGGGATCCTGCAAATAAAACCAACCGTCGCGAAACGAGCCGAGGCTGACGAGCGGCGGATGAGACTTGAGCTGGAAGACAGGACTGGCAGCGGTCCATTCCCACTGGCCAAGTTCAGATTCAACTTTCTCGTCGCGCCAACGCTCAAGAAGTTTTTCTGTGTTCGTTTTGACCGTGTTGAGTCGCGCAAAGGTTGGCGGCGGAGAGTTGTTCCATTCAAGCAGTCGGTTTGTGTCGGATTCGTTCCAGCGTTGCTGCCAGCGCTCGATGAGCCATTCCGGATGCGAATGGCCGATGGGCTGCTCGGTCAATTTCAGTTCGTCAAGCGCAAGGCGCGTCGCATCTTTCTCGCGGGTGTAACCACGAAGCAGCGCATTCACAAATCCGGCTTGCGGGCCGAAGCCGAGGTCTTTGGCGAGCTGAACCGATTCATGCACGGCGGCGTGATCGGGAATGCGGGTGAGCCAGAACAGTTGGTAGAGGCCGAGCCGGAGCAGGATCTGCAACTGCGAATGTTGCTTGCGTCCGCCGGTTTTGCGCTCAATCAACCAGTCCAGCGCAGCTTGCCAGCGCACGACTCCGTAGCAAAGTTCCTGGCAAAGTGCGCGGTCGGCAGGGCTGAGCGACGCGCGAGTGAGGTCCTGATCCAGCACATCCTCGATGTACCGATGAGAACTGGAATGCCGCGACAAAGCGCGCGCGGCAATTTCTCTTGGTTTTTTTCCAGACACCAACGTACAGTCATCAAACCGTCACGACAAGGCGATGACTTTATATTATGCGCGAGGAATTTGAAAAACTGGCCGCTGTCGGGAAAATCCGTTCGCAAGATGTCGGCCCGCTCGTTGAGCTTTCCAGCAATGGTTTTTGCATGCACCGCAGTTGGGGTTTCGGACGGGTCACGACAGTGGACGCTGTGTTGGGCCGGTTGACGATCGATTTTCCCGGTAAATCAGCCCACTCGATGGACATGGAATTCGCGGCGCAGGCGCTGCATCCGATTTCGAAAAACCACATTCTTGCCCGCAAGGCGACGGACTTGAATGGACTGCGCCAGCTAGCCGCATTGAATCATCTCGACTTGATTCAAGTCGTGCTCGAGAGCTTTGGCGGCAAGGCGACGCAGGATCAGATTCAGCAGGTGCTGGTGCCCGATGTGATCGCCGATGATTATCGGAAGTGGTGGGACGTGGCGCGACGCGAGATGAAGAAAGACGGCCACTACATCATCCCCACAAAAAAGACCGACCCGATCACGCGACAGACTCAGCAGGTGCCGTTGCAGCATTCCTTGCTGCAAAGTGTCCGCGATGCGAAAGGCTTGAAGGCGCGACTCAAGGCCGTGCATGAATTGAACAAAGCGGCGGGAGATCTGGATGATCAGGGGGCTGTGGCCACGGAAACTCTCCAACTGCTCAATCAGGAAATCAGCACACACGTACGCACGCAGCCAAGCTTGGCGTTGGAAGCGATTTTTTCTCGCGATGAACTTCACAAGGCATCTGGCGTTCCCGCCGCCGGACCCGAGACTGATGCGCGTGCCGTTTGGGCGCTGCACCCTTCGTTGGGAGATCTGCTTGCGGAAATGCCCTTGCCCAAGCAGAGGCAGGCACTCGAATCCTATCGTGCGCATGTTGAAGACTGGCATCTTGGCATTCTCGGCATCCTCAACAAAATCTCTTCACGGCTCTGCGGCGATTGCGTGCAGTATCTCGTGTCCACGGGACATCTCAACGAGCTGAAAGAAGTCATTGGCCGACTCGTCAATCAACATCAGGCCGAAGGGGAGTTGCTGATCTGGCTCACCAAAGAGCGGTCGTCGGATATGTTCGCGGACATTCTCGGGCCGGAAGTTCTTCGCGCCATTCTCACGGCGATTGAACGCGATTCGTTCAACGAAAAAAAGAGTTCGCGCGTGCGCGACCATCTCGTCGCCGACATTAGTCTGATCCATGATCTGACTGAATCCGCTGACATCGACGTGGTCAAAGACCTCACGCGTGCCCTCCAGCTCTCACCGAGTTTTGACGGAATGGACAAGCGATCGTTGCTGGGGCGCATTGTCAAAAGCCATCCTTCTGTTCAATCGCTTATTTCTGGAGAAGCGCGGCAGGACAACTCCCTCACCGTTTCTTGGGACAGCCTGCAGCGTCGCCAGAAAGAATACGAAACGCTCGTGCGCCAGAAAGTCCCCGAGAATTCAAAGGAGATCGCCATCGCGCGCAGCTACGGCGATTTGCGCGAAAATCACGAGTACAAGGCGGCGAAAGAAATGCAGAAGATTTTGCTGCGACGAAAAGCGGAGTTGGAATCCGATCTCAACCGCGCGCGTGGAACAGATTTTGCCGGAGTGATCAACGCCGCCGTCGGAATTGGAACGAAAGTGCATGTGACCGATGCCACGGGCACATCGGAGATTTTCACGGTCTTGGGCGCATGGGACAGCGACCCTGACAAGGGAGTCATCAGCTATCTTACGCCTGTTGCGCAGGCATTGCTTGGCCATAAAGTGGGCGAGCAAGTCGAGCTGAATCAAGGAGAGAAGCCGCGTAAGATTCGGATTGAATTGATCGAAGTCGTCAATCCCAATGTGGCGAATGGCCAGCCTGCGCCGGTCACGGTTTCGGCGTAGCCCGCGCGGCCTTGATGATCGCCGCCGTCAGATCGGCAGGCTTCCACGTGTTGCCATTGATGATGGCTTGAATTCTTCCGGTGGCATCCACCACCACCGTGCGCAGGTTGTGATTGAACACCACCCCATCGCGCGGGAACACCAGCCCGAACTGCTCAGTCAGCGCATCTATCTCAATCAGCTTTCCCGTGGCGAACATCCAGCGCGCCGGGTCGTGCTCCAAACTTTTCGCGTGAGCATTCAGCACTTTCGGCGTGTCGCGATCGACATCGAATGAGATCGATAACAATTGCCAGTTGTCCGGCGCGTCCGGCTGCGCTTTTAGCATCCGCTGCACCTCTGAGAAATGGCGGCTCATTTTCGGACAGAAATCCGGCACCGGACAAATCGTGAAAAAGAAAGTGAAGGCCAGCGCCTTGCCGCGAAACTGCCCGAGCGAGAACGGCTCGCCGAGCTGATTGGTCAACGGATAATCCGGCAGCAGATCGCCCACTTTGAGCAACTCAACCTCGCGAACCACACGCATTGGCGCGCGCACAAGTTCGTTGGTGCCCACCGTGCGTCCCGTGCGGGTGACTTGATCAATCCAACTCTCCGTGCCCGTCACCAGAAATCGAAAATGCACTTCGTCATTCAAACCAATGCCTGCCACATCATTCGTGTGCCGGAAATTGAAGGGCATCGTCATCGCCTCCATATACTGCGGAATCGCGTCGTGCTGAATCACTACAGTTTTATCAATCGGCTGCAATGCACGCACAACCCCGCGCACATAAAACTGGCGCAGGACATTTGTATTTCCACGGCCATCCACCGGCTTGCGTGAATCGGAACAAGCCGCGGCAAAAATCAGAGCGGAAAAAATGAGGCACCATGCGCGCATCAATAGAACTCTAGCCGAATACCGTCGGCTTTCCAAATCTTGAACACAAGGCTCTCGCCGCCTATCCTTGCGCCATGCACACGGTCAAAGTCCGGCTTGGCAAGCGAAGCTATTCCATCCTGATCGGACGCGGATTACTGGCCAAGCTCGGGCAGGAATGTCGCAAGCTGAAACTGGGCGCGCGTTGTGCCGTGGTGACTGATTTCAGAGTGGATCGGCTTTACGCAAAGGCCGCCATCGCTTCACTCAAAAGCGCCGGATTTGACCCCGTTCTCATTAAAGTGCCAGCGGGCGAAACTTCCAAGAATCTCAAAACCGTTGCCGCGTGTTACGACAAACTTGCCGCGCACAAGCTGGAGAGAAGCTCATTCATTGTCGCGCTCGGCGGCGGAGTGGTGGGCGACCTCGGCGGGTTTGTCGCAGCCACATACTTGCGCGGCATCGACTTTGTTCAAGTGCCGACCACGTTGCTAGCGCAAGTGGACAGCTCTGTGGGCGGCAAAGTTGGCGTGAATCTTTCAGCGGGCAAAAACCTTGTCGGCGCATTTCATCAACCGCG
>CAMDOH010000101.1 GCA_945903605.1 Akkermansia muciniphila
GCCGCATCGGCCGCATACCCTTTGGCAATGCCACCCAAATCCAGGCGCATGTTTTGCACATGTAATGTTGCTGTTTGTTTTTCTGTGTTGAGTGTGAGTTTTGTCCAGCCGACGGCGGGCGCAACCTCGATGATTTTTTCAGGTGCGGGTAATTCGCGTTGGCGTCGGGCACGGCGCCAGATTTGGACGTAGGGGCCGACAGTGGGGTCGATCGCGCCCTTGCAGAATTGGGCGAGTTCGTGCGCGCGATGGAGGGCCGTGAACAGATCTCGGCTGAGTGGCACGGGCTGGCCGAGGGTGGCGCGGGAAAGTTGTAGCAATTCGCTCTGCGGATCGTAGTCGGTCATCATACGATCGAGTCCGGCTACGCGAGAGAAGGCGGCGGCGGCGGCTCGTTTGGCAGCGTTGATGTCCGGCGCAAAAAGGACGATGCGAAACTGGGTGCCCATGGCGGGCTGTTCGAATTGAAATTCTCGAAGGTCGCGCGATTCCGGGATGGAAGTGCAGCCGATTAAAAAACAAATCGCCCACATCTGTCGCCAGATGCGGGCGATTGAAACCGTCGGAACCATTCGGTTAAATCACGTTTGAAACGCCCGGTATCGAGAGCCGGTACAATCCATCGGTGCCGGGTTTGCTTTGCGGCGCCAGATTGAGAGCTTCTGCAAAGGTCACCTTGTCGATGTCTTTGACCATCGTGTCGATGTTCGATTTCACGGCGTCGTCCCAAGTGATATCTTTGCCGGAGTAGGTGGCCATTCGGCCGAGCACAGAGGTCATGGAGCTGATGGCGCCTTGTTCGGCTTCATTGTAGGGCTTGTCGTTCCGGATGGCGTCGAAGAGGTCGTCGTGTTCTTGCTGGTAGGGGTCTTGTCCTTTGCCTTGGAAACGCCACGCGTTGGCGCCGCGAATGGTGTAGCCGCCGAGGTTGGCTGTGCCTTTGGTGCCGATGGCTTGCTCGGAAACATCGTTCCAGCAACCGAGTTGGTGGCGGCATTGGCTGAAGCAAACGGAGCCGTCGGCGTATTCAAATTCGACGACGTGATGATCGAAGATTTCGCCGTAGTCTTTTCCTTTGCGAGTCTCGCAGCCGCCATTGCCTCGGGCACGGACTGGATGGGAATATTTGCCCGGCTCGGGACTTTTCACCCAGTTGATCACGTCCAGATTATGGATGTGCTGCTCGCAGATATGGTCGCCGCAGAGCCAGACAAAGTAATACCAATTGCGCAATTGATATTCCATTTCGGTGAGCTTGCGGCCAAATCGTTTCTCGAGATCCTCGCGCTTGTTGACCCAGGGGGTGTTGCCATTCCAGTAGGCTCGCATCGCAACGACGTCGCCAATCGCGCCGCTGTGGATCCGTTTCATGGTCTCGATATAACCGGCCTGGTGATGGCGCTGCAGCCCGACGCCCACTTTCAGATTTTTCTTTTTTGCTTCCTGAGCGGCGGCCATGACTTTGCGAAAACCGGGGGCATCCACGCACACAGGTTTTTCCATGAACACGTGTTTTCCTTGGCGCACGGCTTCTTCGAATTGCATCGGACGAAATCCCGGCGGCGTGGCCAAGATGACAAGATCCGCGAGCGCGATGGCTTTTTTGTACGCGTCGAAGCCGAAGAATTGTGCGTCCTTGGCGACGGTGACCTTTTCTTTGTGGCGGCCTTGAAGATTTGCGAGGCTGCCGGTGAGCCGGTCTTCATGGATGTCGGCGACAGCAACTAGACGAACGCTGTCGCCTGTGCTGAGCGCCTGATTTGCCGCGCCGGAACCGCGGCCGCCGCAACCGATCAGCGCCACTTTGACAGTGTCGCCCGGCGAAGCGCCCAGGGCAAATCGTTCGATGGGCAGAGCGCTCACTGCGGCAGCGCCAACGGCGGTGGTTTTTAGGAAATGACGTCGGTTGTTCGTGTTCATTTGTGTTTTGAGGCTGGTTTGATTATGGGCAGGATGCGGTCGTATTGCAATAGGTCAGTCTTTTTCCACACCGTTGTTCCAATAGCGGTGCATCTCTTCGAGGGTGGGGATTTTCAACGGACGCACCACTCGCATGCCGAGGAATTGTGCGTCGGTGTGATACCAAATGCTTTTGGGCAATTGCGGGTCTTGGATCTTCCACGATTTATCCGATCCACGACGGGCGGCACTGCGGAGTTTGGCAGGCATATCATCCCACGATCCGCCTTTGACGACATGCGGGTACGGCTTCGTGGATGGGGTCCACGGATCCTGTCGCAGTGCGCCAGTGAAGCGTGAATAATCCGGCTCGTATTGGTCCAAGCACCACTCGGCGACATTGCCGTGAATGTCGTACAAGCCCCACGGATTGGGTTTTTTCTTGCCGACCTTTTGATACTTGAAATCGCTGTTGCCCTCGAACCACGCATACTCGCCGATCTTTTTCGGGTCGTCGCCCCATGAATAGGCGGTCTTCGTTCCGGCGCGGCAGGCGTACTCCCATTCCGCCTCGGTGGGCAGACGATAGAACTGCCCCGTCTTCGCACTGAGCCACTGGCAATATTTGATTGCTGAATGCTGCGTCATGCTGATGGCCGGATAACCATCTTTGCCCATTCCAAAACTCATCTCGACATACGGCTTGGTGGGCCGGCTCACTGCATCGATCAATTTGTCTTCCGCAGTGACGGGCAGGGGAACGGGATCGTTGCTGGCAGTCCGCCGCTCGATGTCCGGATACATGAACAACTCGAACTCGTTCCAAGTCACCTCGTGCTTGCCCATCCAGAATGGCGAGACGCGCACCTTGTGCTGCGGGCCCTCTGTCTTCACCCGATCTTTTTCGCCATCGGGACTGCCAAACAAAAACTCACCGCTCGGAATCGGCACCATATCAAAACCCACGCGCGTTCCGGGAATGGATATCGAGAACGGCTGCATGGATTTTTCTGCGACCGACTTGTGCGCTGCCAAAATCTTTTTGTGGATCGACGCCGTGATCGCCCGTTCGTCTCCCGCGCCCTCCTCTTTCTTTTTTGGCAACAACAACAAACCATCCGGCCAGCGGGCACCTTGAGCGATCCATTCGCCGATGATGTCAATCTGCTCCTTCGGAAGCGGGCCGTTCTTGGCTTTCGGCGGCATCAAACGCTCGTCATCCACAGGGACAGTCAAGGTCACATACGCCGCACTTTTCTCAGGCTTGCCCGCGACAATTCCCGCTCCCGCCGATTCGCCACCTTTGAATGCCAGCGCACGATCATCCAGCCGCAGGCTGCCTTTGGCATAACCCTCACGATGGCACGCAACGCAGTTGAACTCCAAAATCGGCTGCACATCTTTCACGAAGTCGACACGCCGCACCGTTTTGAGCACGAGTGCCTCGGGCCATTTGGCGCCCTCAGAAATCCATTTTCCGATCAACCCAATTTCTCCTTTGGAGAGTCGCGGCTCTTTGGGGGGTGGCATCACATCATCATCATCGATCGGCAGCAGGAGCATTTTATAGATCGCGCTTTTGTCCGGATGCCCGGGCACAAGCCCAATCCAACTGCTCTCCGCTTTCAATGCGCCTTGTCGCGTGTCGATGCGAAACCCGCCTTTCTGCTGTTCCGCTCCGTGGCACTTCACGCAGTTCTGCTCAAGAATTGGTTTGATCTCGCGGACAAAATCCACCGGCACATCAGCGCGAATGGACGCAGCCAATCCCACACAATTCAACACTCCCAACACGCCAAAAAATCCTCGCATCGATTTGATTCTGTCCACGCCGCCCACCCTGTGTCAATCGCCGCGAACAGCATTTCCCCACAGCGAGAGGGCCATCTCGCGTGCGGGAACGAACGGGCATTTGCTCTTCGGTTGATCGTACGATTGGTCGAGCCGCTTCAGCGCCAATTGAGCGCCAGTGAAAAGGGCGGGCTTGCCCAGATGCGTCTGCAAATGCTGCGCCGCCGAGTCCAGTGCGGCCCATCGCTCCGCATCGTTCGTGCCCCACAAGGTGGGCGATGTGTCGAGCGGCGAAAGATTCCACAAGGCCAGCCGCACTTGTCGCACGGGCTTGACTGCGCGCCGCATCAGATCGTCAAACATCCCTTCGAGCACGCCGTTGAAGATGGAGTTGCGGAACTGCGCTGTGCGGAAACGATGGCTGGAATCCACTTCCGTGAAATCATTGAAACGGATCGCGAGTGAAATCTCGCGCGCCTGCAATTGCTCGCGTCGCAGTTGCCCCACCAATCGCGTCGATTCGCTGCAGGCAAATGTGAGCACCGCCGAATGATCCCGTTCGTCGTAGGGCAAAGTGGTGCTGCTCGAAATAGTCGTCCGATCTTTCAACTCCAACAGCAGCGGCTCGCTCCATCGCCCGTTGGCAAAGAGCCACATCTGCTGTCCCCAAATGCCGAACTTCTGCCGCAGTAAAGTGGATGGCAATCGGGCCACCTCTCCAAACGTGCGCGCGCCCAGTGATTGAAGCGCCCGCTCGCGCCGCGTTCCCACGCCGGACATTTCGCGCACAGCGTGTCCGCACAGAAATTCTTTTTCGTGCCCTGCTGGGATCTCGAGAAAACCCGGCTTGCCAACATCGGTGGCCAGCTTTGCCAGACGCGGCGAGTTCGCCAGTCCCGCCGAGACCGGCAATCCGATTTCTCTTTGAACACGCTCGCGAATCCCGTTCACATAATTCGCCGCGGATGTGTGTCGCCAGACGTGTTTCTCCATTCCTGTGAGATCAAGAAAGCCCTCGTCGATCGAGGCGGGAACCAACGTGGGCGTGTACTCCTCGAAGATGCGGAACATCTCGCGCGAAAGTCGGCGGTACTCGTCGTAATGCGGTTTGGCCAACACTCCCGCCGGACATCGTTTCAACGCTGCGAAGCAAGCCATGCCTGTGGTGATTCCGAATCGTTTCGCCTCGCGATTGGCGGCGATCACAATGCCGTCGCCACGACGCCCACCACCCACCCACACCGGACGTCCCGCCCATTGCGGATGCAAAGCGATTTCGCAACTGGCGAAGAAACTATCGCCATCGATGTGCAGAATGCGATGCGGCGTGCCACTGTGCATGGTTCAGGTTCCCAGTCTAACGGACAGGTTCCTGCTGGCAATCTTCTCAAATTGCCGTGGACAAAAACGGTCTAACAGTCGAAGCGATCAGCGGGAGCGGGACTGTTTCACCAGTTCCATGGCGACGTTGATGTCGAGGTCCGCGAGTTTCTTGAAACGGATGCAGCTCTTGCCGACGGATACTTTGCCGAGCCGGTGTTTGTTGGCTTCGGCGATGTAGCCGCCTTCGCCGCACGCGCCGATGTAGAGGCTGATGTAGTTTTTCTGGCTGGCGAGGTTGACGGTCCACACATCCACTTCGCGACCGCTGGCATAAGTCGTGTGATACGGCCCGTAGCCCAGCATGCCGTAGCCAATCCCAGGCTTGAGAGTGGGCGCGGCTTTGACGATGGCGTCGTGCAGGGTCTGGATTTCGGTTCGGCGCGGCTCAGCCAATGCGGCGATGTACGCAGCCGGTGTCTTGATATGGGCTGGGGCTTGCATGCGCGGATACAAGCAGAGCGCCCGAGTGACTTCAATGCCAAGCGTGACAACGTCCGCGCGCAGGCGGGGAAACTTTTAGAGTTTCCAGTGCCACTGTTTGTCCACGAGGATCCAGATGGCGGGCTTGTCATCTTTTTTCCACACGCCCTTTTCGCGGCGGCTGGTGAAGACGCTGGCGCTGGTGTTGTCCTTGGTGAGTTGGATTTCATCCACGCGGAAATCATCAGCTCGCATCTGGCCCAGCGTGACCAGCAGCCGGATTATGCCCCACGTGATCTTCGTCTTGCCATCGTTCTTGGCCGAATCAGGATCGATGATCTGCTTGAACGTGGCGAGGTCGTCTTTGCAGACGGCCCCGACGCCGTCGGCATAACGCTGCTTGATGGCCGTCTCATGCTGCGCCTTGGCGCAACCGGCAAAGAGCAATGTCGAGAGCAGAAGAATAGTGAGGGTGCGCAGGATGTGGGTTTTGTTCATATAGATGAGAGGTGGGGGGGTGTTTAGTAGTTCAGGCGATTTCAAAGGGTGAGATTATGATCAGTCACAGCGCCGTAAGTGGCGGTGCTGACAAGGTGGGCGTACTTGGCCAGCACGCCGCGAGTGTAGCGGGGCTTGGGGGCTTTCCATTTTTTCCGGCGAGCGGCGATGGCTTGGGCGGGAACATCCAGCGTGAGCGCGCGTTTCTTGGCGTCGATGATGAGCGTGTCGCCTTCATTGACCAGCGCGAGCGGGCCGCCGCTATAGGCTTCCGGAGTGATGTGGCCGACGACAAATCCGTGAGTGCCGCCGGAGAAACGGCCATCGGTGATGAGCGCGACATCCTTGCCGAGGCCACGGCCCATGATGGCGCTCGTGGGGCCGAGCATTTCGCGCATGCCCGGGCCGCCCTTCGGGCCTTCGTAGCGGATGACGACGACATCGCGCGCGACGATGCGGCCGGCAAGGATCGCTTTCATCGCGGCTTCTTCGGAGTCAAACACCCGCGCGCGGCCGGTGAAGGTGAGCCCCTCCTTGCCGCTGATCTTTGCCACGGCGCCTTCGGGGGCAAGGTTGCCGTAAAGGATGACGAGGTGGCTGTCTTTTTTGATGGGGTTATCGAGCGGGCGAATGATGTCCTGACCGGCGACGTAGGGTTTCACGGCCTTCAGATTCTCAGCCACCGTGCAGCCGGTGACCGTGAGGCAATCGCCGTGCAAGAGACCGGCG
>CAMDOH010000102.1 GCA_945903605.1 Akkermansia muciniphila
TCGCCACTGGGCGACAGGGCGACGTTGGTTGGAAAATGGAATGGCGGGCCTGCGTGGCGGATGGTCCGGAAATCGATGCTGGTGGCGCCCGTGTCCGATGGCACGCCCGGCGTCCCGAGCGTCATGAGCAGCCTTCCTTCGGCAGAGAATTTGCGGACGGTGTGGCCGAGGTCATCGGTGCAATAGACCGCGTCATCCGGCCCGATGAAAAGTCCGTGCGGCCGGGTGAAGAGACCTTCGCCCCACGAAGATTGAAAGGCGCCATCGCGATCAAAAATAATCAGCGGATGTTCGCCCCGGTTGAAAACAAAAACCCGACCCTGCGAATCGGTGGCCACAGCCGTGGCCTCGGGCCAGCTCCAGCCCTCGGGTAATTTCGCCCAGTGCGCGTCGGCCTCGTAGCCAAAATCACCGCAGCGTCCGGCGGCGACGACCGTCGCGCGTGTATCTTCCATGCGGCTATTCATCGGCCAGCCAACTGCGGATGAAATCCGTGTGTCTTGAGGCGGATGCGATGCAGCTCCTTGTCGATGGTCACGTAAAGCAGGTTGCTGTCCTTGCCGATGCCAAAGACGACGTTGCTGGGAATGCCTTTCAAGTCTTCGAAGGCGGCGGTTTGGTTCGCTGCCCCGGTGGCGATGAAGGCCACTTCTTTGCCCGCGGGATTAATCACCAAAATGCCCGGCCGCTTCAGACTGCGCGCCGCCAGATACACGTTGCCGTCCGTGTCCACGCAAAGGCCGTCGCAACTATTCTCCGTTCCGAAATCGACCAGCGTCTTGCGCGGGCCACTGACGCGCCCTTTGGCATCCAGCGGGAAGGAATAAATCTTCATCGCGCCGCGTTTGGGTTCAGGCTCGCTGGGATCCAACCGCACGCCGCCGCTGTTGTGATCGACGATGTACATCGTGCGCTGATCGGGACTGAGCTCGACGCCATTGGGCGTTTCGCAATCGTGGGTGATCTCAATCACGGTGCCGTCGGGCTCAATCCGGTACACCGCTTGATGGGCCAGCTCGCGTGGCTCCGTGCCGATGTAGCGCGGGTCGGTGAAATAAATGCGCCCTTTCAAATCCACGCACAGATCATTGGGCGCGTTGAAACGCTTGCCCTGAAAACGATCGGCCACCATCTGGCTTTTGCCCGTCTTCAAATCCCAACGCCGGACACTGCGCGTGCCGCCATCGGCGCCATCGCAGGAATACAGCCGGCCCGCCGCGTCAAAGAAAAGCCCGTTAGATTTGCCGGAGTTGTCGGTGAAGACCGTCGTCTTCTTGGTCGCCGGATCAAAGCGCAGAATCATTCCGTTGTCTTTTCCGAAGGGCAGATCGGTGAAATAAATGCTGCCATCCGGCGCGACAGCCGGGCCTTCGGTGAGGCCGCTGTTGAGTTTCACCTGCCGCGAGTGGAGCAACTCCAACGCCGCGCCCGCAGGCACGATGGGATTCTCAGCCTTCTGGGCCGCCACGACTCCTGTCGCTGCAAAGAATCCCAGCGAGAGGACGCTGCGCAGCAGGATCAATCTTGAATGCTTCTTCATTATTTGCCTTTGGCTTTGAGTTTCTCGATGAGGTAGTCGGCGATGGCTGGGTGTTTGACCTCCGGCGCGCCGGGATAGACCAGTTCGCATTCGATGCCAAGCGATTTGCATTTCTCCTGCAACTTCACGCCGTAGTTGGACGTGTGCGTCGGGTCCTTCTGTTCCTGTCCGAGCGCAGGTGGCGCGGAGTAAATCATGTAGATGGCCGGATCATCGGGCGTGACCAGTTCGTAGGGCGAGTAGAGTTTGATCCACGGCAGCACCTCCTGGCGCGCGGCGAGAAATTTTGCGAACTGCGTGTCGCGCGTGCTCGTGTCTTTGGGATCGGGCATGAAACCAAATGCGTGGCCGCCGTAACGGCTGTTGGGCGTCCATTCCTTGAGCTGTTTGGGGTCCAGCGAAGTCTGCGCGCCATTCACCGCCGCGCACCACAGCCGCGTGGACTCGCGTGCGACGGGGTCGGCGCTTTTGGCATCGGCCAGATCATCACGAAACGCCAGCCACAGACTCGAACACGCGCCCGCACTACCGCCGCTGGCTCCAATGCGCGCCTTGTCGATGTTCCATTCGCCGGCTTTGCTGCGCACAAATTGCAACGCGCGTGCGGCGTCGTTGAGTGGCCACTGCACGGGCGGTTTCACCCCGGCCATCTGCGCCTGCGTGACGTAACGATAATTGATGGAGACGACCGAGATGCCCGCTGCCAGATATTTTTCCAGTGCGCCCACGCGCGCTTTATCACCCGCCACCCAACCGCCGCCGTGGATGTGAAAGAGCAGTGGCGTGGGCGATTTGGAATCGGCCTTCCAGAAATCAAGCACCTGCCGCTCGTGCGTGCCGTAGGCGACATTGGCCGCCGTGGGCTTGGGCTGCGCAGGTTCAGCAGCCTTCGCCTTGGCTTTGGTATCAGATTTGGCCGGCGCAACTGCGGCAATCAGAGCAGTGCAAAGTAAAAACAATACGAGCGGAGCCAGTCGCATTTTCATGGTTGCCGGTAATTGAACCCCATCGCTCTACCATTGCAACCCACTTTTGCATCTTGCCGCAGCCTGACAATGTCGCCACGCTGCGCGCGTATTCCTGCACTCGCACACCCATCGCCAACCATGCGCCTGGCCTCCGTTCTCACGCCACTTGACCAATACAATCTCACGCTCGCCGCGCAGTGTGGTGTGGAGGATATCACCGTGCGTTATCCCGGGCCTGATCTGGAGGACTTGTTGCGTCTGCAACGGCAAATCGAAGCGCACGGACTGCGGCTGGCCATCGTCGAGGGTTATCTTCCCATCGAATTGCTCAAGCTCGGGCGCGACCGTAATGGTAGTGAACTGGCCGCAATGAAATCGCTCATCGGTCACATGGGCAAAGCGGGTGTGCCCATCCTCTGCTACAATTTCATGGCGGGAACCGATTGGGTGCGCACGCGGTTGGACGCGCCAGAACGCGGCGGTGCGCGGGTGACGGAATTTAATTTGCAGGCGGCGGAACACGCGGTGTCACTGAGCGCCACGGCAAACGCCATCAGCGCCGACCGCATCCAGGCTACGGAACTCTGGACGAATCTGGAGTGGTTCCTGCGCGAGCTGATTCCCGTCGCCGAATCATGCGGAGTGTTTCTCGCGATGCACCCGGATGATCCGCCGCTCAAGGAATTCCAAGGCAAGGCGCGAATCATGAACTCGGTCGGAAATTTCGAGCGGCTCATGCAGCTTGTCCCGAGCGCCCACAACGGCATCTGTTTTTGTCAGGGCACCTTCGCCGCGATGGGGGTGGATATTCCGGCAACGATTCGCCAACTGGGCCGGCACATCCGCTACGTTCACTTTCGCGATGTGCGAGGCACGGGGCCGGAGCATTTTGTTGAGACCTTCCACGACAACGGCCCGACCGACATGGCCCGCGCGATGGCTGCGTATCGCGAAGTCGGTTTCACCGGCCCCATGCGGCCCGATCACGTGCCGCAGCTGATCGGCGAGGAAGATGGAGAGCCGGGATATACCATGCTGGGCCGGCTCTTTGCCTACGGCTACATGCGCGGCTTGATGCAGGCGACTGAAACGATTCCCCCTGAGCCACGGTCACGCTGACCTTCACCTGAAATAAAATTCATGTCCGACGCCACCTCTCCCACCCAAGTCCGCCATCGCATCATCGCCGTGAGCATGCTGATGGCGTTCATCCTCTATCTCGACCGCATCTGCATGGCGGAGATCGTGAAGGCGGCGTCATTCAACACCGATGTGGCGCTCAGCAAAACGGAGATCGGGCGCATTCTCGCGGCGTTCTTTTTTTCTTACGCCCTCTTTCAAGTTCCCGCTGGTTGGGCGAGCGACCGCTTCGGCGCGCGCAAGATGCTCACGGCCTACATCGTCCTCTGGTCGATCTTCACGGGGATGACCGGGCTGATGTCCAGCTTTGCCAGCCTGCTGGTGATGCGCCTGCTCTGCGGCGCAGCGGAGGCGGGCGCGTATCCGACCACCGGCGCCCTCATTCGCCGTTGGATTCCATTGGAATCACGCGCCAAGTCCAGCGCCATGGTGGCTTTTGGCGGACGCCTCGGCGGCACACTCGCGCCCTTCATCACAGCCTGGATGGTGATTGAACTGGGCCATTGGCGGCGACCTTTGTGGATTGATGGAGCCATCGGCCTCGTCATCGCTCTCCTCTACTGGCGAGTCGTGCGCAACACCCCCGGGGAACATCCCGATTGCAACGAGGCTGAGCGCGCACTCATCGGCAAACCGAAGGTCGAGCCGCCCATTCCCCCACGCGAATTCCTCTCCATGCTGTGGACCTTCTGTGGCAATCGCAATCTCTGGCTCAATTCACTGGGACAACTTTTCACCAACATCGGCTGGGCTTTTCTCATCACCTGGCTGCCCACGTATTTGAAGGAGCAGAAAGGCGTCGAGGATATCGCCGGCGGACGCATGGTCACGCTCGTGCTGGCCTGCGGCATGGTGGGCCAGCTTGTCGGTGGCTGGCTGGCAGATCTCAGCGTGCGACGCTTCGGCCTGCGCTGGGGCAGAGTCCTGCCGATGTTTGGCGCCGGCTGTCTGGGCGGCACCGCCTATCTTGCCTGCCTCAACATGGAGACCGCGTGGGGCATCATTGCCTGCTGTTGCGTCGTGTCATTCGCGGTGGACATGGGAAATCCAGCCACATGGGCTTTCATGCAGGACATCGGCGGGCGGGCCACGGCGGCCGCATTTGGATGGGGCAACATGTGGGGCAACTTTGGCGCATCGGCCATCTCCATGCTCGTGCCGTTCATGCTGGAACTGGGCAAGAGCGGAGGAACCGGCCAACGCAACATCTTCATCCTCTGCTCCATTTCGCTTTTCCTCTACGGCTTCATCGCCCTGGCCCTCGACGCCACCAAGCCCGTGATGAAAGAGACGAACACAAATCAAGTCGCCCAGCAGCAGTGATTGCAATTTCTGACACTCAACCGCGCTTAGCCATCTTGCCCGAATCTGCGCTGCATCTGTTGCGTCTGATGAAGCGATTGCAAACAGCCGGCCCACATCGCTGCATGCGCGCCTTTTTCATCATCGCCACTCTTGTTGCCGCAGGGTTTGCCATGACATCGGTTGCAGCCGAGGCGCCGCTGCGGCAGGTGATTGATGCGCAGGTTCAGGCGGCTTGGAAAAAGGAGAAGGTTCAGCCTGCGCCCCAGTCTGATGACGCGACTTTTCTGCGGCGCATCCATCTGGATTTGGTGGGGACGATTCCCACTCACGATGAAGCGCGGCAATTCATCGATGACAAGGATGCGCAGAAACGCGACAAGCTCATCGCGCGGCTGCTCGAGGATCCGCGCTTCGCCCAGCAACAGGCGACGTTGTGGGACTTGACGCTCTTTGGCCGCAACCCGCCCAATCAAGAAGCCACGCGTAACCGCACGCAGTTCAAGCAGTGGCTTCTGGGAAAGCTCGCCAAGAATGTGCCCTTTGACCAGTGGGTGCGCGATCTCCTGTTGGCCGAACAGGAAGGCTCGGAGGTTTTCTACGCGGCCTACAGCAACAAGCCGGAGGATTTGACGGAGGCGTTCAGTCGGATTTTTCTGGGCACACAAATCCAGTGCGCACGTTGTCACGATCATCCGTACACGAGCCTGCTGCAAAAGGATTTTTACGGCATGGCTGGGTTCTTCGTGCGCCTCGTCGCGATGGATCAGGGCACGACGGGCGCGGGGAATGAACAGGTTCGCCGGTACAAGATTGGCGAGAAGAGCAGCGGCGACGTGCTCTTTGCCGGCAACATGAAGGACGCGAAGCCCGGTAAAAAGGGCGAGCCGGTGAAGCCCAAATTCCTCGGCGGCGCCGCGCTGGAAGAACCCGCGTTGCCCGTGGGTTTCAAAGAGCCGGAGTTTAAGAGCGGCACAAAATCGATGGCCAAGCCCGAATTCTCGCGCAAAGAAAAGCTCGCCGAGTGGGCGACGGCGCCGGGCAATCCCTACTTCGCGCGCTCAGCGGTGAACCGGCTTTGGGGCCAGTTCATGGGGCGCGGCATCGTGCATCCGGTGGATAATTTTGGTGAAGACAACAAGCCCGCATTGCCCGCGCTGCTCGACGCGCTCACGGCGCAATATGTCGCGCACAAGTTCGACATGAAATGGCTCATCGGCGAAATCGTGAGCAGCCAGACCTACCAACTCGCAGGCAACGGCACGGGCACGGATGCGTTGCCCAAACACTTTGAACGCGCGCGCATCCGACCGCTGGCGGCAGAGGAAATTGCGGCAGTGATGAAATCCGCTGGCGGCGATGCAGGCCAGACGGGCGATGGTGTCACGAGCGAATATTTTCGCCGTTACTTCGGCGAGCCTGCCAATGGTCAGGGCGATTTTCAGGGCAGCCTCGGCGAGCATCTTTTTCTCAACAACAGCGACAACGTCCGCGCCTTCATCCGCCGCAAAAAAGGCAATCTCGCCGACACCATCAACCTCTCGACCGAGCCGTGGGAATCACGCGTGGACCGGATGTTCCTCACCGTGCTCACGCGCTT
>CAMDOH010000103.1 GCA_945903605.1 Akkermansia muciniphila
TCGTTCATTCAGGCTATCAAACCTGCACAAGGAGGAATCGACCCTGCCGGAATGTGCAACAACTACTCTGTGAAAAGCGAATTCGCCGCTCGCACAGTCGTTCGCCAACACAACTGGAAGCAGATTGCCAATGCGCGAGCATCAAGCCTGACGCCGCCACCGCCGCGTTTCCTGATCGTGAATCAAATTCCGATGTCGGGCAGTTCATCTCCGATGCCAGCGAATACGATTCCGTTGTCGTACCGCTAACTCCGGCTCGCCTCCAGCCGATCAGCTTGGCAAGCTTCACCCCGCGATGGCGGGCGAACACATCAAGATTGGTGGAGCGAGAGAGCACAATCTCAAGAACCTGACTCTCACCATTCCACGCAACAAGCTGGTCGTCATCACCGGCCTGAGCGGATCTGGAAAATCCTCACTCGCGTTCGACACGATTTACGCCGAAGGCCAGCGCAAATATGTGGAGTCGCTCTCATCCTATGCGCGGCAGTTTCTCGATCAGATGCAGAAGCCAGATGTGGATTATATCGAAGGCATCTCGCCCACCATCGCCATCGAACAACGCGGATCTGGCGGCAGCCCGAGATCCATCATCGCCACCACCACGGAAATCTTCGATTACCTGCGCCTGCTCTATGCGCATATTGGGCGGCGTCATTGCCCGGACAGCGGCCAATCCATGTCGCATCAAACCTCCACTGAGATTGCGGACAAAATCTGTGCGCTGCCTGCATTGACGCGATTGATGATTCTCGCGCCGGTCATCGATCATCAGAAAGGTGAATTTCGCGACGTGTTCGAAAAGCTCGCGCGGGAGGGATTCGTTCGCGCGCGAGTGGACGGCGAATTGGTCGAGTTGGCCGCGAATACTCGTGTGAAGCTCGATCCAAAAAAGAAGCATCGCATCGAGGTCGTTGTGGATCGCCTCGTGGTTGGTGAGGGCATTCGCCAGCGATTAAGCGATTCTGTAGAGACCGCATTGAAATGGGGACAAGGCAAATTGTTGCTCCTGCACCAACCGCCCGGAGTACGCAGTGATAGTGAATGGGCAGAGACGCTTCACTCCACTCACATGTACAGCGTGGCCACTGGCAAAAGTTACGAGGTGCTCACGCCAAAACATTTTTCATTCAACTCTCCACACGGTGCCTGTTCCATTTGTCACGGCCTCGGTCAGAAACTGGTCTTCGATCCTGATCTCGTCGTACCGAATCCTGAAAAGACGCTGCAACAAGGAGCGATCGCTCCTTGGAAACGGGGTGGACGCCGGTTGATCATCTATTACAACGCGCTGATTCGCGCTGTGACAACTCACTTCGGCCAGAGTTTGGAGATACCCTACGCGAAGTTGCCGGAGTCATTCCGAAAAGTATTGATGGAAGGTTCCGGCGATGAGTTGGTGGAATTTGGATTCTGGCGCGCAGGCAAATCGAGCAAAGTGCAAAAACCATTCGAGGGAGTGCTGGCTAATCTCGAGCGACTGTTCACGACATCAGAAAGCGAATTCACAAAAAACCGGGTTAAATCCTACATGAGTCCGTATCCATGCGATGGATGCGAGGGCAGGCGATTGAAGCGCGAGGTATTGTCTGTCACACTGTGCAACTCGTCGGACAACGGAGCAGTCACACAATCGGCTCGCGGAAAGAAGCGCTCACGTTCTGAGATTCCCGGGAAGTCCATCATGGATGTCTGTGCCATGTCGGTGGACGATGCCTACGCCTTCATCCAATCCCACCCGCTTTCAGATTTTGAACAGAAGGTGGCCGGTGAAATTGTGAAAGAGGTTTTAGCGCGACTCGGGTTTCTGAAAAATGTCGGTCTTGGGTATCTGACATTGGATCGTGAAAGCGGTTCGCTCAGTGGCGGCGAAGCGCAACGAATACGACTAGCGACACAAATCGGGGCGGGTCTCGTCGGCGTCATCTACATTCTCGATGAGCCGAGCATTGGGCTTCATCAACGCGACAACGACCGGCTGTTGAGCACCCTCAAAGGCCTGCGCGATCTGGGCAACACAGTCATCGTTGTTGAGCACGACGAAGACACCATCCGTCAGGCAGATTATCTGCTCGATCTTGGACCAGGTGCGGGCGTGCATGGTGGCGAACTTGTGGCGGCCGGCACATTGGAAGAAGTCGCTCGTAGCCCACGTTCGATCACAGCTCGATACCTGCGCAATGAATTGGCAATCGATCCGCCGGGCAAACGCATCAATTCAGTGGATTATTTGGGTTGGATCGAAATCATCGGTGCGACCGAAAATAATTTGAAAGACATCAATGTCCGTATTCCACTCGGAACATTGACGTGTGTCACCGGTGTGAGTGGTTCCGGGAAAAGCACGCTGGTCGATGAGGTGTTGAGAAAAGCGTTGATGAGAAAACTGTATGGGGCGAAGGATCGGCCCGGCAAACATCGCGCCATTGATGGAATCGAGTTCTTGAGCAAGTCCATCGTGATTGATCAATCGCCGATTGGCCGCACGCCTCGCAGTAATCCTGCCACCTACACCGGCATGTTTAACGAAGTGCGCGATTTGTTTGCCCGATTGCCTTCAGCGAAAGTGCGCGGTTACGGCCCTGGTCGCTTCAGTTTTAATGTGAAAGGTGGGCGCTGCGAAAAATGTGAAGGGAACGGCACGATTGAAATCGAAATGCATTTTCTCCCCGCAGTCTACGTTACCTGTGAGGAGTGCTCCGGCCGCCGTTACAACCGTGAAACGCTCGAGATCCATTACAAGGGGATCAACATCGCCGATGTGTTGGGATTGACCGTTGACGAGGCCGTCACTTTTTTCCGGGCGATTCCCAAAATCTACAATCCCTGCATCACGCTGGCGGAGGTGGGGCTGGGCTATTTGCAACTGGGGCAAGCGGCGACCACTCTGAGCGGCGGCGAAGCGCAACGAGTAAAACTCTCGTCGGAATTGTGTCGGCGTTCTCTCGGTCACACGATGTACATACTCGATGAGCCGACGACCGGCTTGCATTTCCACGATGTGGCCAAGCTGCTCGAAGTCTTCTTCAGACTTCGAGACGCAGGGAATACGCTCGTGGTCATTGAGCATAATCTGGACGTGATCAAGTGTGCCGACTGGATCATCGATCTCGGGCCAGAGGGTGGCGTTTTTGGCGGGAATCTCGTTGCTGAAGGCACTCCAGAAGTCGTCGCAACGAATTCAAAAAGTCACACCGGAAAATATTTGAGTCGAATGTTGAAACGTTAATGGCAGAATCCGAGTGATGTTTCGGGGTGAAAAACAATTTATCGGTGCTTGGATTGCGGGAGTGGTCGTATTTCCGCTGATACAAATTCCGATTAACGCGCAGCCGATCACAAATGCGGTCGCGTCCGTGTTGCAATTTGACGATTACTCAGCAGCCAGACGGGCTTTTGCAGATGGTCAGTGGGCAATCTCTGAGCGTTGGCTTGGTGAGTTCGTCGTTCGCAATCCTACCGACCCTCGACTTGTGACAGCGATCTTGATGCAAGCGCAGGCTCAAATGCATCTGGGTGAATTCTCCAAAGCTGAAAAACTACTGACGGCGACGATGGCCCATACGGGCAATCTCGCTGCCGATTGCCGTTATTGGATGGCCTCGGCACAACTCCACGGCGGGAAACCAAAACAGTCGCTGGAATTATTTTCGAAACTCGCAGACGAATCGTCGGACACAGTATTCGCGATGGATTGCATTGTGAGTTGGGCGAAAGCGTTGAGCGCGTTGCGAGATTGGCCGGCGGTCGAGCGTTTGCTGCTGCCAAATGACGGACGTTTTCGGAAACTGGGCGCCCGATTTTCAACCGTCTCAAGTTGGTTCGAAGGAAGGTTGCTGCTCGCCGAAGCGCTGTTGCAGCAGGACAAACCGCTTTCAGCGGCGACTGATTTGTTGCAGTTGGGGGAAATCAGCAATCGGGAATTGGCATTGGCACAATTAAAACTGCTGGTTCGCGCATGGCTTGCCGCAAATAAACCAACTGAGGCATTGGAAGCGTCTGATCGACTCATGAAGTCGATCGCACTTCAAGAAGGCACTCGTGGACTTGGTGCGGCATTGCAATTGCGCGCAGCGGCGCTACGGCAAATGGGGAGGTTGAGCGATGCTTTGGCAATTTATGATGTGATCGCTTCTACAGAAGTCGATGAGCGCGCACGTTCGTTGGCTCAATTGCGCAGGGCTGAGCTGTTGTTCAGAGGGACAAACTCTTTCGCAGCGGCCACCAACCTTGCCAGACCAGTGTTGGGCAACGCGGAGTCGGCGTCGCTACTTTGGGTGACAGCTGGCGAAATATTTCTGGATAGTTATTTGAGAGGTGCGACGGCACTCGAATCGCGTGTGGCTTTGAGCAATCACCTGGAGCAGGCTGAATCTTGTTTTGCGAGTGCACTCACCAACTCGCCACCGAAAGAAATTCAACTGCGTGCGCAGTTGGGGCGCGCCTGGGTGTCCGCGTTTGCCGGTAAAGTCACACAGAGTGCAAATGAATTCGCGACGGTCACTCATTCAATGCCAGCTGGGACGCCGCGCAATCGCGCGCTTCTGAAATGGGCGGAGACCAGTTTTGAATTGGGCCGCTGGACCAATGTTGTGGAGATACTTTCGAGCCTGCAGGTTCCAGCCGATACGGCGTCTATCGAAGATCAGCATGTGCATGCAGCGGGCCGATTGTTGCAGGTACGAGCGAGTTTGAAGGAGGGGGACATTCTCAAAACTGAGTCGTTGGTCCGCTCAATTTCTTCGATGGAAACTGGAGGGCATGTCGTCGGTTCGACACTCTTGTTGGTTGAGGCATTGCGAGACGCGCGGCCGAATGATGCGCGTCGATTGATCGTTGCCCAATTGGAACGATCGAAAGACACGAATCAAGTCGCTGAATTATCGTTGGCAATGGCGCGGACTTGGATGGCGGAACGAAAATGGACGGAAGCGGCACGAGAGTTGGATGACTGGCTGAAAAAGAATGCGCTGCATCCCAAAGCAGCAGAAGCGGAATTCGAGCGGGCTTGGCTGAAATACTACTCGGGGACGCCTACGAATGCATACATCGCGTTCACGAATCTGGCGGCGCGTTATCCGGGGTCATCGCAGGCAAGCGCCGCGCGCGTGTGGTCGGCTGATTTTCTTTTCAACCAGAAACATTATGTGGAATCGGAGAAGTTGTTTCAATTGGTTCAGCAGACAACCAACGCGCCCCCCACAATGCGTTTTCATGCTGGATTGATGGCCGCTCGCGCCGCCATGGCTCGTCAAGGATATGGCGATGCCAGATTTTATCTGACAGGCATCATTGAAAATAAAGATTGTCCATCATCGGTGCGCGAGGAGGCGACGTTTGCGTTGGCAGATTTGTTGGTATCCGAATTTTCTGTGACCAGTCCGAAGCCAGCCGCTCGATTTGAAGAGGCAATCAATGCGCTCAACGCGATTGTTCAAAGTGGGCCGACAAACCGTGTGGCCGCATTGGCTCATGGCCGCATCGCTGATTGCCATTTGCAATTGGCTGCGGAGGTGGCGTCGCGTTACGAAAAAGCGATGGAGTCTTACCAACGAGTATTGGACTTGGGACATCCATCGGCTGATTTGGCTGCTCGAAGTCAGGCAGAGTGCGGCATGGCATTGATACACGAAAAGCGCGCACTCAATTCGCCCGATCGTCCCAAACTCCTGCGCTTGGCATTGGAAAACTATTTGAACGTGTTTTATGGAAAACGGTCGTTGCCTTCTGAGGCGCTCGATCCTTATTGGGAACAGCAATCGGGCTTGGCCGCCGCGCGGCTTCATGCTGGCTTGGGCGAGTATGAGCAGGCAGTGGCGCTGTATCGGCGACTTCAATCCCGCTTTCCAGGAATGAAACGCGCACTCGATGCGCGCATCTTGCAAGTCGAACAGCAAAAGTCGCGGATGGGTCTGCCACAACCGAATTGACTCGGCCTACAATCAAAGTAGTCTGACAGCAATGACAGTTATGCAGCAAACGTCCCCGCTACAGATTACCGAGCGTGCCGCCGCACATGTCCGTAGTCTGCTGGAGAAAGAGCAAGCCGCGCCCGCGAAATACCTGCGAGTTTATGTCGAGTCCGGCGGTTGCTCGGGCATGCAGTACGGGCTGACGTTCGATGAGAAACGCGATGGCGACTTGGTTTCTCAATGTCATGAGGTAGAGGTGCTGACCGATCCCGTCAGTGCCGGTCATTTGCAGGGTTCCATTGTCGATTATTCGGATGACCTCAATTCCAGCGGATTCAAGATTCAAAATCCAAAAGCCCAAAACACCTGCGGCTGCGGAAAATCTTTTCAATCTTGACCCTGTCTTGACCCTCGCCGGTTTGCCGTTTACTTTCCCAACAACGCTGGGGAGCCAATCCTACATCTGCGCCACGCGCCGATGGAAATGGCTGAGAGTCCTGCACGGGATTGCAGGAGACCCGATAACCTGATCCAGATAATGCTGGCGAAGGGAGCTTCCAGGCTCACTTCCCTTTTGAATTTCAACACTCAATATGATTGCCACTAAAGAAACTTTTGAGCCGCACAGCGG
>CAMDOH010000104.1 GCA_945903605.1 Akkermansia muciniphila
TGTAATTCATCGAATGTTTCTTTTGCCCGTTCGGATGCCATTCCTGATAAAGCCCATTCAACTGATCCTTGGCATAGGTCGCCTCACCCGCACGTTTTCCATCTGAATGCCACCACAATTCACGGCCTTCCCGGATCCCATCACGAAAAGTCGTTTCATGCCGAGTCTTGCCATCTTCAAACAGCCAAAAAGCAACCCCATTAAATGGTGCGTTTTCGCCTACAAGATACATGACATTCTGATCGGAAACCAATCGCCCCGCACCCACTCTTTGCAATCCCGATGTGGACGATGTGGATTTTGGCTTCGCACCCGAACCCGTTTTTGGCGCCTTTGCCGGTTTATCGCCACAACCCGAAACAAACAGGGCGACCGCCACTGCCGCCACAAACATCCTTGCCAATAGTTTCATGTCCATTTTGTGTATTTACAGAGTGTCCCACACCGCGCTCTTTCGACAATAAAAATATATTGCATAAGGTGCAAACAGTCGTAACCCTCCCAGCACCGTCGGACGTCTTTCATTCCGACGGTCAAAACTAAAACTCGGAATAACAAAAATGAAAAACTCCATCCGATTCACATTGGCAGGAATGTTTGCAACTGGATTGCTCCACATTTCTGCTTCAGCTCAAGCTCCGGCCCAGCTCCCGACCGAGGGACAAACCGGCTCGAAGCCACCCGCCAATTTCGGCGCGCCCACCGCTACCAAGTCGTCCACGGGTTCAATGCCCACTGGACAGACGACAGGAGCAACAAGTCGCGCCGCCGTACGCAATGCTCGTCCGAGCGAAGCAGAAGGTGCCACCACTCCCGAGCCAAAACGCAACACGAGTTCGATGCAGCCGAATGCGGGTCGCCCAGCCGAGGTCAATCGCGCCACGGCCACCAAGCAACCCAAGGGCAGCACGCCGACCGTGAAGCAACCCGGTGGTGGCATTCCTGAATATCCAAAGCCCAATGCAACGGCTCCCAAATCTTCCACCAGCAAACAACCGGCCGGCACCACGGTTCCCACAGTCAAAGGTGGCACCACTGGCACCAAGCAACCAACTGGCAGCACGCCAACCGTGAAGCAACCCGGTGGTGGCGGAGTTCCTGAATATCCGCAGCCCAAAGCCGAAGCTCCTCGTTCTACTACCAGCAAGCCGGAGAATACTTCTGGCACGCCTACAATCACTGGCCGCCCGACCAGCGGCGCCGCAATCCCGACTGAATACGGCGCGCAACAGCCGCCTCAGCCGAAGCTCCGATAATTCTAACGAGACTCGGAACGAGTTTTAGTCAAAGGCCCGCAGTTCGCTGCGGGCCTTTTTTTGTTTCTTCTATCACCGCCTGTTGGATGAATGAGTTTTGCCCTGCGAAATCGCGCTGAAGAACTGTACTTGGAACGAAGGACGAGCCGACTGCCAGTCCGTCACTTCACTTCGATCGCTTCGACTTTGCCGCCGCGTATATTGAACTGCACTTGTCTCAACGTGGAAGTATTCGTAGCGGCTGCATTCTGCAATTTCATTTTGGCGTAGTGCCAATTTCCGCTCTCGAAATCGTCCGGATCACCAAAGACTGTCTGAATCGTAGCCTCGGGTTTGCCCAAGTAGGTCGCGCGAAGTTTGGCCAATGTCCAAACTTGATTACGCCCGGTTGGCGTCGGCGCAACGGAGAGATCACTTCCATCAGGCAACCATTCTTTCACACTTAATTGCGCGTCTTGTTTGAAGATAATTTCGTAAGCCTTGTTTCCATTCTCATACCAGCCAGTGGCCAGCCCATCGCGATCATCAGCCACGTAGGTCGCTTCATTCATTTTCTTCCCGCTGGGATACCATTCTTTGGCCAAGCCGTCTCGCAGACCTGCGCGCCAACCAATCTCCTTTGATTTGTTGCCGGACTCGTACCACCAGGTTTCAATCCCCACGAGAATGCCTGACTCATAAGTGCGCTGGCTCATCTGCTGCCCGTTCAAATACCATTCTTTGAATTCCTTTTCGGGAGCATCGGCAACCCAATGCGCCTCCCAAGCTTTCTTGCCATTGTCATGCCAGCCGGTGGCCGGGCCTTCACGATATCCGCCTGCGTAAACGGTCACCGACATTTCCTTTCCATTTTCATAATACCAAATCTCGCGACCATCGGCCTCACCAACATGGTAGTTGATGGAACATTTTCTTTGCCCGCCAGAATACCATTCCTGATACATCCCCTCCAATTCGCCCTTGGAATAGGTTGCCTCGCCAGCACGCTTTCCATCTGAATGCCACCACACTTCGCGACCTTCCAATACGCCGTTGGTGTAATTGGATTCCTGTTGAAGCTGGCCGTTCGCAAAAGCCCAAAACACAAGTCCGCTGAAGGGAAACTTCTCGCCGGCCAAGAACACGACATCCTGATCCATCACCAATCGATTTGCAGAAACCCGGCGCTCGCCTGATTCTGAAGTGCGACCACAACCACAAATACTCAAAACGACGACAACGGCAAAAGCACAGATGCCAGACAGAGTTTTCATACGCATTTGGTATCCTGAAAATCTCCTAAAACATACCCTTTCGACAACACAATTAAATTAGACAATTTCCGACAAAGGCGTAACCATTCCTCTGTTAGCCCGTCTCTCAAAGCGACGGTACAAACCCAAACTGGGGACACGTATGAAAGACTCAATCCAAATCGCGCTGGCCGGAATATTCACTGCGGGAATGATGCAACTCGCCATCGCTGCCGATGAACCCAGAAAAGCACCCGAGGGCACCAAAGAAATAAAACGGACTGATGGCGCCAAGCCATCGACTTCGAGCCGAAGCAATCGTGCCGTCATTCGCAACACCCGGCCCAACGAAAAAGAAACTTCGACCGGCATTCAGACAAAACGTGGTCAGCCGACCAGCACCAGCCGAAATGAAACCGGTGGTGAAAAGCCGAAGCAACCCGTCGAACACAATCTCAGCGAGAAAGAACGTGCGTACATCGCCGGGCTGCTGGAACTTTCCAAGGAACAGGGTGAAAAATTGCGCGAACTTCACCAGCAACTCGAAAAAGGATTGATCTACATCAAGGGTCACAAAGAACTCAGCAACGCAGAGAAAAGCGCCAAAGCAAAAGAAGCCATCGAACGGCACGAGAACGCCGTCAAGAATCTGCTCAGTGCCGAACAATACAAGAAGCTGCTCGTCCTTCGCCAAAAAATCGGTGAGAAGCGCGAAGGCGGGGCTGAGAATGGTGGCAGCCACAAACCCGGCGAAGCGAATCAAGGGCGTCCAAGTAGCGGCGGCAAAGGATTGGGACGTCAAGAAGGCGGCAGTCGCCCGAATGAAGCTGGAGCGAAACAGCCCAAAGAAGGCGGCACACCCGAAGGCGTTCCCAGCCGTCCAGAAGGCCGTCCAGAGCCACTGAGTGGCCCCAAAAACTAATTAGGATTCTCCGCAGAGCAAGTGTGTGCACTGTGGGGTTGATTGGTCGGCACGGTTCAGTGCAAAGTGTTTCGAGTTTCAAACGAACTCAGCAAGATTCCGAAATCCAAGTTTGATCTTATGAAATTAATCGCTCAATCACTCACGCCGATTTCAACACTTGCATTCCTCGCGATTGCGTTGCCGCTCGGCATCAACGCGGCTGAGCCAATCATTCCCCCAAAGCCCCAACCAGCCGCCACCACTTTAGAGCCGAAAGATCGCAAGGCACTTCGCAATACCACAGGCATTACAAAAAACCCGTTGAGATATGACCTCGCCGAGCGACTGGAAAAAATCGAAAAGCTCGGTGGCAATCTGGAAACCGAAGAAGCCGTCCGGCGCTCCTTGGATTGGTTCACTCGCACTCAGAAACCGCTCGGATATTGGGAAGAAACGAAATCGCCCATCGCGCACACGGGCCTTGCCCTGCTCTGCTACATGTCCTACGGCGCCAAACATAATGAAGAAGGCCCGCATCAGGAACCGCTCTTACGTGGATTGAACTGGCTCGTCGAGCAAGTCAAAGAAGATGGCGCCATGTTTGATGGCGGCCAGATGTATGCTCAATGCATCGGAACCATCGCCATCTGCGAGGCGCTCGGATTGTCGAAGGATAAGAAACTCGAAAGCGCCGCCAAGCGCGCACTGGATTTCATCGTCAAAGCGCAAAATCCGGATACCGGCGGCTGGCGCTATTTCCCCTACAAATACTCGCAAGATACCGGTGACCTCTCTGTCACAGGCTGGGCAGTAATGGCACTACGCAGCGCTGATATGGCAGGACTTCGCCCTCCAACCGAGTCGTTCAACAGCGCTAAAAACTTTCTGGATACGCTCAGTGCGGGAAATGACGCTGGCCTTTACGGATATCGAACCCCGTCACCTTCGCCAGCGATGACCGCTGAAGGCATGTTTTGCCAGCAGGTCTTCGGGCGCAAAGCCGTTCTGGATCGCATGAAGGAAAGCACCTCGTTTCTGGCGACTCATTCGCCACGTGCCGAACAGAATAATTATTACTACTGGTACTACGGCACCCTCGCCATGAATCTCAACGGAGGACAGGCTTGGACTGATTGGAATGATCGCATGCGCCCCATTCTCCTTTCGAAACAAGCCAAGCAAGGCGACAATGCGGGAAGCTGGGAAGCCGTAGGACATCGTTCGAAAGTTGAAGGCCGCACCGTCACCACCGCTTGGGCGACACTGAGCCTCTCCGTCTACTATCGCTATCTTCCCATCCTCAATGGCTATGAACGCTCCAATCTTCGCGGAGCCACCGGCACCATTCCGAAGGATAATTGATCGGGCAAAAGTGAGAGTGGTGGAGGCGGCGGGAGTTGAACCCGCGTCCCAGACAAACTTACCAGCCGCGACTACATGCTTAGCCAGATACGTGTTGTCGGCGGCGCGATAACGATCTGGCACGAATCGCGCAGCGTAGTCAGCATGACAAAGTTTCGGTCCACTGCGCGCTGTCTCCGCAGCAAACCTAACCGGCTAATTTCGTCTGCCACCGTAGCCGGTGTCCAGCGGCAGACGTCGCAGCATTAAGCCGCAAGGGCCAACTCTTCGTTAGCTTTTAAGTTTTGGTTCGGTATTTTTACGAGGCCAACGAACCATCCTCGGCATGCCGCCTCTGGCGCATTTCTCCGGTCGAAACCAGTACGCCCCCGAAGTGACCTCTTAAATCTCACAGAGTCTTCACCAACCGTCAAGCGCTCCGCACGCTTTTGCTTGCTCCCAATGCAACTCACGCTGACAATCCCGCGCGTAAAATGAAAAAGTCCAAAGGCAAAATCAACCTGCGACCGCACTCCAGCATTCTGTTGGATGGCCCCGACCGCGCGCCGAGTCGCGCCATGTTGTATCCCGTCGGCTTCAAGAAGGAGGATTTCGCCAAGCCCCTCATCGGCATCGCCTCGACCTGGAGCAATGTCACCCCGTGCAACATGCACATCGACAAGCTGGCCATCGAATCGGAGGCCGGGGCCAATGCCGCCGGCGGCAAGGCCATCATTTTTAACACCATCACGATCTCCGACGGCATCTCGATGGGCACCGAGGGGATGAAATATTCGCTCGTCTCGCGCGAGGTGATCGCCGACTCCATCGAAACGGTCGTCGGCTGCGAGGGCATGGATGGCTTTGTGGCCATCGGCGGCTGCGACAAGAACATGCCCGCCTGCATCATGACCATGGCGCGGATGAACCGCCCCTCCGTCTTCGTTTACGGCGGCACCATCCTGCCCGGCTGCCTCACCGCCACTCAGCGCCCGCTCGACATCGTGTCGGTGTTTGAAGCCGTGGGCGCGCATGCCAACAAGAAAATCACCGACGCCGAATTGCACGAGATTGAATCCTGTGCCATTCCCGGCCCCGGTTCCTGTGGCGGCATGTACACCGCCAACACCATGGCCAGCGCCATCGAAGCGCTAGGCATGTCGCTGCCCAACAGCTCCGCGCAGAATGCCATTTCCAGTGCCAAGAAGGACGACGCCCGCCGTGCCGGTGCCGCTGTCGTGAACCTACTCAAACATGGCATCCGGCCGCGCGACATCATAACGCGAAAAGCGTTCGAGAACGCCATCACCGTCGTCATCGCGCTTGGCGGTTCCACCAACGCCGTGCTGCACCTGCTCGCCATGGCACAGGCGGCTGGTGTCAAACTTTCCATCGATGATTTCACACGCATCGGCAAGCGCGTCCCCGTCCTCGCCGATCTCAAACCCTCCGGCAAATACGTGATGGCCGCGCTCGTCGCCATCGGCGGCATCGAGCCGATGATGAAGACCCTGCTCGACGCCGGTCTCTTGCACGGCGATTGCCTCACGGTCACCGGCTGCACGGTGGCTGAGAATCTGAAGGCCGTGAAACCCTACGTCGCCGGTCAGGACATCATTCGCCCGCTCGATAACCCCATCAAAAAAGACAGCCACCTCGTCATCCTTT
>CAMDOH010000105.1 GCA_945903605.1 Akkermansia muciniphila
TTCTCCGGAAGGAGCAAATCTTCGGGCTTCAAGCCGATGGCGCCCAGTCGATCTTGAGGGAGATAACAACGGCCCGCACGCAAGTCGCGTGGCAAGTCGCGCAGGATGTTGATGAGTTGAAGGCCCTGTCCAAATCGCCGGCCATCGACTAATTGCAGAGGGTCATCGATGGACGCATTTGGAAACACGTGCGCACGGCACATCCGCGTCCAAAATTCTCCGACACATCCGGCGACTTGAAAAGTGTACTCCTGCAATTCTGCGTCCGATTGCAGAGCGATGATTTTGTCAGTCGCCGCTCCGAATCGCCGTACGTCCGCTGATTGCCCTGCAATAATCGTTCGTAACACGTCGCGGATTTGAGATTGATCTGAAGGATCCAGCGTCGCGAGTAGTAAAAGGGTCTCTTCAATTCGCGATAACAACACGCGTTCGGCCCGCAACGATTGTTTGCCTGCGAGTTCGCCGAGATCGATTGTGCCGGATTCGCCCTCGATTCTCGCCCAGAATCGACCCAGCGCTTCCAGCCGTTTTTCTGCGGGCAACAAGTCCGTGTCTGCGATGGTGTCCGAAGTGCGCGCCAACAAATAGGCGATGCTGATTTGAGTTCGCACCGATTCAGGCAGGACTCGGAGCGTGAGGTAGAATGAGCGCGAGACATCGCGCAGCAGAGTGGTGAGTAATTGGTGCTGATTGGACATCAACGGCCCAGCCGCTTGCGCCAATGAGCGAGTTGTTTGCGGACTTCCGATGTGCCCGGCGCACCGGTCAGCCGCCTGCCTGCGAGGGATTTTTTCAGATCAAACACTTGGAGCGCATCCTGGCCAAAACTTTTGTCTGCCGAACGCAGCTCCGCCAGCGTGAGTGTGTCCAGCGGTTTGCCGAGTTGCTCGGCGAGCAGAACGACCGCGCCGACGACATGATGCGCCTTGCGAAAGGGCATTCCCTTCAGCACGAGGTGATCGGCCAGATCGGTGGCGAGCAGCGCAGGATCGCCAGCAGCACGCGCGCAGGCTCCGGCATTCACCGCCGTGTGGCGCAGCATCGCCGCTACGATGTTCACGGTGGCCCGCACAGTGTCGGTGGTGTCAAATAGCCGTTCTTTGTCCTCCTGCAAATCGCGGTTGTAAGTCATCGGCAGGCCTTTCAGAAGCGTGAGCAGCGCCATCAAATTGCCGATGACGCGACCGGATTTGCCGCGCGCCAATTCGGCAATGTCGGGATTCTTTTTCTGCGGCATCAGCGAGGAGCCGGTGGTGTATTCATCGTCGATGCGGATGTAATGGAACTCCGCGCTGGCCCAGAGAACGACATCCTCCGCGAGTCGCGAAAGGTGAACGGCAATCAATGCGGCGGCGGCGGCGAATTCGAGAACGAAGTCACGGTCACTCACTCCGTCCATCGAATTCTGTGTCACGCGAGGCCGGCCTTTGGCGTCCACAAAACCCAGTTGCTTGGCGACGAATTCGCGGTCGATCGGCAATGTGCTGCCAGCAATAGCACCGCTGCCTAGTGGACAGACATTCGCGCGCGCAAAACAATCGTGCAGCCGCTCCCAATCGCGGTCGAACATCTCGGCATAAGCGAGTAGATGATGCGCGAAATAGACCGGCTGTGCGCGTTGCAAATGTGTGTAGCCGGGAATGACGACGTCGGCATTTCTTCCGCCGAGTTCGATGAGGGAACGCTGCAGTCCGCGCAATTCACCGCAGAGCGAGAGAATTTCGTCCCGCAACCACATCCGCATGTCGAGCGCGACTTGGTCGTTACGAGATCGGGCGGTGTGAAGTTTGGCTCCGGCCGGCACCCGCCGCGTCAGCTCCGCCTCAATGTTCATGTGCACGTCTTCGAGTTCCAATTTCCACTGGAGCTTGCCTGCTTCAATGTCGCGTGCGATGCCCTCAAGTCCGTTGGTGATGTCTCTACATTCTTTGCGAGTGAGCAGGCCGACATGTTGCAGCATCATCGCGTGGGCAATAGAACCGGCGATATCGTGCCGCCAGAGCCGCCAATCGAAGGAGATGGATTCTGTGAAGAGCGCCACATTGGCGCTCGGATGGCTGGCGAACCGGCCGCTACGCGAAACTGTTTTGGACGATTTCATACCGCCGATGCAGGCGGCACTCTGCGCAGGGCGGCTGGCAAAGTCACGCGGGAAAGGAAGATGGTGGTTTTGGCGACAATGGGTGACTATCTCGTCGAGGAGCGTGTTGCGTGGAAAACCTGTTCGAAATTCTTCATGAAGACGCCGATTTGTTGGTGGTGAACAAACCGGCCGGCCTCGTCTGTCACCCAACGAAAGGGGATGTCTACTCGAGTCTGATCAGTCGCGTGCGGTTGCATGTGGGCGATGAAATTTCTGTATCGATGATCAACCGGATCGATCGCGAGACGAGTGGAGTGGTGGTGATCGCCAAAAACGCGCAGACGGCAAAACAGATCGGGAAAATCTGGGCTGAACGCGCGGTGACCAAAGTTTACTGGACGATTGTCCACGGGCATCTGCGTGAGGATCGCGGATTGATCGATGCGCCGCTGGGAAAAGATGAGCGGACTGAGATTGCGGTGAAGGATTGCGTGCGGCCCGATGGCAAGCTGGCGCAGACCGAATACGAAGTGATGCGCCGATTCACGCGCGCCGAGGGGGAGTTCACATGGTTGCGAGTGGGATTGCGCACCGGCCGAAAACACCAAATCCGAATCCATCTTCAGCACATCGGCCATCCGCTGGTGGGCGAAAAGCTCTACGGTGCCGATGAGATGCTCTATCTTAGATTGGTTTTTGGCCAACTGACAGATGAAGATTGGCGGCGGCTTATTTTACCTTGCGCAGCATTGCACGCGCGGGAATTGAGTTTTCGTTGGGCCGACAAGGATTGGCATTTCATCGCCAAACCGGAGAAATGGTTCGCAGATTTTCTGGGTGATGAGATTTCCGTTTGATGGATTCGGTTTTCAACAGAGCGTGTCCGTGATTAGATTGCGCTGATGAGCGACATCCCAAAATCGATGCGAGCGGTGGTCTATCGCGGAGTGAACGATCTGCGTTTGGAGACAGTGCCGGTGCCGCGTATCGGATCGAAAGAGATTCTCGTGCGTGTCGCGGCTTGCGGCGTTTGCCCCACAGACATCAAAAAGATTCATTACGGGACAGTGCCTCCGCCGCGCATCTTCGGTCATGAAACTGCCGGAACTATTGTGGTTGTCGGCGCGCGCGTGCGAGGTTTCCGAGTGGGCGAGCGTGTGGCGATGCATCATCATGTTCCGTGTCTCGACTGCCACGCTTGCCATCATTCGAACTTTGCGCAATGCCCGCAATATCTGGAGACGGGCATCACCGCCGGTTTCAAACCTTCGGGTGGCGGCTATGCGGAGTATGTGCGCGTGATGGATTTCTGCCTTCCGGGCGTGGTGAAAATCCCGGCGCGGAATAGTTTCTTCGAGGGTGCGATGGTGGAACCGGTCAACACGGTGCTCAAAGCCATCAACAAACTGCGCCTATGCAAAGGCGACACGGTGCTCGTGGCGGGCCAAGGACCAATCGGATTGATGTTCACGCGATTGTTGGTGTTGCGTGGCATGCGCGTGGTGGCGACGGATCTGATGGAGGCAAGACTCAAGCTGGCGAAACAATTCGGTGCGACTCGCGTGGTTCGTGGCGATGCGACCAATTTGAGCGATCAGGTGGCGAAGCTCACTCGTGGTCGCGGTGCGGATGCTGCGGTGGTGGCTGTGCCGTCGGACGCGGTGGTGAAGCAGTCGCTCGCGCTCGTGCGTGGGGCTGGGCAGATTCTGTTGTTTGCGCACACCCGTCGCGGCGCGGAGTTCCCCTTTGATTTGGCAACGATCTGTGTGGACGAGAAAGATGTGATCGGAAGTTATTCCTCCGATCCAATGATTCAGGCCGAGGTGGCTCGGTTGATTTTTTCGCGCCGACTCGATGTGCGGCCACTCATCACGCACACGTACCCGTTGGAGCAAGCTGCTGCAGCGATTGAACTGGCGGCGAAACCAACTGAAGCGTCGCTAAAGGTGATGGTCACGGTCGGGTAGCGTTCACTTTTGCATGTATTCGTTGCGGCTTATGGAAGGGTTGACACAGGAAATCTTGTGGGTACGGTCTCGGGGCTTACTGGCCCGTTCGTCTATCGGCTAGGACGTGGCCCTCTCAAGGCCGAGAGACGGGTTCGATTCCCGTACGGGCTACCAGTGAGTTGAATTTCGCCATGCACTATTTCCAGATCATTTTCAATCCTACCAGTGCGGCCGAGCTTTCCAAGATGCCGAAGGATCTGCAATTGCAGTTTCTGGGGGAGTTCAAAGGGTTGCCAGCCGAAGTGAAGAATTCAGGTGTGGGTCGATTGGAGCGTGGCCGCCGGATGCTCTACCGTTATCGCGTGGGCGATTATCGCGTCTATTACGAAACCAATGAACTGGGCGCAGTGGTGCATCGCATCCTCGGCAAAAATTCCGTCAAAGATTTCATGTTTCGCAATGTGAACATGATTGCAGACGAGGACGCTTCGTTGCAGGAGAATCCAAAGTTTTGGCAAATGATCGACGAGGCGCGACGCGCCGTCTCGAAATAATTCGCTCAGCCCAGTTCCACGGTCCACGACCCGACATCCACGAACCGTTGCCAGCTCTCATGCCGGCCAACGTGAATGTTGATCTGTACGAAGGGCCGCCATTTCGGCCGTTTCGGTTTGCGAATCAAATTCAGGCTCGCCTCTGCCGGAGTGCGGTTTCCCTTGCGCGTGTTGCAGGGGATGCACGAGGTGACGATGTTTTCCCAAGTCGTCGGCCCACCGCGATCGCGCGGCATGACGTGATCGAGATTCAGCATCCGGCGCTCGTGATGTTTGCCGCAGTACTGACAGGTATTTTTGTCACGATCGAAAATATTCTGACGCGTGAATTTGACCTCTTGTTTCGGCAGGCGATCGTAGATTCCCAATAGGATCACTTTCGGAACACGCAACCGAAATGAAATGGTGGCGATGTAATCGTTGCTCGGATCGCGCTTGGAAAGTTCCGTCCAGGAGCCAAAATCAAAGGTCTGAAAATCGCCACCGTCGCCGACAACGACCTGCGCCTGCCCCTTCAAAAGCAACATCAATGCGCGCCGCACGGTGCAGACATTCACAGCCTGCCACAAGCGGTTTAGCACCAACACCGGCTGATTTAGCACGAGTGACATGGCACCAGCGGCGAGACAATAGCACGACGCAAAAAATAGTGTCAACTGACTGAACCTGTCGCGGCGCGCCTCAACTTGTCCACAGTGAATGGAATCGAGTTGCAACGAGCGGGTTTTTCCGACAGAGATTCCAACTGTGAGGAGGTTTTGGATTCGTCAATTCGGAGTCGTCGCTGCGTTTGCCATCATCATGGCCAATGCGGCAGAAGCCCCGTCGGTATTATTCATCAACGCCTATCAACTCATCCAGCAGGCTGACAGTTTGGAAGCGCGCCAACCCGTTGCCGCACTTGAAAAATACCTGCAAGCACAGCAATCGCTCAAGTTGCTCAAAGAAAATCATCCCGCATGGAATGCGGATGTTGTTGAGTTTCGGCAAAATTATCTCGTCAGCAAAGTCGCCCCGCTCATGGTGCATTTGAAAATTCCAGACGCGCCACCCAATGCCCAATCCTCCACAGGTCACGTCGCCAAGATCGCCAAACTCGAGTTGGAATTGGAACAGACGCGAGCCGACAAAGCCGCCTCCGAATCCGCACTGCGCGCCAAGTTGAAAGAGGCGCTCGCCGCACGTCCGCGCGAACTTGAACCTGGCGAACTCGCCAAAGCAGAACAGAAAATCCAAACCATGCAGGAGGAACTTGTCTTCCTCAAAGCGCATTACGAAAAAGGCAAAGATGGCGTGGAATCTCTCAGGCTGTCGCTGGAGAAAAGCCGGCGTGACAACGAAACCCTTCAAAAACTAGTGCGCGAAACACCCAGCGACGAGTTGTTCAAAAAACTTCAAGAAGACAACAAACG
>CAMDOH010000106.1 GCA_945903605.1 Akkermansia muciniphila
TCTTTGATGCGCAGATGATGGCAGAGCGCGATCATCCAGCCGACGGTGGCCTCGGCCACGGGACGATCCACCGCTCCGCGCGCGATGGTGACGAGCACGCCCGCACGAGTGCAGGCCGCCACATCCACTCCGTCGTAGCCGACGCCGAAGCGCGCGATGACGAGAAGGTCGCCTGCCTTGGACACACTTTCGGCAGTGACCATCGGCGTCAGCACAATCACTCCCTGCGCATCGCCGATTTGATCGGAGCCGATCTGCGGGTGATGCCCAGCGAATGCGTGCTGCCGGATGTGCGGATGCGCGGCGAGCACGTCGAGGCCGATGTCCCGATATTTGGGCGTGCCGGCGCTGTCGCAGAAATCGCCTGTCAACGCGACGGTGAAACGGTGTTCGTTCATGAGGGGAGCGGATTGTCCTTCCACGGATTTCCTTCGATGGTTGCGCAGCGTTCATCCACCACGATGCGTTCGGGCAACGGCCCAGCGTACACCCACAGCATGGCCATGGGCGCGGTGCTTTCGTTGATGAAATAATGCACGCGCCCGCGCGGTTGCAGGGCGGTTGCGCAGTCGCTCATCCAATGGCGGCGACCTTCGACAGCGCAGGTGGCCACTCCCTGAATGATGCAGATGGATTCGTCGAAATCATGGTAATGCGCGGGCAGTCGGCCTCCCGGCGCAAACCATCCGTAGCCGCCGCTCATCTCAATTCCCGGCACGAGGTCGTGATTGAAATGATCGATGAAGCTCGTGCCCGGGCCGGCCTCAAAGCGCGGTGCGGTGTCAAATCGCGTCACGCGTTCCTTGCCCGCAACTCCCGTGGAGTCTGTCGGCATGGCGCGCCGTTCCGTGGGGGTGGCCACGAAATCCCGCCGGGGCGATGACGAAGCCAGCGCCGCACTCAGCACGACGCGATGATTAGCCGAAGCATTCCACGAGGCATGAGCCAGCTCGCGCGGGATGACAATATTATCGAGCGGCCCCAGCGTGTATTCGCGCCCTTCCACGCCCATCACGATGGAACCGGAAAGCACGGTGATGGATTCGCTGACCGGATGCGTGTGATAGGCCAGGAGCGCTTGCGGCTCAAAAGTCACGAGGCCCGTCGTGATGCCGTGGGCGTTGTTGTGTCCGCCCACAAGGCAATCGAGCGTGACTCCCGGCACGAGAGTCACGGCCGGTCTTTGTCCGGGCACATTCATGACCTCCATGCGATTGGGGCGCACAAATTCGGGCGGGCGCGGCAGGGGAGCAGTCTTCACGGCGATTGCATGCGGCGATCTTTGCCAGCGGCCGCAAGGCCAGAGTGCATGCCGCGCAACAGCAGTGAGCAATCTGAGCCGATGCCCAAAATACGAAAGCCCTGCGCCTGGCGTTCGGCGAGATTCTCGTGGCTTGTGGCGATGACGCCGCAGTGTTTGTCGTGGGTGCGCAGTGCATCCTTGAGATCGAGCAACGTCTGCGCGACGCCCGGGCCTTCCCACTGTCCGCGATGACCGGCAGTCGAGGAGTAGTCGGCCGGACCAAAGAAAAACAGATCCACGCCGGGCACCTTGCAAAGTTCCGCGATGTTTTTCCCCGCAGTCACGGTCTCGATGATGGGCACGACGAGCACATGTTCATTCGCCTCCTGCGCATGTTGCAGCAGGCATTCTCCCCAGCCCGTGGCGCGTTCGGCGCCGATGCCGCGCACTCCCTCGGGCGGATATTGCGCCGCCGCCACCGCGTGTTGCAACTGCGCGCGAGTTTCAATCCACGGCACCATCACCCCGTCGGCGCCGATATCCAGCGCGCGTTTGATCAGCCCCGTGTCCAAAGTGGCGATACGCACGAGCGCCACCGTATGGCTGCGCGCAGCGGCGCGGAGGTGGCCCACGATGTCCCCCCAATCCAGATGCCCGTGCTCGGCATCGATGACAATCCAGTCCAGCCCGAGGCCGACAGCCATCTCCGTGATGCTGGGACTTTCCAGTGTCACAAACATTCCGTGCACCGGCCGGTCCGCCGCGAGTGAGGCGCGCAGTTTTTTGATGGCATCAATCTTCATGGGCAAAAATGGATCGGCACGAGAATGCCATCAGTTGATTCGATTTGGAATCACTTCCTCGCAGCGGCTCCGCCAAAAATAGAAAGCCGACCGTCCACGCCGATGCCCCACGGATTGACGCCCAGCGGCAAGGCGCCGATGTCGGGCGCGTCTTTGTCGGAGGCGCGCAAGGGATCGGGCCATTCCGTCGGCAGGGATTGGCCGGCGTTGATCGCGCGGCTGCCGGGTTGCAGGCGAAGGTCGGCAGGGCGTGATTCATCGGCGGGCAGGCTCATGAACTTCGGGTTGGCCACGAGGTCGTGCGTGGTCCAGCCGGCTGCGTAGCGTTTGCGGCTTTCGGCAAAGAGCGGCGCGGCGCGGAATTTCGCGAAGGGGTCGCCCTTCAAAGTAGGCCCGTCCCTCGCGCCCCAAAGCAGGTTGCCGCCTTCGCGCAGATTCTCGGCTTCTTTCATGCCGATGATGACGGTGCCGGGCACGGGCCCCGTCTGCGCGAAGATGTTGTTGAACACATCGCGTTCGTTGTGGCGCAGTCCGGCGGCGCCGAGACCGAAGAGAAAATAATCGCGGTAGACCGGTTCATGGCGCAGGAACGTGTTGTGATAAACGCGCATCACCGGCCAGATGGGGCTGCCGTGGTCGCTTGCCAGATGGCCTTCATTGCGCAGAAAAGCGCCGCTGGGTTCCGGTTGTGCGGGCACGTGATAATAAACACCGGCGCGCTGGTCGAAGAGATTTCGGAAAATATAAACGCCGGAAAGGGGCGCGTGATCCAGCGGCGATTCGTCCTTTTCCAGCTCGTGTTGTTGCAGCACGCCCAGACATGCGCCGATGCGGTTTTGGTGGATGAAAATCGTGTGCCCGCGCAGCTTGGGGCCGCACTCGAGGCCGTCGTCGTTGAAATTGTCCACGTAGTTGTGATGGAACTGCAGGTTTTTTGCGTGACGCAGAAATGCGAAGTCGTGGTCATCCGTGAATTCGCACCAAGCCAGCTCGATGTCTTCATTGGTCGGCTGCTGATTTTGCAGGACGATCTGGTACGACGCCGTGCCGCGATATTTCATGTGCGCGCGACCGCTCCACGGCGCGGCCAGTCCACGAAAGGCCGAGTGCGTGACGCGCACTTTTTGCGAGGCGTTCACGAGCAGCGCCGGGAAACCGCCGTGCACGCAGAGGTGATCCAGCTCGATGTTTTGAGAGCCATAAACGTGGATCATCGGGCTGCCCGTGGCGCCGCGCAGCGCGAGACCCGACAGGCGCACGTGTTTGACGCCGCTCACCCGTAGCACGTCATCGCCAAAACCCACTGCGATCACGAGGGGCAGTTTGCGCGGGTCGCTCACGCCGCGATAGGCGCGCTCGCCCAGCCCGGCCAGAAGCGTCGGCGCCAGCCGGATGTGGATGCGGCCAGTCTCGCGGTTGAACCACAGGCCCGGCCCGCAATAAAAACCCGTGTCGCGCATCGCGTTCTTGCCGCCGGTCCACAGCTCGTTGGTCGAGCGCAAATCCACCGCCAGCCGGTAGCCGTGCAATGGCACGAGCGAATCGGCGAAGTGCCCGAGCGCGATGGGCCGCTCCTCCTCGATGCCCCACATCGGCTCCCACGACGCAGGTAAGAATTGTTTGGGCACCTTGCGATCATCCGCGTGCGGGTAGGTTTGGGTGGAAACAAACTCACCCTCCGCGCCGCCTTTTAACGGCTCCCAACTCGTCGCCGGGCTTTCTGCAAACTCGCGCAACCCGCCGTCAATCACTGCCAGCTCGCCGGGAAAAGAGGCGATGGTGATGGGGGCATTAGTCGTGCCCGAACGCGTGAGCGCGACCTTTTCGTAAAACGTGCCGCCGCGCAGATAGAGCGTATCGCCTGGCTTCAACTGGCGCGTCGCATGGGCGAGCGATTTCCAAGGGGCCTTCTCCGTGCCCGCATTCCCGTCACGGCCGCGCGCTGCATCCACGAACAGTTTCGGGCCGGTGGCCAGCGCTGATTGGATTGGCTGCGGCAACGGTCGCATCGGTGGATGAGTGGCAAAGTGCGTTTTCGCATGGGGCACCCCTGCGGCGCCGACCCAATACACCGCGCCCAAAAACAACAGGGACAGGAGAAGAAAATGTTTCATACACAGATTGGATTTCGCGCTTCGTGGTTGCGTCTGGGAGACTATGGACTTGGACTGCGCCACACCAGCAAACACTCGAGCGGGATGAACCTCGAATCGGTCAGCAGTACAGTTCACCCCGAGGGCGATGTTACTGTACGCAATGGCTCTATTGTGACGGGGCGTCGCTGGCGGTGGATTTGCCGCTGGGCAAGTTGGGGTTCAACTCGGGGCGCGTGAGGCTGGCAATGATGTCGGCGGCAGTGAGCGTACGCATGTTGAGTACTTCGGCTTGCGCAGTCGGCAGCGGCGCGCCGGATTGATGGAAGAGCCATTTGACGGCGCGCGGGAAGCAAGCGGCGATTTTCACCGGGCTGCCATCGGCCAGTCGTTTCAGTGCGGGATCTTTGCGGGCGCTCATCTCGCAGAGGTCGGCCACGGCATCGAAAGCGACTCCAGAATCGGACAAATGTTTGAGCACGGATTGCTTCACATCGGGCGGGACGACTTGCGCGTATTGACAGTGACAATAGAGAATGCGCGGGGCGTCGGACATGTCGCGCGAAATTAGTCGAGCGTGAGCCAGTCTGCAATCTTGGTTTGCAGTGCTGCTCAAGGGGCCGAGGCTTGCCAAAGATTCAATGGCAGAGTTCCATCCTCCGTCTACTCACCCGTGAATCGCTCGGCGACAACTCAGGCGGCGATCTTGTTTTGCTGCAGCGTTATTTTATACGACGTGCAGTTTGTCTCGGGCGCAGATTCCCTTTCGTCGAAGGTGGACGCACTCATCGCCGCGAAGGCGAAGGCCGCCAAACAGCCGCTCGCCGCGCCGGCGGACGACGCGGAGTTTCTGCGCCGCGCGTGGTTCGATTTCAATGGCGGCATCCCCAGCGCGGAGGAGACGAAGAAGTTTATCGCGGACAAATCCGCCGACAAACGCGCGAAGCTGATCGCGCAACTCACCGCCGCGCCGCGTTTCGCGGAGCAACTGGCCGAGGCGTTCGACATCCAGTTGATGGAACGCAACGGCGATAGCGACGAATGGAAGCGTTATCTCGCCGAGTCGTTCCGCGCGAACAAGCCGTGGGACCAGATGACGCGCGAGATTCTCAGCCCGGATTTCAAGGATGAGAAACTGCGCGGCGCGGGCTTCTTCATCACGCGCCGACTCGACAAGGTGGGCCAGCAGGACACCGACTACCCCGGCCTCACGCGCGATGCGGGCCGGCTTTTTATGGGCGTGGATCTCCAATGTTGCCAGTGCCACAAGCATCTTACGGTAAAAGATTACAAGCAGGTGGATTTCAGCGGCCTCTTCGTTGCGTTCCAAAACACGAAGCTCCAAGCCGCCAACGGCGACTACAAAACCGCGTGGGTGCAGGAAGGGCCGATGACGAACAAATACGAGTTCGTGTCGGTCCTCAGCAGCGTGAAGGGCGCGACCGGTCCGCGCGTGCCGCTGGGCGTCGAGGTGCCGCTGCCCGACCCGTCCGAGTTGTGGGCCGAGCCACCGGACAAGAAGACGCGCTCGGCGGGCGTGCTGAAATTCAGCCCGCTGAAGGAACTCGCAGTGCGGCTGGCGTCGCCGGAGAATGCGTTCTTCGCGCGCAACATCGCCAACCGCGTCTGGTGGCAGTTCATGGGCCGCGGCCTCGTCGAGCCACTTGATCTCAATCACAGCGCCAATCCTGCGTCGCACCCCGAGCTGCTGGACCTGCTCGCGAAGGAACTCACCGCGCACAAGTTCGATCTGCAATGGCTCATCCGCGAACTCGCGCTCACGCAGACGTATCAACGCGCGAGCCTGCTGCCCGCCGCCGCGAAGCTGCCGCCAGAGGAGCTTTTCACCGTCGCG
>CAMDOH010000107.1 GCA_945903605.1 Akkermansia muciniphila
TGGCGATCGGCATGGGCATCACCGGCTGCTTGGGAAATGCGACCGCGATCACCGGCCTCCTGCTGATGAACTGCATCCTCATTTATAATTTCATCCACAAGCACACGGCGTGGTCGGTATTATTCATGGGCGGCTGCCGCGCGTTGCTCATTCTATTGGCCGGTGCGATGGCCTACGCGGAATCAGGTCGCAAGCTGCCGTTTCTTTTAAGTGAGGATGCCGGCGCGGTGACTTGGGCAGCGGTGGCGATGGCAACCTACGTGATCGGACTGAGCTGCATGGCGCGAGCCGAGAGCAAACCGGACGCCGTTGATTGGTGGCCGGCATTGTTGATGATCAGCCCGGTCATCCCGGCCATTCTCGTTTACGATGGGAAACTGCGCGACAACGCTCTGTTGCTTTGTGCCGTGCTCGCACTTTGGGTTTTCAGAAATCTTCGATTCGCATTTGCGATGAACCCGCGACAAGTCGGCCGAGCGGTGGGCGGTTGGCTGGCGGGAATCGTGATTGTGGACATGATCGCAGTCGCCTCGGCTCCTCCCCGATTGGGCTGTGTGTTCCTCGCACTCTTCATCCTCGCACTGTTGCTGCAGAAAAAAGTGCCCGCCACTTGATCGCACGCCACCGCGGACTTATTTGTGCAGGTGACGGCCCTTGAAAGTGAGTTCGGCAATGCCGGACTTGTCGAGGTGACCCAGCCCCGCTTCCTTCATCGACTCGTATTGTTTGAACGTCGCCGAGGCAAGCGGCAATTTGATCGCTTGTTGTTTGCCGAGCTTGAGCGCGATGCCGGAATCCTTCGCGGCATGTTCAGCGGAAAAGAAACAGGAGTGATCGCGGTTGAGCATGTCCTCGCCGTCGGTGACGAGCACTCGAGAATTGGCGCCGGTCTGCGAGAAAACTTCCATGAGCACCTTCAGATCCAAGCCGAGCGCGTGGCCCAGCCCGAGTCCTTCGGCAAGCCCGGCGGTGTTGATGTTCATGACCATGTTGACAAGCGCTTTCACCTCGGCGGCCTTGCCGGAAGTGCCGATGTAACGCAGCAACTTGCCTTCATCGCTGAGCTGATCGAGCACCGGCTTTGCGCGGTCAAACGTCTCCTGCAATCCGCCGCACATCAGATAGAGCGAACCGCTGCGCGCCTGATTGATGCTCGAAGCCATGCACGCTTCGAGTGTGAACGCGCCCTTTTTCGTCGCCTTCTCTTCGACCCAACGATGGGTGTCGGGAGTGACCGTCGCACAGTTGATGAACGTGCGGCCTTTGGCGCGCTTGAGCAGTCCCTTCGAAAAAATCTCTTTCATCGATTTGTCGTCGTTCACCACGGTGATGATGATGCTCGAAAGCTTCGTGACTTCGGCGAGATTCGCCGCCGCATGTGAGCCGAGTTCCTTGGCCAATTCCGCAGCGACTTCGGGGCGCGCATCGAACACGGCAGAAATGGTGTGGCCACATTCTTTCAGGCGTCGCGCCATGTTGGCTCCCATGCGACCGACTCCGACGAATCCAATTTTTTCGCTCATAAGTAAATGACGGTTGTGTGATTGATTGGCTGTGTTACGGGCGGGATAATTACGACAGGCAAACGGTGCTGGCGAGCGTTTTCATTTTCACGCCATGCGTGGCGCCCAGCGTGAATGGCGTGCAGGGCACATCCTGTCTGGTGACGGTGAGCGCCACATGAGCAGCTCCAGCGGAGTTGAGCACCGTGCGCACGGCTCGTTCCGCGAGGTCGGGTCGATTGCAATCGCGACTGAGATGACCCAAGTAAACGTGCTCCAATCCTGCGTGGATGAGTTTCGAAACGACCTCTGCACCGGCCTCGTTTGAGAGATGGCCGTGACGACTCAGAATCCGTTGCTTGAGCGACCACGGCCGGCGCAAATCTTCCTGCAACAATTTCACATCGTGGTTGGTCTCGACCAACAGCACGTTCACTTCGCTCAATCGTTCGAGCACCAGCTTGGTGGCATGACCCAAATCCGTGAGCACGCCGATGTTGCCTGAAGGCGTGCGCAGAAAATAGCCGACGGGATCCATCGCATCGTGTGGAACGGGGAATGACTCGACGGTGATATCGCCCACCTCGAATATCGCGCCGGTCTCAAAAATTCGGTAATCACAACCGGCACTCGTCTTTTCCTCAATCGCGTCGCGCGTGAGCCGATTGCAGTAGATTGGCAGTTTGGAACGACCAGCCACGCCTTTGATCCCGCTGATGTGATCGGAATGTTCGTGCGTGACGAGCAGTGCGTTGAACGTTTCCGGCACGCGTCCGAGAGAGGCAAGCCGCTTCCGTGTTTCGCTGCCGCTGAAACCGGCATCGATGAGAATCCGTGTGGTGTCGGTCTCGACAATGGAACAATTTCCAGCCGAACCGCTACCAAGAATCGTGAATCGCACCGCCATGTTCGAGCACCTTAATGCGGCGGCGTGTTCCAGCGCAAAATGAATTAATTCACCGCCGACGCACCGCATTATTCAGTCGCAGCCGAGGACTTGCGCTTGAGTTTTCGCTTCCGGCACGCAATAATTCCGTCTGTGGAGCCAAACATGCGTCTTGATGCGAGGATGCTGCAAAAGCAGATCCTGTCGCCACAGATGCAGCATTCGTTGGCCATCCTCCAGGCGCCGCTGCTGGAATTAAAGGCGCTCGTCGATAAGGAGCTTCAACAGAACCCGTGCGTCGAAGAGGTCCCCGATGGGCCGCGCAATGAGGAATCTTCCGCGCCAGCCAATGAATCATCCGCCCCGACCGATGATGCCTCTGAAGCGGCTGCGGCGAGAGCGGACGTGGAACCCGATGGCAAAGTGATCGACAAGCTCCAGCAGGAATTCGAACGGCTCGCGCAATTGGACGATTCATGGCGCGAACATTTCGCCGGTGGCAATATTGCCACGCGCAGCAATCCTGAAGATGAAGAGCGACGTGACTTCATGATCTCTTCGCTCACGGCAGATCTGACTTTGCAGGATCATCTGCTGGAACAGTCTCATCTTTCTGAGCTGAACAATGGCCAGCGCGAAATCGCCGAGCTGCTCATCGGCAACATCGATGACAATGGATTTCTGCAAATTGATCTGGCGGAATTGGCGCAGCAAAATGGAAAGGACGCCAACCAGTACGAGGAGGTTCTCAAAATCATCCAGTCTTTCACGCCTGCGGGTGTGGGCGCCCGAAACTTGCGCGAGTGCCTTCTGCTGCAAATGGCGGCGGCGGGAATCGAAGAGTCGTTGGAATATCAGATTGTGAACGACCACATGGACGCTTTGGGGCGTCATCGTTATCCGGATATTTCCAAGGCGCTGGATATTGACGTGGTCGACATTCAAAAGGCAGCCGAGCGAATCGCCCGATTCAGCCCGCGTCCCGGACTGGCCATTTCATCGGATCATCGCGAGTACGTCATTCCTGAGATTTTTGTTGAAAAGCGCGATGACCAATTCGAAGTCACCAATAACAACGATCAGATTCCAAAGGTCAGAATCAGCAACTCGTACAAAGATTTGCTGAGCCAGGCCGGCAGTTCCAAGGAAGTCCGCGATTATCTCCGCACAAAGATTCGCGATGGAAAGTTTCTCATCAAGAGCATCCATCAACGGCAGGAGACGCTCCTGAACATCGCCCGCCAAATCGTCAAACGTCAGCACGAATTCATGGAACACGGCGTCTCGCATCTCAAGCCGATGACCATGAGTCAGGTCGCCGATGTGGTCAAAATCCATGAGACAACGGTCAGTCGCGCCGTGGCGGGCAAGTACATGCAGACGCCGCAGGGCCTTTTCGAGATGCGCTACTTTTTCACTTCCGGCTACAAATCGGAAGACGGCACGGACATGGCCAACACCACTGTGAAAGATATGATCGCTGAGATTGTGAAGGCCGAGCCGAAGCACGAACCCATTTCCGATGAGAACATCGTGAAGCTTCTCATCGAGAAAAAAGTGAAGATCGCCCGGCGCACCGTGGCCAAGTATCGCGGCGAACTCAACATCCTGCCCTCGCACATGCGCAAGGTGTACTGATCATCCCGTCACTTCGCCTTCTTCAACTCCGCCTTCGTCTTTTCCTGCAACTCGTCCAGCTCCGGTTTCATCTCGGCTTTCACCTCGCGTTCCATCCGGTCGATGAAAAGGATTCCCTGCAGGTGATCAAACTCGTGCTGGACCGCGCGCGCCAATAATCCGCCGCAACGAAACGTCCAGCGTTTGCCCTTCGCGTTGGTGGCAGTGACATCCACTTCAGATCGACGCTCAATCTCTCCAAAAATCTCGGGGAAACTCAGACACCCTTCGGATGCGACCACTTTGTCGCCCGTCGGTTGAATTTCCGGATTGATGAGCACCATCGGCATGTGCTCTTCCAAATCGGCTTCCTTCCCGTTCACCGACAGGGTGGACGGCCGATCCTTCACTCCGCGCACATCGAGCACCGTGAGTTGCAATGCCTCGCCCACTTGCTGCGCCGCCAATCCCACTCCGCGACTGGCCTCCATCGTCTCGATCATGTCCGCGATCAGTTTGCGGATCGATGGCGTGATGTCGCCGATGGGCACGCCCTTTTTGCGCAGCACTGGGTTGCCGTAGAAAGTCAGTGGAAGAACCATTGCGATTGCTGGAGCCTCACTCCGCCTCGACGCCCATCACCTGCAGAATCCGCTCCAAATCGTCATCGTTAAAAAACCGGATATCGAGCGAGCCTTTCCCATTCCGATAGCGCAACCGCACTTGCGTGCCGAGCCGCTGTTTGAGTTTCGACTCGATCTTCGCCACATGCTGATCTTTCGCCGACACAGGTTTTCGAGTCGCTGCTGCAGCACTGCGTCCCTGCCATCCGGCCACGATCTGTTCCGTCTCTCTCACACTGAGCGATTCGCGGATGACTTTTTCCGCAGCGACCTTCTGTTCCGCCTCGCCCGACAAACCGAGCAACACCTTCGCATGACCCGCCGAGATGCGGCCCGTCCGCAGATATCCCTTCACATCCGGCGCGAGTTTTTGCAGACGCAGCGAGTTGGCCACCGAAACACGATTCCTGCCCAATCGCTGCGCCACGGCCTCCTGCGTGAGATGATATTTCTGGATGAGCAACGCATAACCCTCCGTCTCTTCCATCGGATTGAGATCTTCACGCTGCAGATTCTCAATCAACGCCAATTCCAAAAGCGCGCGATCATCCGCCTCGCGGACAACGACCGGCACCTCGATCAACCCCGCCAGCTTTGCTGCGCGCCAGCGACGCTCACCAGCGATGATCTCAAAATGTTCGCCACGCCGATGCACCACCAACGGCTGCAGAATCCCCTGCTCCTTGATCGAATCCGCCAGCTCGCGCAGACTGTCAGTCGGAAAAGATTTTCGCGGCTGATTCGCGCACGGCTTCAATTCTCCGATGGGCACTTTCAACGGCACGCCCGTCGCCTGCGTTGGTGCGGCCAAAATTGCGGCAGGCACAGCCTTCTGCACTGCTGGCGCTTTCTGGTTCTGCGGCGGCCCCAGCAAAGCCCCCAACCCGCGTCCCAAACCTGTCTTAATCATCAAGTGCGAAATTGTTCCCGCACTTGCAGGTTGTCGAGTGCACGTTACCCACAGATTGCGTGACACCACCAAGTCCGTATGCTCCCTGAGTGAGTAAGAAAAGTCCGAAGATAGCCGCGTTGATTGACGGTCTGCGCGGGCGCAAACTGGAGGCGCACTACTTGGGCTACTTTCAGTGCTTTCATCGCCAGCTTTACTACGAAGCCCACGATGTGCTCGAGGAATTGTGGCTCGCCGACCGGCACGGACCAAACGGCGATTTTTACAAGGGCCTCATCCAACTCGCCGGCGCCTTTGTGCATCTGCAAAAACATCTCTCGCCCGAGTATCGCAAACGCATGCACCGCCTGCGCCCCGCCGCCGCGCTCTTCGGCCTCGCCCGCGCGAACCTGATGAA
>CAMDOH010000108.1 GCA_945903605.1 Akkermansia muciniphila
CAACCGATGCCCGCGACATTGAGCCGCTCGCTTGGCGGAATCTGCCCAACACCGCCCAGCACGTGTCGCGGCAAAAAGGTGAAGCTGAACGCGGACGCAGCACTCGCCGATAGAAATGCCCGGCGCGAAGTTTTGAGTTTAGGCATGGAGTTTTCGTGAATGTTGGATAACACTTACGGAAGCCCACACCAGCGTCAAGCCCACGGCCAGCGGCCTGCGAACTGAATCACGATTATGACGAGCCACCGCTTCCAACATCTCAGCGCGGCGGTGTTGCTCGTGTGCGCCGTGACGTTGCGAGCTGACGATTGGCCGCAGTGGCGCGGGGCGAACCGCGATGGCGTGTGGCGTGAGACGGGAATTCTCGAAACGATTCCGGCGTCCGGTCTCGAAGTCCGCTGGCGTGCCAAGATCGGCCAGGGTTACTCGGGGCCGGTGGTTGCGCGCGGTCGTGTCATCGTCACCGATCACGTGTTCGAGCCCGAGCTTGAGCGCGTGCTGTGCTTCGACGAAGCGACGGGCCGGCCGCTCTGGGTTCATGCGTATCCGTGCGATTACAAGAACATGGAATACGGCAACGGGCCGCGTGCATCGCCCACGGTCCACGACGGCAAAATCTATACGCTCGGCACGCAGGGGCATTTGTTCTGCCTCGATGCGGCGAAGGGCGCGGTGCTGTGGAAGAAGGAGCTGGCGAAGGATTTCAACGGCACCCTTCCGCGCTACGGGGCGAGCGCGGCGCCGCTGGTCGTTGGCGATTTGCTCATCGTGTGTGCGGGCGGCCAGCCTGACGCCAACGTCGTCGCGCTGGATCGAAACACCGGCGCACTTCGCTGGAAAGCACTCGCGGACCGGCCCGCCTACTGCTCGCCCGTCCTCATCAACGCGGGGGGTAGCCAGCAGTTGGTCGTGTGGACGGCGGACTTGATCACCGGGTTCGAGCCGGAGACCGGCAAAGTCTTCTGGCAAGTTCCGCGCAAGTCCACGTTCGACCCTGCCGAAGTGGTGGCCCTGCCCGTCCTGCACAAGGACAGGCTGCTGTGCATGGGCGCGTGGAGCCGCGGTTCGGTGATGCTCAAGCTCGATGCAGCGAAGCCCGGCGCGTCGGTGCTTTGGCAGACGGGAAGCAAACCGACGACGACGATTTCGACGCCGCTGTTTCAGGACGACACGCATTTCTACGCGGTGCTCGGCAACGGGCGCCTCGCCTGCCTCGAAGCGGCCACCGGCAAGGAAGTGTGGGATTCGCTGGAAGCGACCGGCGTGAGGGGAGGCACGGTTCACTTGACGCCGAATGGCGACCGCGTGTTTTTGTTTAACCAAGCCGGCCATCTCATCCTCGCGCGGCTCACGCCCAAGGGTTACGAGGAACGCGGCCGCTTCCTGCTGGTGGAACCCACCGCCGGCTACCGCGCGCAAGGCCCGCTGACGTGGGCGCATCCGGCCTACGCCAACAAGCACGTCTTCGCCCGCAACGATCGCGAACTCGTGTGCGCGTCGCTCGCCACCAATCGCGTCATTGAAATCGCCGCGCCCCAGCCGACGCTCCAGTCACGCGTGCCCGCCGGCTTTCCGGAATCGAGTTCAGCGCTGGCGTTTTCGCCGGATGGCAAAGCGCTCGCAGTGGCAGTGGTGACTTGGCCGAATACCGCCAAGGTCATCGAACTGGCGACCAGCAAAGAACGCCCCGCACCGGCACCCTTCACAGATGGTATCTGCGCCATCGCGTTTTCGCCGGACGGCAAGCTGCTCGTATCCGCCGGCGGCAGCGAGTTCACACCCGCTCGCAATGGCGGCAAAACCACCGGGCAGGTGAAACTGTTCGACGTGCTTGCGGGGAAGGAACTGCCCCAATTGGTCGGGCACACGAACAAGGTGTTCACGGCCGTCTTCTCTCCCAACAGCAAAACGCTGGCGACGGGCGGCGCCGAACACATCGTGCGGCTCTGGGACATGACGACGATGAAAACGAGAGCCGTGCTCGAAGGTCACACGGGAGCCGTCATGTCCGTGGCGTTTTCGACCGATGGCAAGACCATCGCGTCGGCCAGTGCCGACCGCACCGTGAAGTTATGGGATGCCAGCACCGGCAAATTGCTCGACACTATAACAGGGCACGACGACGAAATCCGAGCCGTGGCATTCTCACCCGACGACCTAACTCTCGCCACTGGCAGCGCCGACTGGACTGCGCGCTTGTGGAATGTGGCGACGCGAAAGGAACGCGCCGTCCTCAAGGGACATCGCGGCGGCGTTCTTTGCCTCGCGTTTTCTATCGACGGCAAAACACTCGCAACCGGCAGCGGCGACGAAACCGTGAAACTGTGGAACGTCGCGACCGAGAAAGAACGGGCGACCTTGCGCGGACATCATGGCGGTATTGCCACCGTCGCTTTTTCCCCGGACGCCCCCACGCTGGCAAGCGCCGGGCCAAACGACCCAGTGCGGTTGTGGACGCTGACTCCGGAAAAGTAGCGGCCCGTCCTCCCCCCACCCACGCGGCTCAACCCCACAGCTTCTGGAGCTTTTCTTTATCGGTGAGTCCCAAGGGAAACTTCTTCGCGTGCGGATGTGCGGCGATACCGGCGTATTCGCGCAGCGCCTCGTGGATGTGTTCGGGCCGAATCTTGATGCCTTTGTCTTTGTCGGTGGCGAGCGTGGTTGGATTCAGGTTCACGCCGAACTGTTTGTCGTCCGTCGCGCCGATGACGCGGTTGCCCTTGATGCCGGGGCCGAGGAACATCACCGAGCCGATGGACCAGTGGTCTTTGCCGTTGCCTTTGTTGTAAGTCGGCGTGCGGCCCATCTCACTTTGCAACACCACCACGAGCTTGTCGCGGATCTTCAGCGCCTCTGCGCGGCGCAGCGTGTAAGCGATGCCCGCGAGCAACTCCGGCAGCAGCTTCATCTGGTCCACGTCGTTATTCGCGTGGCTGTCGAACTGGCCGATGGTGAGGTTCGCCGAGACGCACACGCCGGCCTTGAACGACGCCAGCGCAATTTCCGCCTGCTGCGCGAGCCGTTCTTTCGGACTCTCCTTGGGGATGTGCGGCGTGACGCGCGCCATCGTCTTCGAGTTCACCTGCGCGGCGTAAAGCATGCTCTCGGCGCGTTCCTGCCTCGGCAGTAACGGCAGCGCAGCGCGCGACCCTCGCTGTTCCGCGAGCGCCTTCTCGATGCGCGCGAGGGCGAAGTCGTCATGATACGGCGAACGCACGTTGCCTTCGATGGCGTCGGCGTTGGCGATTCTCTGCAGCGACGGCAGGTAAGGCACGCGCGACATCGCCACGAGGTTGCCCGTGGCCGAGTAATTGCCGAAGGTCAGATACGAAATCGGACAGGCCGGCCCCTTCGCAGCAGCGACGAGCGCGGCGAAGGTCGGATACGCCAGACTGTCGAGCTTGCCCGTCGCCATGTAACGCGCGCCGGGCGAATGATTGTTCACCGAATAGTCGAGGCCGTTGAACGTGAGCAGCTCGCTGCCGAACTCGGTGTAAAAATCCTCGTTGCTCATCCCCCCGGTCTTGTGCTTGGCCGTCGGCGCGAACGTGTGCGCGCCCTTCGTGAGGATGTCGCCCTCCTTGTAAAGACGGTTGATCTCGTTCACGCCCTTGGGGTCCATCAGGTAAGTCGTGTCCCAGCCGCCCGAGGCGTTGAAGACGATATAGAACGGCCCTTCGTAAGGCGGTTCCTCCTTTACCGCCGCTGCTGCGCGTGCCGATGACGCCAGCCCGCCGGGGAAAGCGACACCGAGGCCGGCCAGTCCGCAGAGTTTCAGGAAGTCGCGTCGCGTGTCATTCATAGAGGAATTCGTGTTGGCGCAGCAGATACGTCACCACGCCGCGCCAGGCGCGCACGGTTTATCTGGTCACGGTTGTCGGGTCATTGGCGGTGACGCCATTCAACGATGTTTACATCACAGCGGGATGGGTGGAGGCGATCGAAGGGGTGTCGCTCATCGTCACGGGCATCGTGCTCGCGCTGATTTATGCGACGCCGCTGAAAGATTTGTTTGAGCCGTGAAGAATGTCACAGGTCCGTGAGGCGGGATCAAAAGCCACTCACTCCGGCAGCTTCAACGCCACAGTTTGATACGTTCCCGCGGCAATCGCCACCACGCCACTCAAGCCTGCGGGCACTTTGGTTTGGTCATTATTGTTGTCATTAATGTTGCTTCCCCACGCGACGACGGTGCCGTTCTGTTTCAAGGTCACGGTGTGAAACGGTCCCCCGGCAATCGCCACCACACCACCCAAGCCTGCGGGCACTGTGGTTTGCCCATCGCTGTTTTCTCCCCACGCGACGACGGTGCCGTCCTGTTTCAACGCCACGGTGTGCAAAGCTCCCGCGGCAATCGCCACCACACCACCCAAGCCTGAGGGCACTGTGGTTTGGCCATTTTCGTTGCTTCCCCACGCGACGACGGTGCCGTCCTGTTTCAACGCCACGGTGTGAAACCCTCCCGCGGCAATCGCCACCACACCACTCAAGCCTTCGGGCTCTGTGGTTTGGCCACTGCCGTTGCCTCCCCACGCGACGACCTCGTGAAAGTCTTTAATGGCCTCGGCGACAAATAACTGAATCTCCGGTGCGCTGGCGCTCCCTTGCCGTATCGCTTCCGCAATAGATTGCCACTGTTTCGGGATGCTACCGTTGGACTCAAGCGCCTGCCAAGCCTGCTGCAAGAGAACGGCGATGGGACGATCGTCGATTATCAGAAGGGCGAGCGCGGCCTCGGGCACCGCGCCAAGATAGGCTACTTCAGCCAGCACCGCGCAGACACGCTCGACCCGGAGAAGAGAGTCCTGGCCAGCGGACCGCTGCCGAAAGGCGTCCAGCTTATCTGGGTCAAATGGGATATCCAATTTGATGAAGGGTTCACTTTCCGCCAGCAGGTCCGTCACCGCCGGCACCGTCAGCAGGTCGAGGTCTCCCACCGCCAGCACCCCTATGCCGGGACGGAGGCCCACGGCGGTGCGCACCGAACTGGCCGCCAAGGCCGGCTGGCCGGTGGCTGCGGCGCATTTGCCCTGCTGCAGTTGGGCGGCAGAAAACGTGGGGCATATCTTCACCGCCTTTTGCGCCAGTTGAAGCGCGGTCGGCGGGTTGCCGAGGGCGTATTGAGCCCGGCTCGCGGCGGTGTAGGATTCGGCGGCCATGCGCGCAATGTCCACGGGCTGAAGCCCCGGCTGCTGGTCCAAATCCTCCGTTGGGTCCTTCGTGAGCAAGGCCGCTGAGGTGGCGCTGTTCGCGTGGCCTTCCGCGGCCGCGTATTTGCCGGCCCGGGTGAGGTAGTCAGCGGCCAGCCGCAGGTCCACCAGCGCGGGCACGTAGAGGTAAATCATGCCGATTTTCTGCAGGACAAAGTAGTCCTGCGACTGGCGCTTTTCGGCTTTCGAGAACTCGTCCAGGGCATCCTTGAAAAGGTCCTGGTCATATTGGGCGTTGCTGAGAAACTTCAGGCCCATCTCGATGTCGTGCTGCCGCTGCCGCTCACTATCGGGGATGCGCAGGAGTTGGGCGACATTCCCTGTCAGCATGATGGTTGCCCGCTGACATTCCTCCAAGGCACCGAGCCGGTCACTTAGCATGGAGAAGCCGCTGCTTAGAGCCGAGGTGATTTGCGCCGTCTGTGCCGCGATGCTGGATTGGATTTGCCCCGTCTGTGCCGCGATGCTGGATTGGAACTGCGCGCCGAGGCGTCCGACGGCCGCCACTTGATCGCTGGAAGCGCGCTGAATAAATTGCCCCGTGGCCTCGGCCGTATATCTGTGCAGGGTGGCGTCCCGCAGGTAGTCCACGTAATACTCCGTGCGCGTCTGGACACCGTCCGACCCGCCGGGGTGTGGGTT
>CAMDOH010000109.1 GCA_945903605.1 Akkermansia muciniphila
CGTGCCTTGATGTCCTCGTCCGCCGCGTCCATCAAATTCCGGTGGTCGCCCGAATTCTGTGCCGATGACGATGAGCGTTTTGTCGAGTAGTCGTCGTGCAAGCAGGTCGCGGATGAGCGCGGAGAATGCCGTGTCCAATTCCCGGATCAATCCGTGCTGGTTATCGATGCCTTCATTGTGCACATCCCAGCCGGTGCCGTTGATGAAGTTGAGATTGTGCGACACTTCGATGAATCGGACTCCCGATTCCACGAGTCTGCGTGCGAGCAAGCAGCGTTGGCCAAACTCGCCGCCGTATTCGTTTCGCAACGCAGCGGGTTCTTCCTTCAGATCAAAGTGGCGCATGAATTTGGGGCCTGCCAAACGGAGTGCTGCTGTCTGCGCCAGTTCATAATCGGCGATTGCTGATCCTGCGGTCGCGCGCCCAAGCAGTGGCTGAAGTAGTTTTTGCCGCGCGGCTGCGCGTTCATCGTCCACATGCGGTGGCCGCGCAAAACCTGCCGGCCCCGTCGCTGTATCCACCAGATAAACAAAGCCGTGTTTCGCACCAAGAAAACCGGGGCTGCGCGCCACGTTCGGATAGCCGATAAGCAGGTAGGCCGGCACCAACGGATCCGCTGCGCCGCGTTCGTGTGCGATGATCGATCCGATGGAGGGATAAACCACATTGCCGCTGATCATGCGGCCTGTGTGTACCACGTTTGTCGCAAACGCGTGTTCGTCCACGACTTTGTGATTCACCGTGCGCATGACTGTGATGTGCTCCATCACACGCGCGGTGTTGGCGAGATGTTCGCAGAGGCGCACGCCCGGGACGGAGGTCTCGATCGATTTGTAAAGTGAGCCGGCTTTTTTCGGATGGCCCTTATTTGCTCCGAGGTCTTTCGGATCAAACGTGTCGATTTGCCCCATCCCGCCTCCGAGCCAGATAAAAATGCAATGTTCGGCCTTTCCGCGCGGAGCCTTGACCACCGATGCCGCGGCGAGATCCGCTGCGAAAGGGGCGATGGCTGCGGTTTGAATGAAGCGGCGGCGATTCATGTGGGGCGTTTGCATTGACGTCATGGTGTGAACACCCATTCGGGCGCATTAAGCACGGCCCACAAAACATTCTCAAGTCTTGTGCGCCAGGCGGGAGTCAATCGCGCGGTCGGCGGATCCCCACGCCGAGCATCGGACTCTTGCTGCTGTCTCACCAGCGTGGCTTCTGGATCGAGGTGATTCGACCAACTCACATACGGCACCGGCTTGCGTGGCCCGGCCACGGATCCGGGCGAAACTTCTTTCACCAGTCGAGTGTCGAACCCTTCGCGTAGATGCTCTGCGAAGATTTGTTTTTCGGCGAGCGTCGGCCGGCGTGTGAGCAATTGCAAAAAGAACGCGTCCACAAATCGGTCGATCGACTGTTCGCGAAGGGCCAAGTGCGTGATGCCATGATCATCGCTGAGTCGCGTGAGCCACGTGCTCATGACGCCATTGCCAAGAATGGCCGGCTGCAACGTATTGGGTGATTCGTCGCGGCGGCTCGCCGGATCTTGCCTCGCCCCGCGCCAGCCAAAGGCCGTGAGCACATCGGCGACGGCTTGGACTCGTGGAAGGCTCAGGCTGGGGCGGTCGCGCTCATTGGATGTCGAAGTGAGCATCCATGCGCGGCGCGGTTGGCCGAGTGAAATGGAATTGCCCAAATCACGGACGCTGTCGATGTCGAGGCTGGCCTCCTCGGTGCGGAATGGTTTTCCAGTCGCAACAAAAAGTGAATCCACGATCTGCTCGGCGCCCAAACGTCGCGGCGCAGGGTTGCTGAAAAGCGGGTTGGTCTCGCGCAACGCCGAATCCGTTGCACGCTGATACGCGTGTGAATTGAGGATGAGCTTCGAAAGGCTTTTGACATTGTAACCGCCACGGACAAATTCGCGGCCAAGCCAGCGCACCAATTCAGGATGTGATGGACGACCTTTCTCCCAATCTTCAACTGGCTCGACGAGGCCGCGCCCCATGAATCGGCGCCACACGCGGTTGGCGATGACTTGCGCGAATCGTTCATTTTGCGGGGCGGTGATCGCGGCGGCGAGGCGGTCGCGCGAATCGTCCGGATATTGCGCGAGCTGGGCGGCAAGTGCTTCGTCGCAGAATACGGCGAACGGCCATTTCGGCTCTATCTTCGCTCCGGGTTTGAGTGTGACTTGGATGAGCGGCTTGCGGCCTCCTTGATGAATCTTGTCGAGCGGCACGGTGCTGGTGATGGGCACGTCGATCGATTTGGTCGCCAGCATCGCCGCCAGTTGGAAGAGTTCTTCCTGCATGGAACTGTGCGAGGGGGCGTCGTGGCAGCGCGCACATTTCATTTCAACTCCGAGAAAAGCCGCTGCGATGATCGTGCCTTTGGCCGCCATCGGGGCGTCGTTTTGTGAGGCCACGCCAAAACCGGCTGGGCCACCGAACCGTTCGCTGCCCTTCATGCGAATCAATTCCGTGACGAACAGATCAAAGGGTTTGTTGTCGAGTAGCGACTCGTAAATCCACCAGCGGAACGGGCCGGTGTTGTTCAGCGTGGGGTTGAGGATGTTGGGATTCTCCGCCAGCACGTCCTGCCAGTAACTCGTCCAGTGATCTGCCCAACGTGGATCGTTGAGCAGCCGGTCGATCACCGCTGCGCGTTTGTCGGGAGAAGGATCGGCGAGAAAAGTTTCGATCTCCCGGAGGCTGGGCGGAACGCCGACAGTGTCGAACGACACGCGGCGAAGAAACGCGAGATCGTCCGTGAGTGGAAAAAATTGGGTCTGCTCAAAACGAAACTCGGGCCAGTGCGCCCCTTCGCGAATCCAAGTCTCGATCAACGCGGCTTCCTCCTTCGTGACTCGCGCACCTTTGGGCGGCATGGCTTCGTCGGCGTCCGCAGTGGTGATGCGTTTGAAGAGTGCGCTGTCATGAGGTTTGCCCGGCACGATGGCGGCCGCGCCGGACTTTCCGCCTTTGATCGCTCCTGTGAGTTCGTCGAGTTTAAGTCCGGACTTGGCCTTGATTCCGCGATGACAGTCGTAGCATTTGGCCTCAAGCACGGGCTGCACTTGCTTGAAATAATCCACGGATCCACGCCCCGACTCTTTCATCTGCGCGGTGACGGTCGTGATCTTTGCAGCAATGAAATGATCCACAGGCGTTCTGACGGGAAAAACTTCTCTGGCCACAGGCACTGAAATTTCCGGTGTGCTCGCGAGCCACTGCGCGGCAGCTGTTCGGCGCTTGTCCCAATAGCTGGACTGACCGGCGCGAAGCTTGGCACGCGCGGCAGTTTCAATCTCATTCAAACTGGCGCGCCGCTCGTGCTCGTAAGTTTGCCAACCTTCGTCGGTGTAGGCGAAAACCTGTGTGCTGGGGGAGACCAATTGCCAGCGATCGATATTCTGAGGCGACCACGCGAGAACCGTTTCGCCTAATTCCGGGCGTCGTCGGCTGTTGCCCATGTAACCGCCCACGAGGGTTTCCAGAACAAAGAGCTGCTCCTTTCCGGTGGAGACCAATTCGCACCACGACTCGCGATTGCCCGGTGGACGAAACCGGAACGCGGCTCCCAAATTGAGAGGATTCAACTGTTCGGCGACGAGTCCGTGTCCGCTCGAATCGCCGGGCGGAAATGGATTGGCGAGCACGGGCTTGCCGTCCACATACAACCGTGCCGCGCCACGACTGCGCAGGAGCAATTTGTTTTTTCCGGCAGGCAATTTGATGAGCGCTGCGGCACGGAACAGATGCGGATTGGCGCGGTCGCCTCGGACGCCGGTGTCCACATATTTCTGAGGCTCGGCGAAAAACCCGAAGGCTTGTTCGGTGTAGGATTCTGTGGCCGCAAGCGGCTCATCGGGCCAGACATTTTGTTTCGGCAACCCTTCCTCACACAGTTGCACGAGCACTTTGCCCGGGGGAATATTCTCGCGTATCACCACAGGCGCAGGTGGCACAAATTGGTAGCGCGACTTCAGCACTTCCTCCGACAACGCGACGCGCCAAATCGTGATGTCGTCCATCCAGCCAATGAAGCTGTTTGATTTGCCGCCCCCGTTTCCGGTGCCCAACACGAGGTCATCGTTGTCGGCCACGGGCGCTCGTTCCGTGGCGCCGTCCATGTCCCACTTGCCGTTCACCGATCGGCCATCGACATAAGCGCGGAGGCTTTTTGACGAGCCGAATTTGTATGCGATCGCCACATGATGCCAGCCGTTGCCTGTAGAAAAACCAGTGTCACTGGTCCATCGATGCCATCCGCTAGGCACAACAGCGGTGGGCGCGGTGGAGAATAAAAAACTCAGTTTTGTTTCGGCGGAGTCGCCTTTGAGTCGTAGCGAGTAGTTTTGGTTTTTTGTATCACCTTTCGATCGGCCTTTTCCGAGGATGTAAACCAAGTTGCCGTTGCCAATCTCTTTCACCCGCACCCAAGCCTCGAGAGTGATAGAGTCGTTCAGCTTGAATTGCAGTGTCGAATTCGTGCCGGACACAAGAATCACGGGTTTCTTTCCATCGGAAAATGCGGCCGTGTTGGTCGTCGCGAATTGGGGATACACTGGTGGACGCGGGCCGGGCTCAGCACGATCATTGAATAGCCACTGAAGGAGAGGACGAGGCGCATCGGTCACGTCGTTGCCGCCGGCATCGTTTTGCGCGATGACCTGCGCCGCCATTAGCGCGAGACAACTCGATGCGAAAATGCGAATCATGACAATGCCAGCCGGACTGTATCCAACACAGGCCCGCGTGTGATGTCATCAAGAATAATTTCATCCGGCACTGAGGAGAATCATCCTCCTGTCACGTATCGGAGCATTGACGCAAATCCTTCCCGCCACTAAACACGACGCCACATCTTATGAATTTGAACGGCAAAATAGCTCTCGTGACCGGCGGCACCAAAGGCATCGGCGCGGCCACTGCCATCGCACTCGCCAAAGACGGCGCTGATATCGCCATCAATTGTCGCCAACCCGACGCCGATGCGAGTGCGACTCGCGCCGCCATCACCGCGCTCGGTCGGCGTTGCGAAATCATTCAGGGCGATTGCGGCAAAGCCACCGACTGTTCCCGCATCGTGAGCGAAACAGAAACCAAGCTGGGTCCTGTGGATGTGCTCGTGCATTCCGCTGGCGGCGCCGTGAATGGCAAACTGATCGAGATCACGCCAGATCAATGGATGAACGCCTTCCACGTGCATGTCCACGCCATTTATCATCTCAGTTGCGCCGTGGTGCCGAACATGAAATTGAAGAAGGAAGGCGTCATCATCACCATTTCTTCGACCGCCGGAATCCGCGCGTTGGCGACGAACATTGCCTATCAAGCCGCCAAAGGCGCCGTGCCGCAAATCACTCGTGGACTCGCGCGCGAACTGGCCGAGGACAATATTCGCGTCAACTGCGTCGCCCCCGGAGTCATTCGCACCGATTTCCACAAGCAGATGAGCGCCGAACAGAAAAAGCTGAATCTCGAACAGCGCATTCCGCTTCACCGCGAAGGCACGCCTGCGCAAGTCGCCGAGGCCATCCTGATGCTCGTGAAGAACGAATACATCACCGGCGAAACGGTTGTCATCGACGGTGGCCTCACCATGCGCATC
>CAMDOH010000110.1 GCA_945903605.1 Akkermansia muciniphila
AAATCGTGTCGCGATGCGGCATGGGCTCACTCAATGACCGGCGGCACGATGAAAAGACCCGCGCGATGTGCGGGCGCGTTGCGTAACACTTCCTCGTGAGAGAGCGAGGGCCGCACTTCATCAGCCCGCATGACATTCACGAGCGGCACGGCGTGCGCCGTGGGTTCCACACCGGTCACATCCACTTCTTCGAGCTTCTTGATGTAGTCAAGGATGCCCCCCAACTGCGGCCCGATGACGGCTTGTTCTTCGGGTGTGATTGAGATTCGCGCAAGATTGGCGACGTAATTTAAATTAAAATCCAACTGAGCCTCCTGTTGGGATTGACCGGCGGATTCCGTCATTCATCCAATCTGCCATCTTCGATCAATTGCTGAAGGGCTTGCACGGCTTCGGCGGCATCGGCTCCCACGGCTTTGATGACTAGCTTGGTTCCGCCGGGCGCAGCCAATGTGAGCAGTCCCATGATGCTTTTGCCGTTCACGGTCTGTTGCGAGTGAGTGACGGAAATCTCGCTTTTGAATTGGCTGGCGAGTTTGACAAATTTGCTGGAAGGCCGCGCGTGAAGTCCGGCCTTGCTGCCAATCACTGCTTCGCGCGCAATTGTCGGCGGCTTATCTTTCACTGGTTGGGGCGGAATCACTTGGGAAGTGTTGCGAAGGCGTTTGGGTTTGGCCAGCGCTAAGTTCCTTTCCGACACTCATGCTGGCCATCAGTTTGGTGTTCAATTCCTGCGCCGGATTCACGCCTGTCGTTTTCAGTTTTGCATGGAAGGCGGCTACCTCGACAAGCCGAGCGATGTCACGACCGGGCCGGACTGGTATGACGATGTGCGGAATATTAATTCCAATCATCTCGATGTGCCGGTCTTCGATTCCAAGCCGGTCGATGTCTTCGACGGATGACCACTCTTGCAGGGAAATGACCAAGTCGATTCGTTTCTCGCCGCGAATGCCTTTGACGCCGAATAGAGCGGCGACATCGATGATCCCAATCCCGCGCACTTCCATGTAATTTCGGGTGATGTCCGCGCTGGTGCCGATGAGTTCTCGATTGTCGTGAAGGCGGATCCGGGTGATGTCATCAGAAACGAGACTGTAACCGCGCTCGACCAACGCGAGCACACACTCGCTTTTACCGATGCCGCTCTCGCCCTTGATCAACACACCAATCCCCATGATGTCCACCATGCTGCCGTGCTCGGAGATGCGCGGGGCAAACATTTCTTCCAACGCGAGTGTGGCGCGATTGATGAATCGCATCGTGATGAGTGGCGTTCTGAATACCGGAATGCCTTTCGATTCGGCTACATCGGCTAAGATTGGGTCGAGCTTGATCCCACGCGACAGGATGAGACACGGGATTTTGTAGCTCAACATCATTTCAAATCGCTTGCGTCGCAGACGCACTGACAAACTAGCCAGGTAGTGGGTCTCGGCCATGCCCATGACTTGGATTCGTTTGTCGGCAAAATATTTTGTGAAGCCAGCCAAAAGCAGACCGGGGCGATTGACTGTCGGCTCGCGAATGACGCGCGACAATCCACTCTCGCCGGAGATGAGCTTCGTCTCGAGTGATTCGGAATGAGCTTCGTAAAATTGACCGACCGTGACGCGTTGTTGAGGCATGGTGTTAGAGGTTGAAATCTGGACCGAGATAGATTTCACGAGCCTTGGGATCCTCAACCAGTTGTTCTGCCCTGCCCTCGTAAATAACGCGGCCTTTGTGAATCAAATACGCACGGTCAACGAGCTTGAGAGTCTCGCGCACGTTGTGATCGGTGATCAGTATCCCAAGCCCGCGATCTTTCAAACGTCGGACAATTTTCTGCACTTCATAAACGGCGATGGGATCGATTCCGCTAAAAGGTTCGTCGAGCAACATCAGTCGTGGGTTTGTGACCAGTGAACGAGTGATCTCCAACCGTCGTTTTTCACCGCCGCTGAGCGTGTATGCCTTGCTCTTCGCGATAGCAGTGAGGTCCAATTCATCGAGCAGATATTTGAGCCGAAGCTCCATCTCCGCCGGAGAAAGTTTCCGCGTCTCGAGGATGGCGAGGATGTTTTCCTCAACGGTCAATTTTCTGAACACCGAGGGTTCCTGAGTGAGATAACCCATGCCGGCACGCGCGCGCAGGTGCATCGGCATCTGCGTGATGTCTTCGCCATTAAAAAATACCTGACCGGATAATGGCCGAATCAAACCCACCACCGTATTAAACGAGGTCGTCTTGCCAGCGCCATTGGGTCCGAGCAACCCCACAATCTCACCCGCTGCGACTGAGATTGAAACTCCATCCACAACACGACGATCGCCGTATTGTTTGACAATCTTTTCGACCGTCAGGAGCTTCACTTTGGGGGGGAGCCGTTTTTCGCCTTTGGATTTGCCTTGTCGGCGTCTGGCGATTTCTTTGGCGATTTTTTGGGGTCACTCTTTGGCGGCGGATCGCGATTGATCTCAACCTGAGCTTTTTTGACGAACAATTTGTTTTCAGCCCGGTCAAAGATAATGATATCTCCACGCACTTCGCCTTGGTCGCTGTACAAAATGGGATTGCCAGTCAATTCGATCTGCTCGTTCGTCGCCGTATACACGGCCTTCTTTCCGACCGCGCGAGTTTTATCCTTCTTATTGTAAATCACGACATTGTTTTCGGCGTGAATGGTCTGAATGCGACCGCCGACACCGAACATCGGCCGCGCCGTGTTGGTTGTCAAATTGGTGTTTCCATTTGCCACGCGATTGGTAGAGACCGCATTCGTAGAGGCGGCTGGGCGATTGGTCACGTTGCCGAATTGCACGCGCATGAATTCGCACAATATATCCATCTCAGGATCGTCCACCTTCACATGGCCGGTGTAAATTGCGAGGCTGACACGCTGTTGATATTCCATCATGTCCGCAACGATTATCGTTTGCGTGTTGGTCGCCGCTGGCTTGGCTGGCTTCCCTGTTATCACCTTCGTGTCCTGTGCCAGTAGCCCGACGATGGCGCAAAGCCCGACAAAACCAGTTATCCAAAATCGACTCATTTTTTCAATTCCCGCGTGCGTCATCATCGAACACCACAGTCCGAACATTATTTGAAACTATCAACAGGCCAGACTCGGAATTCCACAAAAACCCTTCGCCAGTCAGACTGACACGGCGATCGGTTCGGTAGACATTAACAGCGCCCGGTGAATTGGCGATTCGTTTCTCGACATCAAATAAACAATGAGGTGTTTCCACCACCAATTCCACCTTCCGCTGACCAGAATCATAACTGTAGGTCTCAAGGCGCACACCCGTTAGCTGAATGGGTCCGCCCTTTTGCTGCAATGCTGTGGCACTCGTCAGCAATGAGCGAATCTTTCCCGACTGCCGATCATACTCAGGAAACTTGATTCCTTTTTGAATTCCTTTGCCTGGCAATACCTGCCCGACAGCGGCGACAGCCAGCGCAATCATCACGATTACATGCCAGAAGAATTTCACTTCAAAGCTCTCTTAATGGCAAGCAGCGTTGAGAGCAACTTCGGAATATCACGCAACGGCACCATGTTCGGCCCATCGCTCAATGCCGAATCAGGATCAGGATGCGTTTCGATAAAAAGACCGTCGCAGCCGGCAGCAACAGCAGCGCGAGCGAGCACAGGAGCAAACTCGCGTTGACCGGCGGATTTATCGCCACCGCCACCGGGTAGTTGAACCGAGTGAGTCGCATCGAAAACCACTGGCGCGCCAAACGTGCGCATGAACGGGATGGATCGCATGTCGGTCACCAGATTGTTGTAGCCAAATGTAGTGCCGCGTTCAGTCACAAGAATTTTCTTCGCACCGGCAGCGTGGGCTTTGCCGATGACTCGCCCCATTTCCTGCGGCGAAAGGAATTGGCCTTTCTTGATATTTACAATTTTGCCAGTAGCGACAGCGGCTTGAATCAAATCCGTTTGACGGCAAAGGAAGGCGGGTATTTGCAGGATATCTACTACCTTGCCAGCTTCTTTTGCCTGCTCTTCGGTGTGGACATCGGTGAGCACTGGCAACGAGAATTTCTCGCGCACGCGCGCCAGCACTTTCAATCCTACCGACAACCCTGGCCCGCGGAATGATTTTTCGGAAGTGCGGTTGGCTTTGTCGTAGCTGGCCTTGAAAACGAACGGAATCCCAAGTTTGCGAGTGACCCTACTTAATGTGGCGGCTACTTCAAAACACAGCTTTTCACTTTCAATGACACAAGGTCCCGCGATCAGAAACAGCTTCTTCGGATTGTTCAATTCCAGCCAAAGTTTCTTTGAATCCAACTCCATGACGCCGATATAAACACGACCAGCTCAAACTGAGCCATCCAAAAAAAAGCGCCGACAATTGTCGGCGCCATGAAAGTGTATTCGATCAGCGGTTCAATTTCGTTTTCTGGATTGGGCCATTTGACTTTTGCATTGGGCCTCCCGGACGGCCACCCGCCCCCATTCCGACTCCGGCTGGCATACCGCCACCAACACCGCCACCGGGCATGCCGCCGCCAATTCCACCAGGCATTCCTCCACCCGCCCCACCACCAGTGCCTCCACCACCAGTGCCTCCACCGCCCGCCGCACCTCCACCAACAGGAGCAGTCGTCTGCGACAACCCTTGTGAAAACGCGTTGGGGTTGAGCCTGAACATGCGCGTGAAATATCCCACTTGACTGGCCGGCTTCTGCAAGAACATGACACCGTGATCGGTGATGACGTATTGAATAGGCGTATCAAATGATTGTGTGACTGCCTCTAAAATTTGAGCGACAGTCAGAAGCTTCATCTTGGTTTTTAATCCAACAATCTTGACGTCGTCTGGATTAAACGCTCCTCCACCCAAGCTCGGTCCATTCCCGCCTCCAGCATTGCCTCCCACTTGACCTTGAATCGGCAGTCCAGTCACCGGATCAATACCGCCTGCAGCAGGCGCGCCTCCGGGTGCTCCAGGCATGCCGCCAATACCTCCGGCCATTGGCAATCCTGTAGCCGGGTCAATCGCCGGTGCCCCAGCGCCGCCGCCCGCTGCCGGCGCTCCACCCGCAGCACCGCCACCGGCTGCCGCGCCAGTGGTAGTGGCACCGCCGGGAGTCAGGTTTGGATTAATGATCAAGTTGATTCCCACTCCCGTTGGATCATTCGCTCGAATAATCCCGTCCATGAAAGTCATGAATTCGGACATCGTGTATCCTTCCAATTCCTTGATTTCAGGAATCACGATAGACCTCATTCGCTCAAGAATGCTCCCCCGATTAACTGTTGAACGGCTGGCCTGCAAATACATCGCCCGTGTATCTGGAATGCCATTGTAGTGTGGCTTGGCAATGTATCCGCCTTGCTGCAACAACCGCATCGCTTCAAGCGGCGAAGATTTCTCTGCCGCCTGTATCGCGCCAAGTACTCCCATCAATCCCAGAAAGAGACAGATTCGCGTTTTCATCTTGTGGCAGGATAACACTTGTCCTGCACCCAATCAAGCACAGTTCCGTTACTCAATTC
>CAMDOH010000111.1 GCA_945903605.1 Akkermansia muciniphila
GCATCCGGGAGTATCATCCTTCGGATAAAAAAAGAGGGCGATATTTTTACCGATGAAATCCGACAAGGCCACGCGCCCACCGCCATTGGTCAGCGCTGAAAAGTCTGGCGCAAGATCGCCTTCTTTCAATTGGATGTTCGGTCGCATGGACATCACGAGTGCTGCACCGAGCAAGGATGGCCGTTCCAGCTCGAATGGCAACTTTCCAGCTTCCGCGATTTGCGGCAAGGCGGCGGGACTGGTCCCAAGCTGGCGGAATCCATCAGCCAGATAGATCGGGACGGACAATCCTGCCGTCACAACGGCGCTCAACGAAAGGTAATGCAGCACGGCCCGATCCCATTTCAAAAGCACCCAGCCGACGCACACCATCTGCAGCACCGTCGCCAGTTTGCCGATCATGTGCGGCTTCACTCGCACCTTGTCATTCACGTAATAGATGACGAGCGCGCCGATGGCGAGAATGGCATCACGCCCCAGCACCGTGCCCACCAACCACAACGGCAATTCGTCGAATCCACTGTTCTCCAGACTCAGCAGAATCAGCGCGGAGACCAGCAGGAGCTTGTCGGCCAGTGGATCGAGGATCGCGCCCAGCTCCGTCCGCTGGTTGTAATGTCTGGCGATATAACCATCGATGCCGTCACAAACACTCGCCAGTGAAAATGCCGAGAAGGCGATCCAACGATTTATTTCATGACCGCCGCGATAGTAGTAAATCATCTGCACCACGAAGAAAGGCACCAGCAGAATCCGCAGCACGGTGATTTTGTTTGCTGTGGTCATCGTGTATCCGGACTGAATTTGACCCCTGCCCCTTCAACCTTCCAGCCAAATCATACGAGACTGTAAATCCATCCGACCCCACCACTGGTGAGCACCACGGCGATGACATTCCACTTTCGCCACACCAACCCGTAGAAGGCGACGGCCATCACGATGAGCGCGAAACCGTCCACCTGCCATTGTTGTGCGGCATTGGGAAAGAGCACCTGGCTGCCAAACCAGACCGCCAGATTCAGCACCACGCCGACGACCGCCGCCGTCACCGCCGAGAGCGCGGCTGTGAAGCGCGTGTCCTGGCGTGTCCGCTCGATGTACGGCGCACCGAGAAAGATCCAAAGAAAGCACGGCACGAAAGTGACCCATGTGGTGATCGCCGCGCCGAGCGTGGCCGACAGGAGCGGTGATAAATTGCCGGGCTGATTCCAGCCCCCCTGGAAGCCGACAAATTGCAGCACCATGATGAGCGGCCCGGGAGTGGATTCGGCGAGGCCAAGGCCATCGAGCATCTGCACGCCGTCAAGCCAGTGATAATTTTCCACCGCCTGTTGCGCCACATAAGGCAGCACCGCATAAGCCCCGCCGAATGTCACCATCGCTGCCTTGCTGAAGAAAAGGGATTCCTGGATCAACGTGTGTTTCCAGCCCAGCCACAGGCCGAGCAACAACACCGGCGTCCACCAGAGCGCCAGACAGACTGCACAGACCTTGAACGCCCGCGCCCAAGTGGGCTGGATGCTCGCTGCGACTTCGAGTGTCGCGCCGCTCGTTGCCCCGGACTGTTCCTTGTGCCCTTTGATGATGACAAACTTTGCCGGCCACCATTTGCCACCGAAATATCCCACGAGCGCAGCGACTGCGATGATGAGAGGGAACGGCAGCTTGAAGAAAAAGATGGCGATAAATGCCAGCGCCGCCACGAGCCACATCGCCTCGTTCTTCAAAACTTTCTGGCCGATGCGCAGCACGGCAGCAGCGACAAGCGCGAGCACGGCCGGTTTTAATCCGGCAAAAACCGCCGCGATGGATGCGAGGGTTCCGAATTTGACATAAACAAAACTCAGCCCCCAGAGCAGGAACGCCGCCGGCAAAACAAATAGGCTGCCCGCCACGATGCCGCCCCAAGTGCCGTGCAGAATCCAGCCGATGTAGATGGCCAGTTGCTGCGCTTCGGGGCCGGGCAAAAGCATGCAGTAGTTGAGTGCGTGCAGGAAGCGGCCCTCGTCCACCCACTTGCGCCGCTCCACGATTTCCTCGTGCATGATCGCGATCTGGCCGGTCGGCCCGCCAAAGCTGATGAAGCCGAGCTTGAGCCAGAAGCCAAATGCCTCGGCGAAGGTAGGCGGGAGCTTTTTCTTTTCGTCCACGATGTTCAGACCATTTTAACAAGCGCCCGGTCGATCCGTTGCAAAACACGGTCGCGCCCCAGCACTTCCATCAAATGATAAAGGCTCGGGCCGACTGTCTTGCCGGTGCAGGCGAGGCGGACGGGATGAATGATTGCTCCGACTTTCACGCCAACGGAAGCGGCGATGGACTTGAAAAGTAATTCGATGGACGTGGCGTCAAACGTGGTCGCCGAGGCCAATGCGGCGTGTGTCTGAGCGACAATCGGCCGCGCGGCAGCAACGAACACTTTCTCTGCAGCGATGGCGTCGTAGGGAAATTCGTCCTTGAAATAGAAATCACAAAACGCGGGGAGATCGGGGAGTTGTTTGACCTTGTCGCGACAGGTCTGCAATGCCGCCTCGATGTAAGGCGCGGGAAACGGAGAGAGATCAATTCCCGCTCTTGCCAAGACGGTTTGTGCAAGTGTGGCGTAGCGTTGAAGGGTCGTCGTGCGCAGATGCTCGAAATTAAACCAGTTCAGCTTCTCGATATCGAAGCGCGCGTTGTGACGGAGCACCTGCGGCAAATCGAAGAGCGCAACCAATTCGGTTGCGGACAATAATTGTCGGTCATCTTTCGGCGACCAGCCCAGAAGCGAAAGGAAATTGACGACGGCGACCGGATCAAAATGTCCGTCGATGTAGGTGGACATCGATGCGCCTGCATCGCGCTTGCTCATCTTTGAGCCGTCTTGATTTAGGATGAGCGGAATGTGTGCGTATCGCGGCGGCTCGGCACCGAAAGCGCGAAAGAGCGCGATGTGCTTGGCGCTGTTGGACAGGTGATCCTCGCCGCGAATGACGTGTGTGATTCCCATCTCAAGGTCATCAATCACATTAACGAGATGGAACACCGGCTGGCCATCGGATCGGACGATGACAAAATCGGGATCCAATTCCTCGCGGTCGGTCAACACGCGCGTGACATCGCCAACGACGATGTCCGGGATCAAAATGGGATGGCGTGTCATCCGGAACTTCACCGCGCCCTCGTGTTCATAGGCGAGGTTCTTCTCCTTCAATTCTGAAATGCGCTTCTGATAAATCGCTTTTCGTTGTGACTGGAAATACGGGCCGTGACCGCCCTTGCTCGGGCCATCGGCCGCGCCTGTGGTCGGGCCTTCGTCCCAATCCAGACCGAGCCAGCGCAAACCGTGAAGGATGATGTCGACGGCCGCTTGCGAATTGCGCGCCTCATCGGTGTCCTCGATGCGCAGGATGAACGTACCGCCGGTGTGGCGGGCATAAAGCCAGTTGAAAAGTGCTGTGCGTGCGCCGCCGATATGCAGGTAACCGGTGGGACTGGGTGCGAACCGAACTCGAACGCTCATATTGTCGGCACAGGATACGGAGATTGACCGCTGCCAATCAAGACTTGCCTCTTTTCCATCGCAGTGAGCAAACGGCAAAGCCGCGCCAGCCACGGTGTATCGACGCCTGCCAGCTGCGCCTGCCGGAACGGTTCCAAGAACATGCTCTCCAACTCCAATGAGAATCCGCGCTCGAAATCAATCAGCGTGGATGCTTTGTACTCGCCCATTTTTCGTGTCTGCTCGATTTGACGATCACCCAGCGAAGGATCGACTTTCAACCCCAGCGCGTTGGCCGCAGCGATGATCTCCTGCATCAGTTCGCGAACGATCTTTTCCCAATGCCGATCTGCGAGAAGCCGGTCTGTCGGCAACATTTCACCGGGCGATTCTGGAAGGCACGCAGATTCGAGAGCGGCCACCCCTGCAGCGCTCGCCACGCCCAGCCCGTTGAAGGGGATGTTCCAAACGAGTTTTTCCCAATGCGCGCGGCGCAAATCGAGAGTGACTTCACTCGGAACAAGCGCCTCGCGAAACATGACTGCGATTTGATGCGTTCGAGTTTTGGGCGGCCCTGAAAATTCACCGACCACAATCTTCCCAAATGCAATGTGCTTCACGACGGCGGGCGCAATCCGATTCAGACACACAAAACAAAGACCGCCGAGAATCTGTTCAGGGAGAAATGTTGCAGCCAGACATTCCTCATTCCCGAGTCCGTTCTGCAAGGTGAGCAGCGCAGTGTGTGAACGCACCATGCTTGGCAACAATTTCGGGAATTGGTCATTGGCCGTGGTTTTGAGTCCGATGATGACAAGGTCGCACACGCCGATTTCTTCCGGCCGTGACGCGCAGGGAGGATGAATTGTGAAATCGCCAGCTTCGCTCAAAATGCGGATGCCATCACGTTTGGCGACCTCCAAATCTCCCCGCATCAAGAAATGAACATCGTTGCCTGCACGGGAGAGACTCGCGCCATAATAACTACCCAATGCGCCGCAGCCTACCATCGCAATCTTCATTGGCGTGAGAATAGCATTGGAAATAAAAAAGGCACCCTGATCGCTCAGGGTGCCTGTAAAGGAAACCGTGATTACTTGAGGATCGCGTCCTTCGCGGCCTTGGCCACGCGGAATTTCACGACCTTCTTGGCCTTGATATGGATCGCCGCGCCGGTTGCGGGGTTACGGCCCATGCGCGCCTTGCGGTGAACGAGCACCAATTTGCCGATGCCGGGAATGGTGAACGTGTCTTTCGCGTGCTTGTACGCCAGAGCCGCCAGATTCTCGAGAATCTCTGCGGCCGCTTTTTTGCTGATGTTCGCTTTGTGCGCAATCTCCGAGGCCAACTGCGATTTTGTCAACTTAGCCATAATTTTCAGAATGTGAACTGTTGTGGTTGCATCGAACACGGTTCGACTTGCGAGATATAAAAGTGAGTTTCACCCTGTGGCGCAAGGAGAAAAGTGACTTTCACCCTGAAAAGTAATTCACACTCACACGCCAGCCGAGGCTTGACACGCGAAAAGCCGGCCACAACATTGCGCACGCTGTGACCGCCCGCAAATCGAATATCGTCACCCTCGGACTGCTTCAGCACTCCTGCAGTCCGAAGCCCGAAACTAATCTGAAGAAGACTCTTGGCCTCGCCGAACGCGCGGCCAGAGACGGCGCGAAAATCATCTGCACGCAGGAACTTTTCGCTTCGCAATATTTCTGTCAGAGCGAGGATCACCAATATTTTCAGCTCGCCGAACGCATCCCCGGCCCGAGTACGGCGGCCTTCCAGAAGCTCGCCAAGAAATACAAGGTCGTCATCATTGCTTCGCTTTTTGAGAAGCGCGCCGCCGGTCTCTATCACAACACCGCTGTCATCATTGACGCCGATGGCTCGCTTCTGGGCATCTACCGCAAGATGCACATCCCCGACGACCCGCTCTTCTACGAGAAGTTTTATTTCACACCCGGCGACACGGGCTTTCGCGCGTGGCAGACGAAGCACGGCAAG
>CAMDOH010000112.1 GCA_945903605.1 Akkermansia muciniphila
AAATCTTTCGCCTCTGCCATCACGGTGTCCATGATGCTCTGACCTTGCTTCAAGCGCTGCACCTGCGCGTTCACCTCGTTGGCCGTGCCGTCCACGAACATGTTCTTGAACACGCGCGAGGGCCGCTCGTCCGCCGGGATCGGCACGCCGCTGCGCGTGAAGGAGAGGCCGCGACTCGACGACGACGCCAGCGTGAGCGAGCCGAAGCGCGTGTCGGGCACGAGCTTCTCGATGGCGTATTGATCGAGCGAGATGGTGTTCTTGAAATTGTCGGCGCGCGGATGCGGCGCGGCGGTGAGGTAACACAACTCGGCCGGATGCCCGCCGTCCACCTCGGGATGCGAGAGACCGGAGAAGACCGTGAAGTCGCTGCGGAACTCGCGGAGCGGTTCGAGGTAGGGCGTCAGCGCATAGTCCTTGCCCGCTGCGCTTGGAAATAGATTCGGCGTGTGCAGCCCGAGCGTGGTGTTGATGCAGATCAACCGGCGGGGCGGCTGTGCTTCGGCCTGTGCGCGCAACGGCACCATAGATTCCAGCAGCGGCAGCGCGAGCGTGACGCCGGCACTGCGAAGGAACGTGCGGCGTGAGAAGCGTTGAGGAGTGGTCATAAAAAGTTCAGTTCACTTTGTCAGAAAGAGTTCGTTCGCGACGATCGACCGAGGTGCATAGCGATGCGGTGCTGGGACTGGAGTTCTCTCGCGACGGCAAATACATGGCCTCGGCCAGCGCGGACAAGTTCGTCAAAGTCACCGACCTGACCACGGGCAAGGTGGCCAAGTCTTTTGAGGGGCACACGCACCACGCGCTGGGTGTGGCGTGGCATCCGCACGGGCGGCAGATCATCAGCACGGGTGCCGACAAGAGCGTGCGGCATTGGAACTTCGAGATCGGGGAGCGTGTGGGCCAGCGCGTCAATTTCGGCAAGGAAGTCACGGCCATCTGCTACGTGGGTTTCACCGACCAAGCGGTGGTGGCGGCGGGTGATAAAACCGTGCGCCTGATCAACGCCTCCAACCTCAACGACGTCCGCAGCTTTGCCGGCGGCACCGATTACATGTACGCCTGCGCAGCCACACCGGACGCGCAGTTCGTGGTCGCCGGCGGGCAAGACAGCACGTTGCGCGTATGGACGCTGGCCAATGCGCAGGTGGTGGCCAGCTTTGAAGCGCCCACGCCGGCGGGTGCGCCCAAGAAGGAAGAGAAGAAATAGGGCGAACCTTCCCGCGCTTCCCGCAGTCAATCTGCCTGCCGCTCATCGGCAGGCTTTCTTTTTTGCGAAGCCCGTCGCGGCAGTCGCTGCGAACAAGTTTCCGTTGGCGCAGCCACAGGCCCGCAGTTGAATTGATCGAAGATGCGCGGCGCGAAAGCAAAACCGTTCTATGTGGGCGTGGATGTGGGCGGCACGAAGATTCTCACCGGGGTGTTTGACGCCTCGCTGAAACTTCTGGGGGCGGTGAAGATGAAGACGCGCGCGGAGGAAGGCGCCGAGGCGGTGCTGGATCGGATCGAAAGCAGTGTGCGCGAGGTCGTGGCCGAACAGGGGCTGCGCATGGCGGATGTGCGCGCGGTGGGGTTGGGCGTGCCGGGCGTGGTGCGGCGCGGGCGCGTGGTGTGCGCGACTAATCTGGGTTGGACCGATCTGCCCATCATCCAGATCATGAAGCGGCGGTTGCGCCGGCCGGTGTTCGCGGACAACGACTGCAACCTGTTCGCGCTGGGCGTGCACACGGTGGAATTCAAAGGGCGGCCGCGCCATCTGCTGGGCGTTTTTTTAGGCACGGGCATCGGTGGCGGCATCATCATTGATGGCAAATTGCACGTGGGGTTCACGCAAGGCGCGGGCGAGTTCGGGCTGCTCATCCTCGATCGCACCCGCCCCAAGACGGGGTTTGGCATTCGCGGCACTTTTGAAACGTTGGCCAGCCGCAAAGGAATGCACTGGCGGTTGTGCCGGGAAATCGCCAAGGGCGGCAAGACGGTGCTGACCACCGAGCTGGGGCGCCGGTTGCAAGGGCTGCGCAGTCGGCATCTTCTCCAGGCGTGGGATGATCGCGACGCGCTGGTGCGCCGCGTCGTGCGCGAGGTGGCGCAGGATGTGGGGCTGGCCGTGGCCAGTCTGATCAGCGCGTTTGGGCCGGAGTACGTGGTGCTCGGCGGCGGCGTGATGGAGGCGTTAAAAGAGCCGATGCTGCCGATCATCCGCAAGACGGCGGCGCAGCATGTGTTGCCCGGCACGTTGACGGGCGTGAAGATTGTCACCAGCAAGATGGGCGACGCCGGCGGCATCACCGGTGCAGCAGTGTGGGCGCGCAGCCAAGTGTCCGCTTAGCGGGCCGCTGCGGCAATCGGCGCGGGCAATTCTTCGGCGGGCTTTTCGGCGGCGCGCAGCGACAGGATTTCGTGAGCACTGCCTTTGACCGGCTTGAATTCCGGGCGCGCGCGGTTGATCAATTCGGACTGGCTGCGAAATGGCTTTTCGCCTTCGACAGACTGACTGCGGCTGTACGAGTTGTCGGCCAGCAGCGACCGCGACTTGATGTTGTCGGACAGATAAGCCGGCAGAATTTCTTGGGTGATGCGCTGGCGCAGCGCGGGGTCTTCGACGGGGAAAGCCACCTCGATGCGCTTCTCAAAATTGCGGCTCATCCAATCGCCGCTGCTCAGGAAAAGTTGCGGGGCGCCGCTGTTTTCAAAATGGAAAACCCGGCTGTGCTCCAGGAAGCGATCCACGATGCTGCGCACGGTGATGTTGTCGCTCAATCCCGGCACGCCCGCGCGCAGGCAGCAAATGCCGCGCACGATAAGATCAATCTTCACGCCGGCCTTGCTGGCGTCGTAGAGGGCGTCAATCACCGGACGGTTCTCCAGCGAATTCATCTTGGCGATGATGCGCGCGGGGTTGCCTTCGCGCGCGTGCCGCGTCTCCTGCCGAATGAGATCCACGATGCGCCGATGGAAATCAAACGGCGCCACGATCAGCTTGCGCGTGCCTTGGAATTGGCAGAAGCCGGTGAGCAGATTAAACAGCGCGGCGGCGTCCTCGCCAAAATCGGGGCGGCAGGTGAATAGGCCGAGGTCGGTGTAAAACCGCGCGGTGGTGGGATTGTAATTGCCCGTGGAGAGATGCAGGTAACGGCGCAGTCCCTCCTCCTCTTGCCGGATGACGAGGCACAGCTTGGCGTGGATCTTGTAGCCGAACAGTCCGTAGGACACATGCGCGCCGACCTCTTCCAACTCGCGCGCCCAGCGGATGTTGTTGGCCTCGTCAAAACGCGCCTGCAGTTCCAGCACTGCGGTGACTTGCTTGCCATTCTGCGCCGCGCGCATGAGCGCACCCACCACGCGACGGTCGCCGCCGGTGCGGTACAGGGTTTGTTTAATGGCCAGCACCTTGGGGTCGGCGGCGGCTTGGTTGAGAAAATCCACGACGCAATCGAAATTCTCAAACGGGTGATGCACCAGCACGTCCTGCTGGCGGATGACCTCGAAGAGATCGGTGCGCCCGCGAAATGCCGGCGGCACCGGCGCGATGAAAGGCGGGTCGCGCAGTTCCGGCGAGTGGTCGCCCAAGCAAATAGTGTTGAGATGGACAGGATTGACCGGGCCGTTGATGCGGTACACATCGGCGTCGGTGACATCCAGTTTTTCCTGAAGCTCTCTCACCAAATCGTCGGGGCAGTATTGATCCATCTCCAGGCGCACGGCGTTGCCGCGACGGCGATTGCGCAGCTCGTTTTCCACCGCTTGCAGGAGGCTCTCGGCGTCGTCCTCATCCACGTACAACTCGCCATTGCGCGTGACGCGAAAACACCAAGCGCTGAGCACGGTCGTGCCCGGAAAAAGGTCCGCCACAAAATGCGAGATGATGTCGGCGAGAAAAACATACTCGTGGCCCGGCTCCGCGCGCGGCAGCGGGACCAGTCGCGGCAGGACGCGCGGCACTTGCACGATGCACAGGCGTTGCTCGGTCGTGCGGGCACGCTTCTTCTCCACGCGCACGATGAGGTTGAGCGATTTGTTGAGGATGAGGGGGAAGGCTTTGGTCGGCTCCACGGCCAACGGCGTCAGCACCGGGCGCACGTTCTGGCGATAAAACCGTTTCACCCACACCAGATCATCGGGCTTCAAATCCTCGATGCGCCGGAAATGGAACCCGCGCTTGGCCAGCGCCGGCTTCAGCTCGTTGCGCCAACACGCGGACAGATTCTGGAACATCGTGCGCGTCCGCGCCGTGACCGCCTGAAAAGTCTCCGTGGCGGTGCGCCCATCAATGCCGCGCTCGACCACATCGCTCTCAATCTGCTGCTTCAACCCGGCGACGCGCACCTCGAAGAACTCGTCGAGGTTGGAATTGGCGATGCAAAAAAACTTCACCCGTTCCAAAAGCGGATTCTTGGAATCCATCGCCTCGGCAATCACGCGCTGGTTGAACTCCAACCAACTCAACTCGCGGTTGATGTACCGCGGATCCTTGGGCTTCGTTCGCTTATTCATAGTCGGCTTCCGGCGCGTTCTTGCCATAACATCTCACGGCGCAACCAGCGCAGCCATCGCGCGCCCCTGATTATTGAGGCCGGACAGAACCGGATACACGGCGCAACCAGTTTCCATTCGAACTTAATCAATTATTGCTCAGGGCGTTATAGAGAGCTTATTCCCAGCGGGCGCGCCGCTTTGGCCAGTCATAAATAACAGAAAAACCAAGGCGTTGCAATAGTCGCATGGTGACGGCGCCGCGTCATTCACAGATTTATCCACATTGCCGTTGGCCGAGGAAATGCTTGTGCGGCGACCCGCAGCGTCCAGATGGATGCGTCAAGGTTTTGGCTCCCCAAATCAGGGGTGGCGGGTACGCTCCATGGCGTGTTGCGACGTTGCATCTTCTGGCCGGTGTTGATGGCGGGGGCGGTGGGTGCTGTTGCCGATGACTGGCCGCACTGGCGCGGCCGGGCTTCATGTCAAAGGTATCAATCTGGCTCGCGCCGCCATTCATCCAAAGCAGAATGCAACGCTTGCCGCGCTTGTTCGCCTCGGCGGCGATGGATTGCGAATGAAACAGCCCGCCCCAATTTGCGACCGCCGCACCGGCGGTGGTGGCGAGTGCACCTTTGAGCAGCGCGCGCCGCGAGAGATGTTCATGCTTGGGACATTGGCCGTTCATTTGCGCTCTCCTGTATTCAATGGTTGAACCGAAACTCGCTCATGTTCATCAAAACCCAAATCGCCTCCTCCACGAGATTCTCGGGTTTGGGATCGCTCTTCAGATAGGCCACGAATTTCTCGCGCTCGATTTCCTTCGGTAAGCGCGTGAGCACGGTGAGGAACATCCGGTCCACGCGTGATTCCCACGGCTCGGTCGAGAGGTTGATGGTGTCGGCGAGATTGCCTTTTTTGCGGCGGATGAAGGCGCGGACGTTGTCGCTGTTGTTGAGAAAAAGATGCTCGCCGAG
>CAMDOH010000113.1 GCA_945903605.1 Akkermansia muciniphila
GGGCGGCTGGGGATTTTTTCTGATCGCCGGCGTGCGCGATCCCGATGGCGGTGTGAAAGCGCTCTGGCCCATCTTCGGCATCGCCAATCAACTTCTGGCCAGCATCGCTCTGTGTCTGGCTACCACGGTGATCCTGAAAATGCAGTTGAAGCTGGAGAAACCGCGCGTAGCGTTCGCACTCATCACGCTGATTCCCCTGCTCTGGCTGCTCTCGGTCACCGGCACGGCGGGTGCGCAAAAGATTGCCCACAGCGATCCGCGTATCGGCTTCCTCGCCCAAGTGAAGGCGCTGGATGCCAAGTTGCCCGCGCTGGTGAAGGCGGTGGACATCGCGCGCACCGGAGGCAATGCCCCCGCTCTGGCCGCCGCACAGAAAGCGGCGAAGAGCAATCGCACTCTGCGGTTCAATAATCTTGTGGACGCATGGGTCACCGGCCTCTTCCTTTCGCTCGTCGTCTGCATCGTGTTCTTGAGCGTGCGCGAATGGATTCTGTTGCTGGCCCGAAAGCGGCTGGCTCAACTCAGCGAAAGCGATCCGGTCTGGCTGCCGGATTATGCCGTGGCCGAATCCAAGCCGCTGCATATCGTGAGCCTCATCACTCTCACACTTTCATTGGCCAAGGAACTCACCGGCGAAGCCGATTTTGAACGCGCCCGCATCAGCGCCCCTTTGGAATGCGATTGCCATCAGAAGATGATCGCCACCGAGCGCGACGCGAAATTGTACGCCAAGATGACCGAGGAACGGTACCGATCCATCCGCCGCTGTTGCTAAGCGCTGCCTCAGTCCGTTCTGGCCGTGCTCAGAACATGCTCAGAACAGCATCGACGTAGGACGGCGGCTGGGAGCTTTAGTCATGAAGGACGCTTCGCCAACATGCTCCGCGTTCGGGAGCGCTCTCTCGATCTTCTCGAGGCAATGCCGCACTCCGGAGAGCAGGCTGATGATATAGGCCAGCAGGAACAGCCCAAAACTCGCCGAACTGCACAACAGGGAAAGCGCAAAGGCAATTTTCGCAGAGGTCTTTTCGCCAGGCTCCCCCAATTGAACAATCCCGCCCACAGCGCAGGACAGCGCAATGGCGACCAACGACGCACCAATAATACGACAGGCCAAAATCCAGCCAGCGCATTCTTGATCTGGATTCATCTGATTCACTTGATTGTTTTCCATAAAAAATCTCGGATTAATTTCGCGGCGTCTTCTTTTTTACAAGGTTTGGATCCGCTGGATTATCGGAAGTAATGACGTTTGGAGCCGGTGCCGGCGCCAATATTTTCGCAAATTCTTCCATTTCACTCAGCTTGGCCCACCCATTGACGCCATCGATAGAAGCAAGGTTACTGAGTTTGATGAATCCGATCTCCAAGAACGAAACAATTTGGTCGCGCGAGTACGGCCCGAATTGTTGCTCACCTTTTTTGATATGCAAGTCCATGACAACTATTAATCGTTTGAGTTCTATCTGCTGGTTGAATGAAAAACTGATGTCGATCCGGTTACGATTGCGTGAACTCAGACAACGCTTCGTTGATTATAGCCCTTATCAGTCATGATTCTTCCCAATAGCCGTACACCCATTGCTCCATAGTTAATACGCTTCTCGAAGTCTGAATCTAACAAACAATCGCAGTTATTTATCAAAATACACTTTCCAGACTATTTTCCGCAATAGAATCATTATGGGTTATTATCTCAGTATTATCAGCATTGGGTTCTAAACTAATGAGTTAAAAATGTTAACTCGAAAGTGAAAGCCTCCGACCCCCTTGTAGAGGCCTCTCACCCTCGAGTCAAGGCTTCTTACCCTCGAGTCAAGGCTTCTTACCCTCGAGTCAAAGCCTCCAACCCTCGAGTCAAAGCCTCCAACCCTCGAGTCAAGGCTTCTAACCCTCGAGTCAAGGCTTCTAACCCTCGAGTCAAGGCTTCTAACCCTCGAGTCAAAGCTTCTAACCCTCGAGTCAAAGCTTCTAACCCTCGAGTTTTACTCAGAATAGGGACAGTTTGACTCATTTACAGATTGCCAGATCACCTATCAGTTGGGGCGGTTTTCAGGGTTCAAATTGAGACCCCGATTAAAAAAGAATTAAAATGATATAAATATCTAATAACCAGTGTGTGTTTGGCTATAAAAGGCTTGACATTTGGTGAAGTTTTTTGTATGATGTTATTTGAGATAAGTGGTGAACTAAAAAGAGGGGAGAAGGGCGGTTTGGTCGACCCTCTCTGTTTTAGCACGGAACCCCACCATGAACTTAACGGAATATGAAATGAATACTCAAAGTATAGCATTAAAAATTGATCAATTCTTATTGGCCTGGCAGACCCATGCAGCCGACAAAAAGTTCCTCGGATGCACAGTGGCCGAAGCCGCAGTGATACTCGCGCCCGTCAAGGCGGTTCGCGAGCAGCTTGCAGTGGCAGATTCCACCTATACTGGCTTGATAGCCAGTCGCACCGAGGTAGACAACGAAGCGCTCGCGTTTATGGATCGTCTGGTCAATGCAGTACGCGCCGAAGTCGGCGGTCCCAACTCGCCCATCTACCGAGCCATGGGATTCGTGACCCTAGAAGAGCGTCGCACAGGCCTTACCCGCAATGAGGTGCCCTCTGCCCCGCCATTAACCAATCCATAATCAAGGGTCTTATGAAAAACCAAACGAACCGTCGGGGGAAACCCCGGCGGTTTTGCGTTGAAACCGGCTTGTCGGCTATCCTTGACACTTGACCGTGGGTTGCAGTTGGATGCGCTCTCTATGGCCGAACCGAAAGCAACCGAGTTGATGGAGAAGATCGTCTCTCTCTGCAAACGCCGAGGGTTCATTTTTCAATCATCGGAAATCTATGGCGGCATCAATGGCTTTTGGGATTACGGTCCACTCGGCGCGGAGCTTAAGCGCAACGTGAAGGAGCTGTGGTGGACGTCGATGACGCGACTGCGCGATGACGTGGCGGGTCTTGAGGCGACCATCATCATGCACCCGCAGATCTGGAAGGCATCGGGACATGTGGACACGTTTAGTGATCCGATGAGCACGTGTCGGCATTGCAAAAAGTTGGTGCGCGCGGATCAGGTTTGGGAGCAGTTGCCAGAGAACGCGTGGGCGCAGGCCATCGCAGAGCTGTGTCCCGGCGGCCATGTGGACAGCGCGCGATTGCTGGGATGGGCGAAGGGCAAAGGTCAGCGTGTCGCGCCGAATCTTGCGCTCGTGCGCAATCCCGAAACGACGCTGAGCTGGCTGGCCGAGCGCGTGCAACAGAATCCCGCGCCGCTGGAGACGAAGGAACTTTATCAGTACTTGGCCACCGAGCAGTTCCGTCAGACAGGATTGGTCACGCCGTGTCCGCATTGCGGCGGGGAACTGACGGCGCCGCGCCCGTTCAACTTGATGTTCAAGACGCATTACGGGCCGGTGGAGTCGGATGACAATCTCTGCTATCTGCGGCCGGAGACGGCGCAGGCGATTTTTGTCCAATTCAAAAACGTGATGGAGACCAGCCGCCAGCGTGTGCCCTTTGGCATCGCGCAAATGGGCAAGGCGTTTCGCAACGAGGTCACGCCGCGAAACTACACTTTCCGCAGCCGCGAGTTCGAGCAGATGGAGCTGGAGTTTTTCATCAAGCCCGACGAAGCGGTCGAAGCGCTCTCGGGCACCGTCGCTGTCCCGCAAGCGCCGGGCCATCCCGGCGAGCCGCAGGCCGATTGGGGCTGGCAATTGTGGCACCAGTATTGGGTCGAGGAACGCATCAAATTCTACGAGGGCATCGGCCTGCCGCGCACGACGCTTGAGGAATACTGGCAGAAGCCCGAAGAGCTGGCGCACTACGCCCGCGCCTGCGTGGACATTCTTTTCAAGTTCCCGTTCGGCACGCAGGAGTTGGAGGGCATCGCCGCGCGCGGTGATTTTGATCTGAGCCAGCACGCACGCGCGTCCGGAAAACCCATGGGCGTGTTTGACGAAACACTGCGCACCGCGTGGACCAAACTCACGAAAGAGAAACAGGACGAGTTGTGGAAACGCTATTATGAGGCGCGCAAAAAGTATCTGGTGAAAATGGGCGTCGAGCCGGAAGTGGCCACGACCGAAGCCACCGCCGATGCCGACGGACTCGCCAAGGGCCAGTACATTGCCCACGTCATCGAGCCAAGCGCCGGTGTGGACCGCCTCATCCTCGGCCTCATCACGCATGCGTACAGCGAGGTGACGGACACCGATGACAAAGGCAAAAGCGAGACGCGCGTCATCATGCGTTTCCATCCGCGCGTTGCGCCCATCAAGGTCGCCGTGCTGCCGCTCTTGAAGAACAAGCCGGAGCTGGTGAAAAAGGCACAGGAAGTTTTTGCACTCTTGCGCACCCAGATGAACACGTACTACGACGAGGCCGGCTCCATCGGCCGCCGTTATGCGCGACAGGACGAAGCCGGCACGCCCTTCTGCATCACGATTGATTTTGATTCGCTCGGCGAGAAACCTGAATTGCTCAACACCGTCACCCTTCGCCACCGCGACGATGGCCGGCAGGAACGATTGCCCATCGCAGAACTGCTCAGCTACCTCCTGCCGAAAATCCGTTAGCCATGTTTGCCGCACGGAAACGTTGGGTCGCGTGTGCGTTCATTTTCGTTTCGCAAATGTTGACCGCTGCCGAGCCGTGGAAGCTCGTCTGGTCTGATGAATTCGACGGCGCGAAGCTGGATTTCACCAAGTGGGCTGTGGAGGAGAACGGTCACGGCGGCGGCAACAACGAGCTGCAATATTACGTGGACCGGCCGCAGAACGTCCGCGTGAAGGACGGCCACCTTGTCATCGAGGCTCATCGCGAGGCGTTCAATCAGGCTGGTGTGCGCAAGGATTTCACCTCCGGCCGTATCCGCACCAAACACCGCGCTGACTGGAAGTATTGCCGCGTGGAAGTGCGCGCGAAACTGCCGACGGGGCGCGGTCTGTGGCCCGCCGTGTGGATGTTGCCGAGCGAGGAGAAATACGGCGGTTGGGCGTCCAGCGGCGAGATCGACATCATCGAGATGGTCGGTCACGAGCCGAACAAGCTCCATGCGACGCTGCATTTCGGCGGGCGCTGGCCGAAGAATCAGCAGGCCACAAAAGCGCACACGCTGCCGAAGGGAACCTTCGCCGATGACTTTCACGTGTTCGCGATTGAGTGGGATCGCGATGAGTTCCGTTGGTATCTGGATGGGAAGGAATACGCGAAGCAACGCGAGTGGCGCAGCGAAAGCGGCGAGTTCCCCGCGCCGTTTGATCAACCATTCTTCCTTATCATCAATCTCGCGGTCGGCGGCCAGTGGCCCGGCCCGCCCGACAAGCAAACGGTATTTCCACAGAGCCTGCAGGTCGATTACGTGCGCGTGTACCAAAAGCCCGCGCCGACATCTGTTAAATAACGGGCGCGCGTTTCCCGCGTGACCA
>CAMDOH010000114.1 GCA_945903605.1 Akkermansia muciniphila
ACACTGCTCACGGCCGAAAGCTGACCGGGAATCCCCAAGCCGCCATTGGTCAGCCCAAACATTGGATCGAAGATATTCCCGTGGGCATCGCCCGCTCCCAATTGGTAGCCCAATAGATTGAGTGCGTTTGTGAAAGCGGGAGCTGCCAAGCCATCGAAAATCACAATTCCATTAGCGTCGGGATCGACTATGGGATCGCCGGTGACGCCTGGCAAAAATACACTTCGCACATCGTCGAATCCAAGATCGTATCGGAACAATCGATCCTGACTTAAAACTACTCCGGCCATCGGGGTTCCACCAACAACGATATTGGTCGTGAACGACCCAAAGACAGTTGACATATATGTGGCTGGATAATAATTGGGCCAATTAAATGCCCCTAGAGTACCCACACCAACGGGGGGTGTTAATCCTGTAGCTGAAGGTTGACAACGAATCGCATGATTGGCATCGGGGTGATCAATGGGGCCGACACCGATGGTCAAGTTGGAGACTACAGCACCTACATTGGCGCGCGGATAATACGGATTGGGTGGCTGAACAGCATTGTTGACGTCGATCCAGGCATTTCCAGGCTGCAATCTCCACTGCACGGTACCTTCAGCAAAATTGAAAAAGGGATGAGGTCTAAGATCACCATTTAGATCACGAAAGTTTCCTGTTCCCCAAAATTGATCCCCGAAGACCGCGCTGTTGTTGTTGCTGCCCAGCCAACTCAAATAGCCTATGTTGTCTGTCGAAATGACGTTGGTGAAGACAGGTTCATAGATGCCAATGGCTGGGAATGCTTGCCCAAGCCCATTGGTTTGCCACACAGTCCATGTGTTGGGATCTGCTCCAGTCATATTTACATAGGCTGGGGCTGTCACTTGAGCCCAAGTAGGGGCCTTGTTTGCTGGCACTCCACCAATAGTGAGAACGGTAAAGGGTGTATCCGGATAAGATTGTGCGTTGTGGTTGAAATTAATTGGATTCATGTCGGTGAGTTTGATGTCACTCCCGCCGAACATTCGCGCGCGCGCCAGTGTTGCGTTGCCAGCTTGTCGCACGACAAAGGGCATGCCGCATTGCAGAAAAATGTCATTCTGCATGTCCAGCATCAGGGTGATGTTGGCGCGAATAGAGGTCAGCATTGCAGCGGGCACGTTCGTGGCATTCGCTACTCCGGCGAGTGCTCCGGTGTAAAAGAAAAAAATGTCGATGTATTCCGTGTTGCCCGAACGTTGAAAATGCAACAGCCCGGGGCTGGACGGCCCCATTGTTTGGCGTCGGTTTCCGCCGCGACCCCAAAGTCCGTAAGAAGCAGCCAACTGCGGGGTGGCAGGCAAACCGAGCGTGGCCATCATGGGTGAGGAGCCGAATCGGCTGACTGTCTTCTGCTTTCCTTGCGCGAAATCAATCTTCTCGACCATGTCCACTTTGGCCTGTGCCAATGAATCTAACGGGTGCTGGCAATCAGTCTTTGCAACAGGACTCAACACAGCAGGCTCAGATTGTGAAGTGGTTTTGATCGGCGTGCTGCCTTCGGCTTGACGCCCCGGTTCGGTCGACTTGTGTGATTCGGCGCAATTGCCGCACGGCCCGTTTTTGGAAGGATCCACTTCGAGAATCACGTACTTGCCATCGGTGACGTGGCTGATGAGAAACTGGCGTCCGTCATTAAGTGTCACTGAACCCATCCGCACACCGTCAGCTCGAGACAGGACGAACATGGTGTCCATATCATCGTTGATGCGGCCAACCGAAGAGTGTGTCTCATTCCAATGAGTGCGCGCGTAGTCGGTGACAGAGATGTGTTGATCGTCCGGAAAGAGACTCAGATGAACGCGGTTACCCGGCTTTTCCATGTGTTTGAGCGCGGAGTCTTCCAGTTTCACCCAGCGAAATCGCTTGGCCAGATTCTGCTGTGGAAATGTTGCAGGCGTCTGTGCCTGCGGGAGGTCGGAGAACAACTCAGGGCCGCGCAACCAACGCGGGTACCACCAAATCGCCGAGAGGCCGACGAAGAGCAACAAGACGGCCAAAATCCAAAGAAGCCTACGTTTGCGCGTGGTCATAATTGTTTTGCCTCTGGTTAGACGCAGTTTACAGCAAATGGATGCAGAAAAATCTCGTTCCCAATGACGCTGGCTTGATCATCGTTGATTCCTCCACTCACCAAAAGGTTATCGCCACTGGGCATCGGAGTCAAAATAACTTTACCCACCACGCAACTTGATTATTCCAGCCCGGCGGCTATGTTGGGCACACGGATATGAATTTGGCTGACCGCGAAATCCAATCTTTCTCGCGCCGCGTAGTGACCTTCGCCTTTTTGCGATCATGGCTGCGAGTCTCGGCCCTGTGGCTTTTCCTGCTTGGGATTGCCGTGTTGCTGTCGCGCAGCTTTGGCCAACTGTCAGATTCCTTGGTTCATTCCTATTGGTGGGTGTTGATCACCGGATTATTGATCGCCTCTGTTTTCGCTGGTTGGCGAGCGGCCAAACGCCGGCCTGACTCCGCAGCCGTCCGCGCGATGTATGATTTGTACAACCGTTGCGGTGGCGTGGTGATGGCCTCGGCGGAATTACCACTGGGAAACTGGGCGCAATCCACGCCGACTACCGGCCGGACTCCGCCGCTCCGCTGGCAAGGAGGCCGCACGTTGGGATTGCTCGGTGCGGCGATCGTGTTTTTCAGCATCACACTTTTGTTACCCGACCGATTCACGCAGCTTCTTGCGCAACAGCCACTGGATGTCGCCGCTGAAGTGAAACAAATCGTCCAGCAAATTGAGATCCTCAAGGAACACGGCCTGTTGACCGAAGACAAAGCCAAAGCGCTGATTGATGAAACGCGGAAATTGGAGAAGGAGGCCGCCGGCAGCAATCCTGCGAAAACGTGGGAAGCGCTTGATCACCTCAAGCAATCCAATCAGAACCTCGCCAAACAAGCCGCGCAGGAAAATGTGGCTGAAGCCAAAGCGCTCGCAGCAGCCGAGGCCATCGGCAAAGCCGTCGATCATTTACCTGCGGAAAAAAAAGGAGGCGACACCGCCAAGGAATTGATGAAGGAAATGGGCAAGCTCGGCGACGATGCCGGACTGGAAGAAGGAATGCTGAAAAACCCAGCGCTGGCGGAACTGCTCGAACAATTGAAGGGCGGCAACATCGACCCCGAAAAACTCAAGGGACTGCTCAAAGACTTGGCCAAAGAACAGCAGGCTTTGAAAGAAATGCTCAAGGAACTTTGCGAAGGCGGGATGATCGGGCCGGAAATGCTTGGACCCTTTGAGCCAGGAATGAACATGGAAGAACTTGAACGCTTCCTCGCCGCAGAAGGGTTCAATCCCGATCAGATCGCCGAAGAAATTGCGCGGATGATGGCAGGTCGCGGTGGAGTGAATCGAGGCCCCGGCCACGCCCCCTTGTTTTTGGGAGCACCCTCGAACGAGGACAATGTGAAATTCAAGGAGGAGAAACTTCCCCTCACCGGCTCCATCAAAGACTCGAAATTATTGCAGATCACGAAAACTGCGCCGGAGGTCACTGGCGAAAATGCCAATGTCACCACCGGCTCACTCAACTCGTCCACAGCAGGCGGCGGCGCGGCGCAATCGCATCGACTGCTTCCATCGCATCGGCCAGCCATCCAGCGCTATTTCAAGCGCGAACCATAAAACGGGCGCGATGGCGCCTTGTTTTCCTTGGTCAACTTGGCGTTGGCCGTTATCATCAACCCCATGAGCAACCCTCAAGGACTGTTGTCACCCGAGCAGCTCCGCTTTGCCAATTCCCTCGCCTCGCAAGTCCTTGAACAACTCGACCGCATTCTGCTCGGCAGACGCGATCTGCATCGGATGGTGCTGACCGGTCTGCTCAGTCGCGGCCATGTATTGCTCGAAGGACTTCCCGGTCTCGGCAAAACCGCGCTCGTCCGCACCATCGGCAGGATCATGAAACTGGAATTCAAGCGGATCCAGTTCACGCCCGACTTGATGCCCGGCGACGTTCTCGGCACGCACATCCTGCAGGAAACTTCTGCGGGCAATCGTGAATTGATTTTTCAGCCCGGCCCCATCTTCACGCAAATCCTGTTGGCCGACGAAATCAATCGCGCCTCGCCGAAAACCCAGTCGGCCATGCTCGAGGCGATGCAGGAACGGTCGGTCACGCTGCTCGGAACCACGCGCAAATTACCCGCGCCCTTCTTCGTTCTCGCCAGCCAAAACCCAATCGAACTCGAAGGCACCTATCCGTTGCCCGAGGCGCAGCTCGACCGTTTTTTATTCCGGCTCATTTTTGATCAAGTCGACGCCGGTGTGCTGCACGACATCATTGCCGAGCGTCGCCGAGGTGACTTGCCCGAACCGACCTGGCAATTGGAGCCAGTCGATCTCGATCGACTGTTCGCCGCGATGGACGCGATTTATCTACCAAAGCCAGTGGCCCGATACATCGCCCGACTCGTCGCCGCCACGCATTCGCAAAATCAGGAAGCAACGGAGCAGGTGAAAAAATATGTGACCTACGGCGCCTCGCCTCGCGCTGCCATCGCCATCGCCGAATCTTCGCGCGCGCATGCGTTGCTCGACGGACGACCCACGGCGGGATTTGAAGATGTGAAAGCCGTGGCCAGTGCCGTGCTCAATCACCGGATCATCCTCAATTATCAAGCGCGGTTCGACCGGGTGACGACGTTCAAGCTCATCGATGACTTGTTGCACAAGGTGGATGAAACCGGGTTGAACCTGCCACCGGATGTCCGACTGGCGACGGCATGATTGAACTGCGCACAATTCGGCCGCTGCGGCATGGCACGATCGCTGTGCTGACGCTTGCGTGCGCGGTGATGGCTGCGGGCACGAAGCTGGGCGACATCGAGGTCAACACGCTTCCTGCCAATCCGGGCAACACGCATCGCGGCTACACGGATCATCGTTTTCTCGTCGAAAACAAATCTCCCTCCAAAACTCACAAGGTCACACTGTCGCTTCCCAAAAGCGCTTTTGGTAGCGGCGACTCGATTTCCCAATTGTCGCGTATGATTGAGATCGGCCCCGCCAGCCGCATGACCGTTTCCATTCCACAACCGCCGTTGGATATGAGCGGTTCGAGCGGAATCGTTGTCAGTGTCGCAGGCGGAGGAAGAGGATCCTTCGAAGCCAACCGACCTTCATTCGACCGAAACGGAATGAAGTCCGTCCTGATGAGTCGATCCATCAATGAGGCGAGCCTGGGTAATTTGCACAGGTATCATTCCTCGTTGTTCAGTGCCGAACAGGTCACAGGACGACCCGATGCGATCCACGGAGGACACAATTTCTGGTCGGGCAGTTGGATTCCCGGCGTCAGCACGAACAAGTTTGAATGGATCGAACTGGATTTCGGCACTGAAGTGGAAGTCTCG
>CAMDOH010000115.1 GCA_945903605.1 Akkermansia muciniphila
CCACATTCGTTGAGATGAACTATTTCAAATCACTTCTGTGCGTCGCGCTGTTTTTCGTCGTCGGTTGCTCGACGTTTGAACGCGACTGGAATCAAGTGACGCAGCAAACGACGACTGCAGGAATCACAGGTGCGTGGGAAGGAATTTGGAAGAGTGACTCCAATGGCCATACAGATCGCCTCCGTTGTCTCGTCACAAAAGGCACCAACGATATCTGGCAGGCGCACTTCAAAGCCGATTATTCGCGTTGGTATTTGCCGTTCACTTTCACTTACAAAGTGGATTTGCACGGTGTGGAAAGTGCCGGTCCAGTCATTTTTAAAGGAAGCGCAGATTTGGGTTGGTACGCCGGAGGACTTTATCAGTACGAAGGAATGGCTTCTCCAACAAATTTCAATTCGACATACCGCTGTCCTGTCGATTACGGAATATTTAAGATGGATCGCCCCAAGTCGAGCCGCTGATCATTCTTTTGGGCGGAGTTGAGGAAATAGAATCACGTCGCGGATGCTTTCCTGTCCAAGCAGCATCATGCAAAGTCGGTCGATGCCAATTCCAATTCCACCAGCCGGCGGCATGCCGTGTTCAAGTGAAACGAGAAAGTCCTCATCCAACTTTTGATGTTCACCGCCGGATTGATGTTCCAGACGTTCCCTCTGTTCGATGGGATCGTTTTGTTCGGTATAAGCGGGAGCAATTTCCTGACCATTGATGCAACACTCAAATACTTCAACAGTCGTAGGGTCGTCGGGGGTGAGCTTGGCTAGCGGAACCAATTCTTTGGGGAGATGAGTGACAAAGGTCGGTTGAATGAGTGTTGGTTCGACGAGTTTCTCAAACACCGCGCCCGTCACCTCGGTATCTTCGTAAGCCGTGCCGATGTCTCCGGCGAGTTTCAGATCTTCAACCGCGCGTCGGCGTCTTTCCGCTGGCGTGATATCGAACCAATCTTGTCCGGCCTTTTCGCGAACGAGATCCTTGTACTTTGCACGTCGCCAATTCGGAGTCAGATCAATGGTCTTCGTCACATTGCCATCAACATCTTTGTGCTCGATGACGAGTGTTCCCAATACTGTTTTTGATACGTGGCAGATCATCGATTCCAGCAATTCCATCATCGTCTCGTAATCACCGTATGCTTGATATGCTTCGAGCATGGTGAATTCGGGATTGTGTTTTCGCGAAAGTCCTTCGTTGCGAAAGTTGCGGCCGATTTCAAAGACGCGGTCAATGCCGCCGACGAGCAGTCGCTTGAGATAAAGTTCAAGTGCGATGCGAAGGAAAAACTGGCAGCCGAGCGCGTTGTGATGGGTGACGAATGGCTGTGCTGCAGCGCCTCCGGGAATGGACTGCATCATCGGCGTCTCGACTTCCACATACCCGCGATTCTGCAGAAAGGTGCGGATTTCGCGGATGATCTGGCTGCGCTTGAGAAAAACATCCTTCACGTTGTCGTTGGCGATGAGGTCCAGATATCGTTGCCGATAGCGTGTTTCGGTATCGGCCAGTCCGTGCCATTTCGCCGGTGGTGGACGCAATGCTTTTGCGAGGATGGTGAAGGACTCAATCTTTACTGAAATTTCGCCAGTGCGAGTTGTGAAAAGTGCGCCGCGAACACCGATAAAATCGCCAAGATCGAGATGTTTGAAAACGTCGAACTGCTCATCGCCGAGCGTGTTTTTCTGAGCGTAAACTTGAATGCGGCCGGATTGATCTTTGATGTCGATGAACTGGCTTTTGCCCATGTCACGATGCGCTGAGATGCGACCGGCCAGCGCAACCGCCATGCCTTCGGTGTAATTGGCTCGTGCTTCGGCACAGGTTCCGATGGGTGCAAACTTATTGCGAAATGGGTCGATGCCTTTGGATCGCAAGGAAGCCAGTTTGGTTTTGCGCTGCTCGATGAGAGCGTTTGTGTCCATCGATTCGTCTGCGATCGGGACCGGTTGCGATGTGTTGGGATGCGTCTCACTCATAAGCACGAAGTGAGGATGAAACACGGAAATGCCAGTAGAGTCCAAAACTTCTTACGAGCAAGATTGATCGGTGATTGAGTCGGGAATCCTGAGCCGGGGCAGGGTTACTTGGTGAGTATGATCGTCCAAACCAAAACACCGACAATGGCGACGATCATCAAAGCGATGAAATAATAGTACAGGCGGATGCCCCGAGTCCCTTTGACTTGGAATGGCGATGGTGTTCTCGAAATGGACTGTGTTTTTTCGCCAGTCGTGGGCATCACTTGGATTCGGGCGGTTCCGCGTTTCGTCTTGTCGATTTCTACCAGTGCGCCGCCCAACTGAAAATCAATCGTGCCGAGTCTGAAAACCGTGCCGGGCTTCAACTCTGCTTCTGTAATTTGATTGTCGTCGATGAAACTGCCGTTGGTGGAATCGAGGTCTTTGAATGTGACCTTTCCATTGGCAACAGTGAAAACCCCGTGATTGGTTGAAATCGAACTTTCGGGAAGGTGAATCAGATTGTCTTCGCCGCGACCAATGGAGTTTGCCCCTTCCTTCAAGTCAAACGACTTCAGAGGTAGCCCTTCGGTTAAAATATGGACCTTCGGCAGTTCCAAGCTCATCAACAGGTTTAGGCGAGCCTAACTTTAGCGCGCTGCCGAAGTCAACAGAATTAACTTGAATGTCTATACAGCCCGCTTGAATTCGGCAAAAAGCGCTGTCGAATCGTGTGGGCCGGGGCTGGCTTCAGGATGATATTGGACGGAAAAGATTGGCTTGGTTTTGTGCCGCATCCCCTCAACCGTTTGATCGTTGAGGTTGATTCGATTCACCGTCACATCGGATGGTAGTGAGACTGGGTCAACTGCAAATCCATGGTTCTGCGATGTGATTTCCACCGCGCCCGTTTCAAGGTTTTTGACAGGCTGATTGCCGCCGCGATGGCCGAATTTGAGTTTGAAGGTCTTTCCGCCAAAAGCTTGGCCGAGTATCTGGTGGCCCAGGCAGATCCCGAAGATTGGGATTCCGTGATTCACCAAATCAGTGGCGGCCTTCACAGCATAGCCCAGCGCAGCGGGATCGCCGGGGCCGTTCGATAGAAAAATTCCAGCAGGTTTGAATTTGAGCGCGTCTTCCGCAGAAGTTGTGGCTGGGACAACTTGAACCTTGAATCCCGACTGTCGTAGGTTGCGTAAAATATTGTATTTCACTCCAAAGTCGTAGGCGACAATGGGAATGTCCGCCGATGGAAGCGGTTTTCGAACATGACGTGCATCCACTACGGTTTGTTGTGTGCCCCGAATCAAATCGAACTCTGCGGATTGCTCGTCATTCTCATCCCACGCAAAGGGATTCTTGTGGGTGACTTCTTTCACATAGTCCACACCAGCGAGTCCGGGCCAGTTTTTCGCCCGCTCGAGCGCCTCGGCGTCGGATATTTTTTCCGTGCTGATGAACCCGTTCAGCGCGCCGCGCACGCGAAGCTTCTTCGTGAGCGCTCGCGTGTCGATGCCTTGAATTCCAGGGATTCCATTTTCTTCCAGATATTGCGATAGCGATTTGTCTGCGCGCCAATTGCTGACGATCGGCGAAAGTTCGCGGATGACGAAGCCCGCCACATGCGGTTTCCATGATTCGACATCTTGCGTGTTGATTCCGTAATTGCCGATGAGGGGATATGTCATCGACACGATTTGGCCTTTGTAGGAAGGGTCAGTGAGGATCTCTTGATAACCCGTCATCGAAGTATTGAAGCATACCTCGCCGCACGCGCTCGCATTTGCACCAAAGGCTTGTCCGTGGAAAATCGTTCCGTCCTCAAGTGCTAGAATTGCTTTTTGCATCCTAAATTCGCCGGATGCTTAAGAGCGGATGAGGAAGTGGTCAAGCGATAAAAAAACGGCGCAGCCGAAGCCGCGCCGCTAGGGAGAAACAACAGGTTGGGTTATTTCTTCAATCCCTCGAATTGTTTGAGATAGCCTGCAATGTCTTCGCCGCCAAAACCGACCTTGCGGAGGACCTCTTTGCCTTCGCCATCCAGAATCACAACGGTGGGAAATCCCTTGATTTTGAATTGCTGTTGTAGCTCGCGATTGGCTGCCTTCAGTTCGACACTCTGTTCTTTGCTGCGGGGATAATCCAATTCCACAAGAACGAATTTCTCCTTCGCATACTTGGCGAATTCAGCAGTGCTCAATACGTCCTTTTTAAGTTTGATACACGGCGGACACCAGTCCGAGCCAGTGAAGTCGATGAAGACGAGTTTGTTTTCCTTCTTGGCGATTGCCTTGGCTTTGTCCAAGTCCGTCATCCATTCGGCTGCTGTTACCTGAATGGCCAAGAGTGTGAGTATGGCGAGTGAGAGAATCTTTTTCATGAGTTGGTTGGGTTTTTAGTTATTTTTACAATAACAGTTCAATTCACCGTTGCCAGACAATTTTGCCAGCCACAATAGTGCTCGTGGCCTTTCCCTTGAGAGTCCAGTCGTGAAACGGATTGTTGTTGGATTTGCTCGCCGTATCATTTCTGTCGCAAACCCATTCGTGATTCGGATCGAACACGGTCACATCCGCATCAGCGCCCACCTGCAAAGTTCCTTTGTCCAGTTTGAGCAACTGCGCTGGCGAAATCGTGAAACGGCTGATGAGATCGGGCAAAGTGATCAGACCCGTGTGAAACAATCGCATCAGCGAAAGCGAAAGCTCCGTCTCGAAACCAACAATGCCGAACGGAGCGTGATCGAACTCCACTTCCTTCTCGAAGTTGCAATGCGGCGCATGGTCGCTGCAAAGTATGTTCAAAGTGCCGTCCACCACGCCTTCAATCACCGCCTGCCGATCGGCAGCAGAACGGAGTGGGGGATTCATTTTGAACTGAGTATCGTAAGCCGGCCAATGCGGCAATTTGCCGTCGAGCGGCGTTTGCATTCCTTTGCCATCCTCCGCCCAAAACTTTTCACTGCCTGCAATGGCCGCGTCCGTGAGCGTGAAATGATGAGGGCAAGCCTCGCCGGAAATTGAAACTCCGCGCGTCTTCGCATCTCGGATCAGTCGCACGCTTGTTGCGGAGCTGACATGCTGGCAGTGGACGCGCGCTCCCGTCTGCTCGGCGAGAAGAATGTTTCGCGCCACAATCATGTCTTCGCCTGTGGCAGGCCAGCCTTTCAAACCAAGTACCGTGCTCCAATAACCCTCGTGCATCACCCCGTCCATCACCAAGGAATAATCCTGGCAATGATCCATCACAGTCAGATCGAACATCAGTGCGTACTCAAGCGCACGACGCATCAAATCATTGTTCTGAATGCAATGGCCGTCATCGGTGATCGCCACCACACCCGCTTGTTTGAGCGAGCCGAT
>CAMDOH010000116.1 GCA_945903605.1 Akkermansia muciniphila
CTGGAGTGGAGGATAGCGAGTGAAGTGGCAGGAGAAGTGAAGTGTGAGATTCGGTATTTCACGAGCGGGATCAGTTGGGGAGCGGACTATGTGGTGGAAGCGGATCAGAAGGAGAAGCAGATGCAGTTGGCGGGAAGTGTGCGGGTGAATAATCATTCCGGTGAAGATTACGAGAACGCGCAGATTCGATTGGTGGTTGGTGTCGTCAGACTTGTTGAGGGAATTGCACAGTTAGCCCAAGAGGGGCGACTTGGGGAAAGACGTTCGGGCTCTAAGCCTAGTGATGAATTGTCTCGCCTCCCACGATTGAAAGCGCATTTCGAAGAATTGGATCGGAAATCCAAGGACGGTAAGGATCAAGCCGGCGAGATCATCAAAGAAGCCCTCTCTGAATATTTTTTGTACACAGTGGAAGGAAGAGACACGGTAGCCAATGGGTGGAGCAAGCGAATGCCATCGTTCAAGGCGACTGAAGTGCCGATCACCAGCTACTACAAATACGAGCGCGAGAGATGGGGCGACATTGTGATGAGATATTACAAATTCACCAACGCAGTGCCGTCCAAGCTGGGCAAAGAACCCTTGCCGGACGGAGGAGTGATGGCGTTCCGGACAGTGACGAAAGATAACCTGTACAGCTTTGTGGGCAGAACAGCGGTGAAGTACATCCCGATAGGAGAGACGGTGGAGATGGAATTGGGGAACGACGCAGAAGTGATGGTGAAACCGACGCTGATGAGTTGGGGAAAAGTGGATTTGGCATTTGACCAGTTTGGGAACGTGAAAGGCTGGACGACAAAAGAGAGTTGGCAATTTGAGATCCAGAACTCGAAAGAGATCGAAGTGGTGCTGGATATCCGGAGGAACTTCACCGGGGACTGGAGCATGGCGACAGAGCAGGCGTACGAGAAAGTGGACGCGACGAAAGTGAAGATGGTGCTGCCGTTGAAGCCGCTGGAGAAACGGACCTTCACCTACGAACTCACCACAAGACACGGATCCAACGTCACCCGCTGACGCTGCGATCTTCAGGCTACTTCGTGACAGAGTGGATGTGGACGAAGGTGCCGTTCTTATTGCCGACGATGATGTCGGGCAGTTTGTCTCCGTTCAAATCAGCCGCGAGCACTTGCGTGCCGATGCCTGAATTGTTGTCGATGAGGTGCGGGATGTAGTCCACCGATTTGTCTTTGCCGCGCACGAGTTGGAACCAATAGAGAACCGCCGCCGCATTCGGCTCCGCATCGCCGCCGGGACCGTGCGCCCAGATGCGTTTGCCGGTGACGATGTCCAACAGGCCGTCGCCATCGATGTCCACAAGATCAATGGCGTGGAGCTGTGAGAATTTTACACCGTACTTGTTCTCCTCGGGCTTGCTGCCCATGAGCGTGTGCTGTTTGAACTTCGGATGGCCCTTGTCATCCTTATCGGCCAGTTGCTCGAACCACGCCAAGCCGTAGCCATGCGCGGCCAGACTCGTGATGACATCGGGCCGGCCATCAGCGTTCACATCGTAAGCGTACATCTGCGCGCCACCGCCGCCAAATGAAGCGGGATGAAAAGCCCACTCGGAATCTTCAGCGAGCGAGGCGGGCTGCTGCCACCAACCCTCTTTCATGAGGAAATCAGTTTTGCCATCGCCATTCACATCGCCGATGCCGATGCCGTGAGTGAACCGTTGCCAGCCGCCCTTGGCGGAGATTTTGTGGAAGGCCCACTTGGACGTGGGATTTTTTGGATCGGGAGTGGCATAGCCTAGATGGCCGCCGGTATGGAAAATCAACTCCGCTTTGCCGTCGCCGGTGATATCGGCAAACATGGGCGATTCATTATCCGTGCTCTCGGCGGCGACATGGCGCTTCCAGTGGCCGGGCTTGTTCTGCGGGTTTTCAAACCACGCCGTCTGCGCGCCGGGGAAACCGATGACGAGGTAATCGGTCCAGCCGTCGCCGTTGAAGTCGTGCGTGTAGGCGACGAAATTATCCGAGTACTCATTCTCGCTGCCGAGCGTTCCCTTGTAGCCGCCGAACTCAACGGGCGCTCCGTCCTTCGTACTTTTGGAACGGCGTGCGGCGGGATAAATCTCGTGCTTCGCCTTGAAGTCCGGCCCTGCGTACCAGTACGGCCCGCTGACCACATCCATCTTGCCGTCCTTGTTAAAATCGCCCACATGCGCGCCCTCGCTCCAGAACTCCGTGCTGAGCTGGATTTTCTTGAACGTATGCGTGGGGCCAGCCGCGCTGGCCGTCAACACAACACCACATGCGACGATGGAACCCAGACAAACGCGCAGGGAGGGCAGAATCTTATGCATGGGCGCGATTATGGCTGTGGCGGACGAAGGGTCAAGCCGGATACAGCTTGCGCCGAGGGAAAATGTGAAGTGCGCGCTGCGCAACCAACCTACCGACGCGGCAACTATTGCACCGCGCGCGGCACGGGCTGGGTGGAGGCGATGCCGTTCAGCTCGGAGTAACGCACGCACTGGACCTTTTTCAAGGCGGCCATGGCCTGCTCCACGTTGACGGTGGGTGGCAATTGGACGTGCAGGATGGTGTTGTTGAACATGCCTTTGAGCACGGTGAGACCGGGCAGGGCGGCGGTCAGCGCTTTCTCGCCGTCGGCTTTGGCCAAGCCTTCCTGCATGCCGATGAGCAATTCGCCGGGCGCATAGCTGTCGGCGGAATGTTGCAGGGCAAAAGTCTTGCTGACCGGCGGACGCTGCGCCTGCGGTTTGGCCGGGGCGGGTTTGCCCGGCGCAGCCGGGTCTTCGGCCTGCAGTTGTTTGAGGCGCGCTTTGAGCTCGGCCAGTTCCGCATTGATTTTCGCCAAGCCTTCTTGCGTGAACCGCGCGACCTTCTTCAGATTCTCAATCGCCAAGATGCGCATTTGGATGCGCGCAATCTCCGCCTGCTTGTCATCAGGTTTAACACCGGGCTTCACGTCGGGCTTCACATCAGGCTGGTTGGCTTTCGCGCGGTTGGGGTCTTTGGCATCCGCCTCCATGTTCTTGTTGATCCAGCCGGCCAGCGTGCTGCTGCCTTGCCCATAACCGCCGGGCAACGTGCCGAAGTCCGACGTCTGGATGCGCGGCGGCTGTCCCCAATGCGCCGGGAACGGTTTGCGGCCTGCTTTGACCGGGACTTTGCCGATGCCCGGCAGAGCAGGGGCAGGGGTCGGCTCCTTCGGCGCACCGACTGCGGCGGCGGGCGCGAGGGCGACTTGGCCCAGCACGCGGTCGTTCTCCACAAAGCGCACATGAGTGATGCCCGCGCGCGGCATCGAGACAATCAATGGACTGGCGAATGTCGCCGTGGGGCTGGGCTCGCCTGCGGCGCGGAAGTTCAGCGTGACCACACCTCTGGCATTCTTCACCTCGCCGATTAGCTCGTATTGGTAGGGCGTGTTGCCACGATGAATGAGCGCTGCCACCACGCCGTTGGTGAAGGCGGCCTCGTCCACATAATCCAGCCGCTTGTTGCGGCCCAAACCAAATGCCGCCACACCAAAGGCGGCCTTGAACTCGGCCATTGTATTAAATAGTGCCAACGTCAACGCGTCGGCTGGCTTGTATTGGTTGGAAACGAAATGGCCGGAGTGGACTTTGACAGCCACAGCCGCCGGCGCATTCTCGGGCGCATCTGCAGCGATGACCACGGCGGTCACGCCTGCCGGTGGCACGACCTCGGTTTTCTTTACGGCGTTCAGTTTGATGGTGCCCAGCGACACGCCATTGTGCGGCACATCATCAGCGATGCGGGTGTCGATGGTGAAACAGGAGGTCAACAGCCCCGCTTCGTTGGTGATGACGTACCGGCGCTCGTGCGGCAGCAGCGCTTTGGCGGCGATGTCGGGCGCGGCTTTGTAGATTTCGTCGAGCGTCTTGGCGGGTGCGCCTTTTTTGTCTTTGCCCACCGCCTCGCCCTTTTCCACAAAGCCGTTGGGCGGCGCGCCGGGCACAGGCGGATTGTTGCGGCCGAATTCTTCGTAGCGGCGTTCGATAACCTTGTTGTTCTTTACGACAACCATAGTCGTGTGCCCGAAACCGAAGGCGCTGGAGAATTGCACTGTGTATTCGTAATTGCCGCCACACTTGGTCTTCGCCTTGTCCCACGCATCGAGCGCGGTCTTCACTTTGGCGACGTCACCCAAGTCCACCTTGGGCGCCTCGGGTCCCGGACCGGGTCCAGGTTTCGGGGCGGGAGCAGGTTTGGGCGCGGCGTTGGCCAGTCCGAGAGTGAGTGCGAAACTGAGAACGACGAGGTGGCATGTGTGCATGGCGGAGTCTTGCAACTCGATTACGCAGGGTCAAGGGAACGATTGGGGATAAAAACAAAAACCGGCGCAGGTTGCCCCGCGCCGGTCGCAAAAGATTTCCGGTCAGATTACTTCAACACCGCATGATGAAACTCATGCCAGTCATCGAGATTGTTCAGGCTCACGGCGTCGTGCGTCGTATGGCCGTCGTCATGCAGGCCGTTGGTCTTCAGGATGCCATGACGGGTCTCGTCGGAGTGGATGTAGCCGCGAATGGCGACGTTGAGTTTGTGGACGGTCGCCTTGTCCAGCTTCACGCCGTGGTGATGCTTGATCCACGCTTCAAACTGCGGATAGGTCGGCTTGTGGCTTTTGATGTAGTGCGTCACGTCTTCGGCTTTCAAGCCCAGCGCGTTAATCACCATCATGTCGTAGCCTTGGCCGATGCCCGGATAGCCGTCGGCCAATTTGCCAGCGGCTTCGAGTGAAACCTTCAGCCAGAGGCGCGGCAAATGAAGCACGCCCAGCGGGCCTGCCGTACCAGAACTGATCATGGGAACATGTTTGCTCATAATTATGTGTGCGTTATTTATTGTGGACGGCGCAGAGCCTATGGAAAACCAGCCGATCGGGTCAACATATTCCGGCTTGTGCCCATCTCATCACAAACCTGCAAGGTCGCATTTGGCTTTCCAGCGCGCCCGGTGACTCTTATTCTCGCGCCCCATTTTATGAGTCGCACCGAATTAAAAATTGCCGCGCTCGCCGGCGACGGCATTGGGCCTGAAGTGATGCGCGAAGCCATCAAAGTGCTCCGCGCTATTGAGAAAAAGTTTGCGCTCTCGTTCCAGATCACCGAAGCGCCCGTCGGCTGGGCTGGCATCGATGCCGCCGGCAAAGCGCTGCCCGACGCCACGCTCGCACTCTGCAAACAGAGCGACTGTATTTTATTCGGCTCCGTCGGTTTGCCCGATCGCGATCCCTCCATCCCAAAAGAGGAACGCCCCGAACGCGCCGCGCT
>CAMDOH010000117.1 GCA_945903605.1 Akkermansia muciniphila
ACCTGGCCGATGATGGCCGCCTTGTACTTCTGTTCGGAAATGACGGCGGCGGCGTGCTGAGCTTCGCCGATTGATTTGCGCGATGAATCCAACAGGCCGCCCGGTCCCAAAAGCCGCCAGTCCAGCGTGAGCGCCATGCTCTCACTATCTCGGAAATTGCCCGTGCCACCATCTCTCCCCCCGCCCAACCCACCCAAAAACGCCTGCGCACCGAGGCTCGGTATCAATGGCCCAATCGTTGCAGCCTCAAGATTTTTTCCTGCGGCCAGGATGAGTGCTTTGCTCTGCTTCAATTCTGGCCGGGAAGAAAGCGCTTGGAAAACAAGCGTGGCCAACGCCGCGTTGGTATCGGTCAGCGTGAGTGGAATCAATTCATTATCGACTGGCAACAAATCCACCGAGGCATCCAGCCGGAGCACCTGCGCAAGACGGACGGCCGCAACGCGCTGCTGTTCGCGCGCCTGTTCCACCGCGATTTGATTCCGCTCTGCCTGCCCTCGCGCACGGAGTGCATCTCCCTTGAAAACCAGTCCCAGCTCAACGCCGCGCTGCAACTGATCGGCATAATCCTGAGAAATGCGCACCGCCTCCTGCGCAACGACAACGGTGGCGCGGAATTTGACCACGTCAAAATATCCCGTGCCGGCGGCATAGACGCTCTCCTGCCGTTGCGCTTCAGCAGCGTGGTCCGCAGCCGAAACGAGTTGCTTCGCGGCAAGCGCCTTGTACCACGTCTCCCCCAATTCCAGTCGGGCCTGAAGATTGGCTCCCAGCGTGTATTGCTGCTTGCTGGTTTCAGTAATATTTCCTGCCACGTCCTGAATGTTTCCGTCGTGGCGACGATAGGCAAAGCCCGGAGAAATCCACGGGAAGAATTGGTACAACGCCGAATCATGCACGGCTTGAGCCTCGCGTAATTTGGCGCGCGCTAGCTGCACATCAAGATTCTGAGCGCCAGCGAGCCGGAGCGCTGTGGGAAGATCGATCGGGAGCGACGCGGGCAAATTCGTCGCCGGCTGCGCAGCGGACAGGGAAACTGTCGCGAGGAAACACAGTGACGCGGCGACGGAATAAGAAGTCCGAACCAAAAGAATCTTCATTTGTCCCCCTTCGCATTCACTACCTGCCCGTCCGTCAACGGAAGCTTCCCAACGAGCAGCACGGTCGCATTCTCGGCAAGGCTGGACATGATTTCCACCACCACGCCGTTGTTGAATCCAATCTTTACAGGCGTTTTCTTCACCTTGCCGCTCTCGACGAGATAGAGAAACGCGGCTGCTTTTTCCATCACCAACGCCTCGGAAGCCACAAGCACCACGTTGGTGTGTTTCTCCACGCCGACGCGTACGGTTGCAAACATCCCCGGACGCAGCGCGTGCCCAGGATTCGGCAGATCGATTTCGACGAGCATCGTGCGCGTCGCTTCATCGAGCGCTCCGGAGAACCGAGTGACTTGGCCCTCGAACACTTTTCCGGGAAGGCCATCGACGGTGACTTTCACAGGCTGACCTTTGGCGACGAGCGAAGTTTCCAGCTCCGTCATCGACACCTGCACGCGCACAGTCTCAAAATCCATCACGGTGACGATCGCCGCATTCTGCGCAGCGTTTCCCGATGTCGCCGCGGGAATGAACGTGCCCTTATCCACAAAGCGCGACGTGACGATGCCGCTGAATGGCGCGACAATGTTGGTGTAGCTCAGAAGCGATTGCGTGCGCTTGAGCGCAGCGGCGGCCACCTCTCCGTCGGCCTGAGCGACGTTGACGAGTTGCTGCGCAACCGTGACCGACGCCTGTACCGCCGTCTGCTCCGCCTGCGCAGAAGCAACAGTTTGGCGCGCGGCGTTGATCGAGGCCGCCAGCACAGCGCGATCGGATTTGGCCTTGTCGAGCTGCTGTTCGGTGACGAGATCCGGTGTCTGTTGTCGCGCCTTGGTAATGCGCTCAAATTCCTTGTCAACGAATTCGCGTTCGGTCTCGATTTTTTCCTGCTCGGCCACGAGCCGCTTGGCTTCAGCAACGCAGCGCGCAACCTCGGCCTGTCGTCGCGCAACCTCCGCCTGCGCGCGTTCCACCTCGGCTTTGGCCTTGTTGATCAGCGCGAGATGCTGCGGTAATTCAGCGGCCAACTCTGGGATTTCAATTTGCGCAATCTCAGCGCCGGCCTTCACAGGGTCACCTTTATCCACGGCGATGGATTTCAAATAGCCGGGTACTTTTGCATAAAGTGTCGCTTGCTGAAACGCGCGGATGGTGCCGGGCTGCGTCACAAACCGATGCACCTCTCCACGAAATGGTGACACCACGCGCACGACATTCGTGCCGATGTAAACAACCGGCGGCCCGGGATGACCGGCAGCCGGCGAAGGCGCGGTCGCCTGCGCGCGAGTCGTCATCGGCTGAATCAAGACCGCGGCGCATGCGCCGACAACAACTGCGGACAATGGAAGTATTCTCATAAGATTAAAGCTGGGCTGCATTCACAAATTCCGGACTGACCGCATCGTCGGGATCGAGGCTGGCGGAGCGAGTGTGTTTGCCGGCCATGACGACGGCGAAGACGGACGGGAGAATCAAGAGCGTCGCCAATGTCGCAGCGGCGAGTCCGCCGAGGACTGCGCGACCAAGCGGCGCAGTTTGGTCGCCGCCATCGCCGAGGCCGAGCGCAAGTGGCAACATTCCCGCCATCATCGCGCAACTGGTCATCAGGATTGGACGCAAACGGGTGGCTGCCCCTTCCACTGCGGCGGACGCAGCGGAAGCATTCGCCGCAAGGCGGGCGCGCTCGGCGAAGGTCACGAGCAGAATCGCATTCGCAACGGCCACGCCGACGGCCATGATGGTTCCCATGAAACTCTGGATGTTCAACGTGGTGCCAGTGAGCCACAACGTGAGCACCACTCCCGCGAGAACGGCGGGCACCGTTGACATTACCACGAGCGACAGACGCACCGACTGAAAGTTAGCGGCCAGCAGCAGAAAGACCACTGCGATGGCGAGCAAAAGTCCCGAGCGAAGGCCGTTGAACATGTCTTCCATCGGCACGATCTGGCCACGCACGGCAACGCTCGTCTTCGCCGGTGGCGCACCGGCTTCGGCGAGAGCGCGGCGGATCTCCTTCGACACAGCGCCCAGATCCGAGCCGTGGATGTTGGCTGTGAGCGACACGACGCGGGCGAGATTGTAGCGTTCGAAAGTTTGCGGCGCGGTGCCTTCGCTGATGTTGGCGATGTTGCGAAGCAGTGTGGCCTTGCCGCCAGCGGTGGTGATGGTTGTATTCTTGAATTCTTCAATCGTGTTGACGCGGCCTTGTGGCACCTGGATTTGCACGGCGAAGGCGATGCCGGAATTCGGATCGGCCCAGTAATTCGGCACGGTGAAACGACTGCTCGCCGTGCTGGCGATGAGCGATTTGGTGGCGTCGGCCATTTTGACACCCAGCAATCCCGCGCGTTCGCGATTGATGTTCACGTCGAGCGTCGGGTAATCGAGCACCTGACTGTATTGCAGATCGCGCAGCGCAGGAATCTTCGCCAGGCGCCCGCGCAACTTCTCGGCGAACTCGCGGCTGACGGCGAGGCTTTGACCTTGCACGGCGATTTCAATGGGCGTCGGCGCGCCAAAACTCATCACGCGCTCAACAATATCGCTCGGCTCAAAGCTCACCTGCACGTCGGGCAGCTCGGCTTCGAAAACAGCCCGGAGTTTTTCTTTGAGCGGCTCTACTCTCACGGCGCCGTTCTTGAACTGCACCTGCAACACGCCTTCCTGCGTGCCGGCATTCCATTGGTAAATGAGATTGATGGGATACGTCTGCGCGTGAACGCCGACGAGGCCGATGCTCATGGCGACTTTGTCCGCGCCGGCCTCGCGCTGGATGAGTTCGAGGACGCGCAGCGCGATGGCCTCGGTTTTTTCCAGTGGCGTGCCCGGCGACGCGCGAAGACGGAGTTGGATCTGGCCGGCGTCCACCTTGGGAAACAGTTCCGTGCCGACCTTGGGCGCGATGAAGTAAAATGCCGCAGCGACCAGTCCGACATAAACCAACAGCACCAGCCCGCGCGCAGAAACAAGCGGCTTCAGCAACGAAGCATAACCGGCGGCCAGCCGTTTGAATGCGTCCGCGTGAGTTGCGCCCCCGTTGTGTCCGCGCTGCAGCCACACGCTCAACACAGGCACGAGCGTGCTCGACAGCAGAAAGCTGGCGACCATCGAGAAACCCACGGCCAGCGCGAGCGGCGTGAAGAGCGCCTTCGCTGCGCCTTGCATAAAAAACGCGGGGATGAACACGGCCAGCACGCAGAGCATCGCCAGCAGTCGCGGCGTGGCCGTCTCCATCGTGGCATCGAGCGCGGCGCGGGCGAGCGGGCGGCCCTGGGCGAGGTGGACGTGAATGTTTTCAATCGCGACCGTCGCTTCATCCACAAGAATTCCGACAGCGAGTGCGAGGCCGCCGAGTGTCATCAGGTTGATATTCTGCCCGCTCATCCACAGCGCAAAAGTTCCGGCAAGCAACGCCACGGGGATGTTGATGACGACGATGAACGCGCTGCGCCAGTCGCGCAAAAAGAGCAGCACCATCAGGCCGGTCAGCGCGGCGCCGAGCAGCCCTTCTTTCACGAGGGCGCTGATGGCGCGCTCGACGATGGGGGATTGATCCATCTCGTAAGTCACGTCCATGTCCGGCGGCAGCACTTGCTTGAACTTCGGGAGGTTGGCTTTCACCAGCTCGACGACCGAAAGCGTGCTGGCGTCGGCACGTTTGGTGACGGGCATGTAAACGGTGCGCTTGCCATTCACGAGCGCGAAACTGGTGACGGTGTCTGAGCCGTCCACGACATCCGCGAGGTCGCGCACGAACACCGCGCCGCCATTCGCGCCGCCAATGCGAATCGGGACAGCGGCGAGATCCTGCGGATTTTTTACAACGGCGTTGACGGGCACGAAAGGCAAACGGTCGCCGAGCAGCAGATTGCCGGATGGGCTGAGCACATTTGCAGCGGAGATGGCCTGAACCACTTCATCGGCGGAGATGCCGTAGCTGCGAAGGCGATCGGGCTTCACGTTGATGAGAATCGTGTGCGCCGCGCCACCGAACGGCGGCGGCGCAGACACGCCTCGCAACGGCGCGAAGAGCGGGCGCACCTGATTGAGCGCGGCATTCTGCATTTCGCCCACGGTGCGGTTCGCGTTGGTCGT
>CAMDOH010000118.1 GCA_945903605.1 Akkermansia muciniphila
GAGATGCGCGCAAAACTCGTCGAAGCCGAAGCTCAAATCCCGCAAGCCATCGCTGAAGCATTTCGCTCAGGTCATCTTGGCATCATGGATTATCAGCGCATCAAAAACCTGCAGGCAGACACCCAAATGCGCAGTGCCATCGGCGGAGCAGGCGCGACAACAACCGAGAATTCTTGATCAACCGCGCCGCTCATTGAGCCATGCTGTTTCCTTTGCAATTCGCTGCGTTGGATGTCCAGACGATGATCTTCATCATCATTGGCATTCTGTTTGTGTTCGGAAAGATTTTCGGGTTCCTCCGCAACTTTGCCAGTGGATCCGGCGGGACTCCGCCACTGCTTACCGGGGCGCCATCGCAGTTGGCGGGCGGAACATTTATTGAAAAGTTCATCAGGCAGATCGAACAATATGCTCAATCTCAAATGCCGCCACCGCCTGTGGCAGAGCCTGATTTCGCCCCGCCCATCTTAAAAAAAGCTCGCCGGCAGCATCTCCCGCCTGTACCTCAAAATCCCGTTCTTAATCCAGCCAAAGCAGCCAGTGGACATGAATACGATGTGAAGATTCACATTTCCAAAGTGAACACAGATGCGGCTGCGATAAGGAAGATGCTGGGCAATCCAATCACCGCGCGACAGGCTGTGATCGCCTCGGTGATTCTCGGCAGGCCAGTTTCTGAATCGATCTGATCGCTAGTCCACGAAGGCAAGCTCGTTGGATAAGAGCAGGACTTGCACGTACTTCTCCCAAGCATTGAGCGGCTTGGGCTTCACAATCTGTCCGGCAAATTCCTCCGATGAAATCCATTCGTTGAGCATCATCGAACCCGTTTTTTGCGTCGTGGCCTGAGCGACTTCAGCCGTCACTTTGACTGAAGGATTCCAAGTGAACTGATCTTGATAATGGTTCGATTTGCAGTGGACGATAAAGTCGAGGGTATCGCCTTTTTTCACGGGGACAGGACCCGCTTTTGCATTTGCGGTACCGCCGTTGGCATCGCCAGACCAGATTTGAGCGCCGCGTCCTGCACGGGTGTGGACGATGAATCCCATCACGCCGTCATAGTTTGGCAGGGTCATCTTTTTTTCCTTGTAGGTCTTGATCATCGCTTGGAGTTCTTTCGACAGCTCGTGCTTGAGATTGCCGTTGATCTCGACGGTCGTATCGCGAGGAGCCGTCCAGCGCCGAATGACGGTCACGTTGTTGTAAATGCCCGGATGCCCCCCATCGGCGGAGAGGTGGAGATTGCCAAAATTCTGATCCGGCCGACGCGAGCTGCCTTGATACACCTTCCCGTCCGTATATGGGAATTGGTAGAATCGCACTTGTTTACTGGACTCAGCGTACTGGCCGTAGCCCTGTTGCCAAGTGGCTCCACTTGTCATCACAGTTTTCTCTCCCGTCTGTTCCTCCAAGAATAATGCGCCCAGCTTCATCTCGATCGGCTCGGGCATCCGCTGATAAAGGACCTGATAAATCTGCGCTATGCGTTGCTGTTCGCCGGGAGTGGCTTTGAATTCGGGACGGTTGACAAGCTTGTTGGCGAGGTCGGCGACCATCGGGCTATTCATCATGAACAACGCCTGCTGCGCGACGGTGGATGTGAATCGTTGAGCGGTTGTGGAGTCAGGATTCGCAAAATCAAACGTCCTAAACATGTCATCCAAATTCCGGCGATCCACATAGCCGTAAACCGTGCGACGATACGGATACGGCGCCTGCGACAGATTGACCGGACGACCACCCAAGGTCGTATCGAGTTTTCCGCTGACGCTCAGCAAGGTGTCTCGGAATGCCTCAAACTCCAGCCGGCGACGGCTCATCTTGTGCATAAACACATTGCCTGAATCCTTGAGGCTGTTGCGCGGATTATCCTCGCTCGATTGTTGATACGTGCTCGTGAGCATGAGGTGGCGGTGCAGTTTTTTGAGCGACCAACCATTCTCAACGAAGTACCACGCCAGATAATCGAGCAATTCCTGATTCGATGCACCGGCAGAGCGCAGGCCAAATTCGTTGATCGATGGCACGATGCCCTGGCCGAAATGATGCATCCAAATGCGATTGACCATCACGCGCGCGGTCAGAGGGTTATCCTTATTGGCGATGGCTTGGGCCATCTCCAAACGACCGCTGCCATTGGAGTACGGTTTGCGGTCCGGACCGGATAGCACTTCGAGGAATTGACGCGGCACCTCTTTCCCGAGTGTGTTTCCGCCCTTGATACGGATGCGTTCATTGCGCAGATTGGGGCTATCGTTCAGCACCATGGCACGCGGCGGCGAGCCGGTGTGATTCATTTTCAGATCTTCAATCGTATCGGCGAACTTCCGCTCGTCCTCGCGTTCAAGCCGGTTGTTGTCCATCCGTTTGAGCTGATCCCACGTGTATTGACCTGGCGAATCGCTACCGTAAACGACCATGCGGAGCTGCTCCCAAGCTTCAGTCGAACCTTCAAATTTAAGACCGAATCTTTTCTCAGCGTCCTGCAACGAGATGGGATAGGCCAGCGTTTCGTTGCCGACCTTCGCGCGTTCCTGTGCGTGTGCTGCCAAGGCACGGCGCCATTGTATATCGGCCATTTCAAGGAGCTGTTGGTAACGGCCACCCACCTCGGAGAATGACTGCGGCGGCACTTTGGAAAACATGTTTAGGACGAGCGAATTGATCGGCTTGAGCTTGGTGTTCTTTTCGAATCGCTCGGCAACTGTTTTGGAAATGGTCTGCGCACCGATGGCAAACCGGTTCGTGGGCAATTGCCCATATGCAAACCACAGCGCAAAGACAGGATCGTTCGTGTTCTGCTTGGCCATGTATCGCTGCCAGTTGCGAAACACTTCAAACTTCAGACCAAACATCTTTGTCTGTCTCTCGAAATCTTGTTCGTCGCCCCGATCTTTGAATTGCTTCTTCGAATCTTTGTACATTTTGTCCCAAAGCATGTACCGATAGGAGTTCGTCCGCGCATGAGTTTCGTAATCGAAAACGCTCTTTTGATGGAACACGACGCGGTCGCCCTCGATCTTTTTGAGCTGCATCTGAAAGTTCGCGTAGTTGGTGTTTGAGAGTACCGACAAGGCTGCGGGATCGGTCCAGAGCACGGGCTTCTGCATTTCCGGTGGTTCAGTGGAACTCGTGAACACACCGACCATGGAATAATAATCTGCCGTGGGAATAGGATCAAACTTGTGATCATGACAACGTGAGCAATAGACCGAGACTCCCATCACGCCGCGCGTCAACACGTCGATCTGGTCGTCGATGACGTCCATCTGGTTTCGATCGCGGCGTCCCAATGTCAGAAAACCCATCGCAGCGGCCTCGTCGTTTTTTGGCAACTTGTCCGCCGCGATTTGGTTCACCAGAAACTTGTCATAAGGCATGTCCTTGTTCAGCGAGTTGATCACCCAGTCGCGATAGGTGTACGCATAAATGTAATCGGTCATCTGCCCTCGCCGTCCGTTGGCGCCTGTGGTGTCGGCATATCGCGCCACGTCGAGCCAGTAACGGCCCCATCGTTCGCCGTACTGAGTGGAAGCCAGCAATCGATCCACGACCTTTTCGTAGGCATCTGCCGACTCGTCTTCGATAAATGCTTTGGCCTCTTCAAATGAGGGAGGCAGTCCGGTCAGGTCATAATAGGTGCGGCGAATGAGCGTCCATCGTTCAGCCGGCAGCGATGGCAACAGTCCCTTCTCTTCAATTTTGGACAGAATAAAAGCGTCCACCGGATTTTGCACCCAGCTCGCCAGCTTGCCGTTGAACATCGTGTCTTTATTCGGAATCGTCGGCGCTTTCACCGGCACGAATGACCAGTGCTGTTTGGCCTGCGCGATGTCGGAATCACCACTGAGAATTTTCGACTGTTTACCAGAACGAGGGTCGGGTGCGCCCATCTTGACCCACGCCACAAGGTCGGCAATTTGATCAGGCCGCATGCGCGGCTTGGAGGCTGGCGGCATGATATCGTCAGAACCCGCCTCCATGCGGATACGCTTGATCGAAATACTCTGCTCGGCATTTCCGGGAACGATGGCGGCTCCAGCCGATCCGCCTTTGAGCGTTCCCTCCTTCGTATCCAGTAATAATCCTGCCTTGGCCTTTGGCATCGTCGCGGCGCTGTGACACTCGTAACAGTGCTCGATTAATACCGGGCGGATTTTTGATTCGAAGAATTCCGACTCTTCAGCAGAAATCTTGCCTGCTTGCGCGAACATGGCCGGCGCGGATATCCACGCAGCCAGCGTTGCGAATGTGAGAGTGTAGCGAAGTCTCATAGACGATCCTCTCTGTCGTTATAGACGCAGCTCTGCTGCGCCCGTTTACTTATGCGATAATGGCCTTGGCCACTTTGCCTTCGCGGTTGGTGAGGCGGAAATCGCGGCCACCCGACTTGAAAGTCAGCTCTTCGTGATTGAACCCGAGCATGTGCAGGAGCGTCGCGTGCAAATCGTGCACGTGCATTGGGTTTTCTACTGCGGCACTGCCCAATTCATCCGTCGCACCGTAGGCGACACCGCCTTTGACTGCGCCACCGGCAACCCAAGCGCTCATCGCCTTGTTGTTGTGATTGCGTCCAGTCATGCCGTCGCGGGCTGAAGTGCGGCCGAATTCGGTGCTGTAATAAATGATCGTGTCCTTGAACAGGCCGCTCTGTTTCAAGTCGTCCATGATGGCGCCAATGCCCTTGTCGATTTCACCGGCGAGACGCGGCACAGTTTGCGGAATGTTGTTGTGCGTATCCCAACCGCCTTGCCAGACCTGCACGAAGCGAACGCCACGTTCCAGAAGGCGCTTGGCGATTAGCAATTGCCGGCCCTGCGCATTGTTACCGTAGCGCTCAATCGTTTCGGGCTTCTCGCGAGTCAAATCGAATGCCTCGGTCGCATCTGTCTGCATGCGGTACGCCAGCTCGAATGAGCGCACACGCGCCTCCAATTCGGAGTCGGCTTGGCGCCGCTGCTTGTGCATTTCGTTCAGTTTGTAGAGCAGGTCGAGCTGCTTGCGTTGATCGGACTGCGAAGCAAAATTGCTTTTGATGTTCTTGATGATTTCTTCGACCTTTGTGTTCTGTGAATTGACAAAGGTTCCTTGATACGCGCCGGGCATGAATGCGTTGCCCCAGTTCTTGGCATCGGGCATGCCGCCGGGCGAAAGCGAAATGAATCCGGGCAGGTTCTGATTCTC
>CAMDOH010000119.1 GCA_945903605.1 Akkermansia muciniphila
GGTGTGGATCGCCGTTCACAAAGTTGCTCAAGCTCAAGCGCGGCGAGACGGCAGTCTTCGCGTATATCGTTTACAAGTCGCGCGCTCATCGCGACCGTGTGAATGCGAAGGTGATGAATGACCCGCGCCTGAAGGACATGTGCAACCCCAATGCAATGCCCTTCGACTTTGCGCGCATGACGATGGGCGGCTTCAAAGCCATCGTCGAGGCTTGAGGCGAGCGCGCCGCACCGCGCGCATGACATTCACTTCCGGCGCATCAATTCACGCGTGCGGATGGCTAGAGTTTGTGGCAATACTGCGGCGCACCTCATGAACACGCACGGCTGTTTCCCCTACAAACCTGCTCGATGGCTGAGTGGATTGCTCTGTGCGTTCGTGATTGGCGCGGTCCATGCCGCTGAACCTCTGCCCAACGCAGCCACCATCCGCACGGCTGTGGAGAAATCACTGCCGTTGCTGACGCTCGCCGCGCGCGGTTCGATGGAGAAGCGCGAACGTTGTTTCACTTGTCACAATCAAGGGCTGCCCATCATGGCACTCGCACTCGCGCAATCGCGTGGCTTCAAGATTGAGGAGAAGGAATTGCGCAAGCAGGTCAAGTTCACCGCCGATTTTCTGGAACGCAACCGCACCAATTATCTCGCGGGAAAAGGACAGGGCGGTCAGGCCGACACCGCCGGTTATGCGTTGTGGGCGCTGGAAAACGGCGGCTGGAAGCCCGACGCGACAACCTCAGCCGTCGCCGAATATCTCCTGCGCTGGCAGAAGGACACGGCGCATTGGTCGCCGCAATCGCGCCGCCCGCCGACGGAACAAAGTTTGTTCACCTCCACCCACGTGGCGTTGCGTGGGTTGAAAACTTTCGGCACACCCGAACAGCGCGAGCGGATTGACGCTCGCATGGCACAGTCGCGCGCGTGGTTGCTCAAGACGCCAGCGCAGGACACCGAAGATCGCGTCTTCCGATTGCGCGCATTGCACGTGTCCGGCGCAATGGAGGCCGATGTTCGCAAGGCTGCGCTGGATTTACAAAAGACGCAGCGCGCGGACGGCGGCTGGGCGCAGCTTGCCAATCTGGAGAGCGATGTTTATGCGACGAGCACGGCACTGGTCGCCCTGCATCAAACCGGAGGACTGGCCACCGCCGATGACGTTTATCAAAAGGGACTGCGCCACCTGCTCGCCCATCAACTTGCCGATGGCTCGTGGCTTGTGAAGTCGCGCAGTAAACCGATCCAGACTTTTTACGAGTCGGGCTATCCGCACGGCACGAACCAGTTCATCTCCATCAGCGCCGCCGGGTGGGCAACGACGGCACTCACGCTCGCGCTGCCGAGGGTGCTGCCGAAATAATTCGTTTCCATCTTTCCTCCCGGCGCGGTTCATGGCAAAAGCTGCGGTCAATCATGGGCAAAGAATTTTCAATCACGCCGCGCAGCGTTCCGAAAGTGGAGACAAAGTATCGGCGCATCGTCACGCCGATTCCGCATCCAGATTCCGTCGCAACGCTTGAGCGGCTGCGTCAATTTGAACCGCAGTCCATGCGCGGGCAGCCACCGATTGTGTGGGATCGCGCGGAGGATATTTTTGTTTACGACAAACACGGCAATCGCTGGCTGGACTGGTCCTGCGGCGTGCTCGTCACCAACGCCGGCCACTGCGCGCCGGAGGTGAAGCAGGCGATCCTCGATCAGGTGAACAGCAATCTGTTGCACAATTATTGTTTCCCCAGCGAGGAACGCGCGGAGCTGGCGGCGGAACTTGCCGGCCTCGCACCAGACGGTTTGAAGAAAGTGTTTCTGCTCACGACGGGATCGGAAGCGACGGAGTGCGCGATCAAGTTGAGCCGCGCGCACGGCATCAAGGTCGGCGGACAAAGGAAGATCGGCATCATCGGTTGGGAACGCGGATTTCACGGACGCACACTGGGCGCGCAACAGGCCGGCGGTATGGCGGGCCAAAAAAATTGGATCGTGAATGAAGACCCCGCGATCATCACCGCGCCATTTCCCGATGGTCATTGGCAGACCGACACGAGCTTCGAGTCCTTCCTGGCCAGTGTCGAGGCGCGCGGGATGAAAGAGGAGAATGTCGCCGGCGTCATCATGGAGACGTATCAAGGTGTCGGGCCTGATTTTGCGCCAGTGGAGTTTGTAAAAAGACTCCGCGCGTGGTGCGATGCGCATCAGATCGTGCTCACCTTCGACGAGGTGCAGGCGGGCTTCGGGCGCACGGGGAAGTTTTGGGCCTTTGAACATTACGGTGTCACGCCCGATGTCATTTGCTGCGGCAAAGGCATCAGCAGTTCGTTGCCGATCTCAGCGGTCATTGGGCGCGAGGCCATCATGGATCAGTTTCCACCCGGTTCCATGACGAGCACTCACACAGGCAATCCAGTTTGTGTCGCCGCAGCACTGGCGAGCGTGCGGAAAATCGTCCGCGAGAAATTGACCGAGAACGCGGCTGCGCTCGAACCCATATTGCTAGCCGGATTAAAACAAATTCAGGCGAAGTACCCGCAAAGTATCTGCCACGTCTCGGCGCGGGGACTCGTTGCGGGAATGCAGACGGTGAAGCCCGGCACGCGGGATCCGGATCACGATCTGGCGCACTCCATCATCGAGCGTTGCATGTGGAAGGGGCTGCTGCTTTTCGCTCCCGTCGGCGCATGGGGACAGACGGTGAAAATCGCCCCGCCGCTGACGATGCCCGAGGCTGCGCTTCGCGAAGGACTCGCCGTTCTCGCCGAGGCAACCGATGAAGCCGTCGCTTGCGCGAAATAATTCGCGCGCCACTTACGGTTTTTTCCGCTGAAAGACCATGTGGAACTGCACCTGCGGTGTGGTGAAGAAATCTTTTGGACGGGCGATGCCGGGGTTGGCGGCGCACCATTCAAGCGTATCGCCATTGATGCGATAGATGCCCGGAAAGTCGCCTTGTTTATCTTTGGTGTTGCCGTTCGCGTCCAAAGTTTTCTTCGCAGGATCGAGCGTCAGGTTCTTGCAGTTTCCAAGACTGATTCCGCGTCCATCTTTGCAGGCAGAAATCTTGCCGTCCTTGATGGTCATCTCGGAGATTTGTACCATGAAAGCCGCGCCGCTTTTCCCTTTGCCGCCGGGGTTGCGCACGCCGCCGACCCACGTACCTTCAAGCTTTGCGGTTTCATCCTTGGCCGTCGCAGCAAAAACAGATGTGGCGACCGTGAAGAGGGTCGTGGCGATGAGGAATAATTTGAAGGGCTGAATTTTCATTTAGCAACGATGGAGAAACGGCGCGCCGGTTTCAACTCGCATTTTACGTCTGCCGCGAAGTGGCGGCGACCCTACTGGCCCTTCACTTCGGCGATAATCTTTTCCAGGCGGCGACCGTACTCCACGAAATTTTGTTTCGTCTCCTCGTCGGTGCCGGCCTTCGCGTGTGCGTCGTGGAAAATGACGACCATGTGTGGCTCGATGCTGATACCTCCATCATATCCGCGCGCGATGGCGTCGCGCAGAATGTCGCGCACGCGGCCCTGACCTTCGCCGGGCCAGTTGTAATCGGCGTCATTCTTTGCCGGATTCCATGTGGCGTCCTTGATGTGGATGTGCACGGTGTGGTCGCGCAGTTGCGTCCACATTTGCCACGGGTCCTGTTTCTTCCACGGCAGAGGCCCGCGCCGGTCGGCATTGAAAATGGGATTGGCGGTGTCGAACACCCACTTGAGGCCCGGACATTTCTCCAGCATCTCCAGCGCATCGTGCGAACTCATGCCGCCGTAGTTCATGCAATTCTCGTGCACAGGCTGCAGACCGGCATCGAGAAACATCTTCGTCACTTCGCGCACGCGCTCGAAAACGACCGGCGGTGTCACAGCCTCGTCATCCTTCGGTTTGAAGCTCATCACGCGGACATATTTTGCCTGGAGCCGCTGCATGCGCGGAATGGCGCGTTTCACTTCGGCCACCGTGACATCAAACGGTGTCTCGACGGTCTTGGCCCAGTTCATGATCGTGGAGCCAAAACAATAAACACCGATGCCCGCGTCCTGAATCCGTCCGCACACGATGTCGAAAGCCGCGTCGGGAATGTTGTGAAGATTGTCCTTCGTAAAGCCCGGCACTTCGACCCCGCGCATCTCGATCCATTTCCAACCGAGCGTTTGTGCGGCGGCAATCTGCGAATCCAAGTGGCTCCCCGCTTCATCTCCGATTCCCATCAAGTGCATATATTTATTTGGCTGTGGGCAGTGGCGCCCGGATCAACGTCTGAAGGATGCAGCGAAATCTTCCGCAGAAACTTCGACGACCGTTTTCTGTTTCTTGGAACCGGCAATCAGCTCGTTGAGCTTTGTCTCATAGGCGCCGCCATCCAGCGGCAGATCAATCGCTCGCCCCACAAGGCCGGAGAAGAGCATCGCGTTGGCCAGTTCCACCGAGTGCAGACCGTCTGCGCCCGGCGCTATGAGCGGCTCGCCATCCAGAACTGCGTTCACGAAATTCGTCATCAACTGCGCGTGCGGATCCACTGCGGGCGGGATGGGGATTTCCTCCACGGTCGTGTCGGGTTTTTTGAAACCAATCTTCGAGGTCTTGCACCACTCATCGGTCGGCACGGCGTTGCGCGTGAAAATGAGCCGGTCATTTTCCAAAATCAGCCGGCCTTTCGTGCCCGCGATTTCCAACCGGTTGCTGCCGGGAGTTTCGCCTGTGGATGAAATGAACGCGCCCGTTGCGCCGCCTGAAAATTCCAGAAAACACGTCACCTCATCTTCCACTTCGATGTCGTGATGGCGGCCCAGCCCGATCTGCGCATGTACGCGCACCGGCATGCCGGTCATCCATTGCAGGGCGTCCAATTGATGCAGACATTGGTTGAGCAACACGCCGCCGCCTTCACCCTTCCACGTCGCGCGCCAGCCGCCGCTCTGATAATATGCCTCGCTGCGAAACCAATCGCTCATGATCCAAACCACGCGCACAAGCTTGCCCAGTTCACCGCTTCCGATGAGTTCGCGAATCTTCACATAGCGCGGCTCGACTCGCAGTTGGAACATCGCGCCGAAGACCTGTTGGGGATGCGCCTTCGCCACGGTGATCAGCCGCTCGGCATCGGCCTTGTGC
>CAMDOH010000120.1 GCA_945903605.1 Akkermansia muciniphila
TCGCCGAAGCGTTCGCCCGTGTGGCGCTCTTTGGCGAAGCGCGCGAAGAGGGGGCCCAGTTCAGTCTCCACGTCCGCTTCCTTGATCACGTCCTTGTAGATTTTGTTGAGGCGCGTGCCGGAGGCGTTGCCGCCAAGCCAGAGTTGATAGCGGCCCGGCGCTTTGCCGACGAAGGCAATCTCCGCCATGTAAGGTCGCGCGCAACCATTCGGGCAGCCGGTGGAGCGGATGACAATCTCCTCGCTGCCGAGGCCGAGATTGCCGCAGAGCTTTTCGATGCGATCGACGAGGCCGGGCAACATGCGCTCAGATTCCGCGAGCGCGAGGCCGCAGGTGGGCAGCGCGGGGCACGCCATCGAGTTGCCATGAAGCAGGCTCGCCTGTTTTTCTGTCTTCACTCCGTGCTCGGCGAAGATCGCGTTGATGGCGACTTTGTCCGCATCGTTGACGTTGGCGAGGATGACATTCTGATTTGCTGTAAGGCGGAATTCGATGTCGGCAAATTTCTCCGCCACGCGGCGCAGTGCCGTCTTCTGGCCAATGGCAGAGGTGTCTTTGATGCGCCCGGTCTCGACAAAGAGCGTGAGGAAATGCGTTCCATCAAGCGCTTGGTGCCAGCCGTAATCATCGCTCATCGTCGTGAACTGGGTCGCGCGCGCGGGTTCCAGCTTGATGCCGGCGCGCTGCTCAATCTCAGCGCGTGTCCAGTCCACGCCGCGATCCTGCACGACGTATTTCAGCCGCGCGCGTTTGCGATCAGTGCGGTCACCGAAGTCGCGGTGAACCGTCAGCACCGCCTTGGCGATGTCCACGATGTGTTGCGCTGCAAAAAATCCGAGCACATCGGCGAGGCGCGGATACGTGGTGACATTGCCGTGACTGCGGCCCATGCCGCCGCCAACGCAGAGATTGTAGCCGATGAGCTGGCCGTTCTCGACGACGCCAATGAAACCCAGACAGTTGGTGAACACGTCCATGTCATTCACCGGTGGCAGGACGAACGCGGTTTTGAATTTGCGCGGCAGATAAGTTTTGCCGTAAAGCGGATCCACAAAATCCTTGTTCGCCGGGTCGTCGAGGCTCAGTTGCACACCGTCAATCCAGATCGCGTGATAGGCGTTCGTTTTGGGCGCGAGCGCGGCGACCACTTTGTGGACATCGGCAATCATCGCGGCGCGAGCCGTCGTTTGCACGGGCGTCGGTGCGGCCATCACGTTGCGATTCACATCGCCGCAAGCCGCGAGAGTGGAGAGCAGGCAGTCGTTGATTTTCCGGATGAGCGGGCCAAGGCCAGCCATCACTACGCCGTGGAACTGGATGCTTTGCCGCGTGGTGATGCGCAGCGTGTTGTTGCCATAAGTCGTGGCAAGATCGTCGAACGTGATCCACTGCGCGGGCGACATGATGCCGCCGGGGATGCGCCCGCGTATCATCATCATGAATTTCTTGGCCGTCTTTCGCAGGTCGCGGTCATCCTGCTGGTAGAGACCGTGGAACTTGATGAACTGCTGGTCATCCGCAGAAAACTGGTCCACGCCCGACGCCATCGTGGCGGCGATGTTGCCCGCCAACGTCGGGATGGCCTCCTTAATGACCTCGTTATGGGTAAGCTTCTTTGCTTCTGAGTTAATCATAAGTAAATAAGTAAAGTAAGTGATGATAGATGTTTTTAGGCATTGGTCAATTGGTTTTTTTGACTTTCGTTGATTGCTTGGCTTTCAACTTGTGGTCATGCAGGTTGGGTTATACCCTCTCGTGATTAGAGTGTGAGAACAAATCTGGGCAAGGCAATTCTTGTGGTCTCATTTCAGCTTGGCGGCTGGATTTGGGCTGCGGATAGCTCTGCTGGCATCGAGTTTTTCGAGAGGAAAATCCGTCCGTTGCTGGCGGAAAATTGCTTCGAGTGTCACGGATCTGAAGGCAAGGTGAAGGGTGGTCTGCGGTTGGATTCTAGCGAAGGATGGATCAAGGGAGGCGAGAGTGGCCCGGCAATCATACCGGGAAACGTGGAGAAGAGTCGCCTCATCACAGCTGTCCGTTATCGCGACAAGGAATTTCAGATGCCACCCAAACGGCGACTTTCTGATTCGCAGATTTCAGATTTGGAGCAGTGGGTGAAAATGGGCGCACCCGATCCGCGCAAAGCTCCCGTACCAGTTCTAGCAAAGAAAGTGGGGATGAGCCTCGAAGAGGGAAAGAAATTCTGGGCGTATCAGCCGGTCAGATCGGCGATTCCTGCCGCTTTAATAAACACGGCTTGGCCACGCAATGACATCGACCGGTTTATTCTCGCCGCCATCGAAAAACAAAAACTGAAACCTGCGCCTGACGCTGACCGTGCCACCATTGCACGGCGGCTTTACTTCGATCTGATTGGACTACCTCCCACGCCCGAGCAGATTGAATTGTACGTAAACGATAATTCGCCGGACGCGTACTCGCACTTGGTTGATCGTCTGCTTGCCTCGCCGCATTTTGGTGAGCGTTGGGGGCGGCACTGGCTCGACGTGGCGCGATTTGCGGAATCGATGACCCTGCGCGGATTCATCTTCAAGGAAGCGTGGCGTTACCGCGATTACGTCATTGATAATTTCAATAACGACCGCCCGTTCAACCAATTTCTTCGCGAACAAGTCGCCGGCGATCTGCTTCCACACGCATCGCTCGAGGAGCATCGGCGTCAAGTTGTAGCCACGACATTTCTTGCTCTCGGCAATAACAACCTCGAGGAACAAGACAAGAAACAACTCGTGATGGATGTTGTGGATGAGCAAATCGATGTCATCAGCAAAGCGCTGCTGGGGCAGACCATCAGTTGCGCGCGTTGCCACGACCATAAATTCGACCCCATCCCCACGCGCGATTACTACGCCCTCGCTGGCATCTTTAAAAGCACCCACACGCTCGAGCATTCCAACGTGTCCAAATGGCTCGAAATGCCATTGCCCGGCACGCCTGCCGAAGAAGCGGTTTTTAAGAAACACGAAAAGGAAGTCAGCGCATTACAGGCCAAAATCAAGGCGGCCAAGGAAACCAAAACACTCGCTGGCAAAAATGAAAAACCCGGTCGCGTCGCGATTGCCAGCCTACCGGGAATTGTCGTGGATGATGCCAAGGCCAAGCGCGTGGGTGAATGGACGGCTTCCCAATTCTCCGGCAATTTTGTCGGCGATGGTTATCTGCACGATGCCAATTCCGACAAAGGCAACAAGTCCCTCACGTTTCTTCCCGAGCTGACTCGCGCCGGTCTTTACGAAGTACGTTTTGCTTACGTGGCTGGGACCAATCGTTCCGAAAATGTACCCGTCACCATTTTCAGTGCTGATGGCGACAAGACAATTCACGTCAACCAACGTCAGGCTCCCGGCATCGACTCCCATTTTATTTCACTCGGTCAGTTCCGGTTTGAACTCAACGGCCAGGGCTTCGTCATCATCGGCAACGAAGACACCAAGGGCCACGTCACCGCCGATGCCGTTCAATTCATCCCCGTCGAAAAAGCGGAAGCCATTCCTGCACCCGGGGCGCCGCCCATCGCAGCGACAGCCAAAAACAAAGAGGGCGACCTCAAACACCTCGAAGCCGAGTTGAAAGCGCTCAATGAACGCGGCACCGCGCGCCCCATGTACATGACCGTGCGCGAACAATCGGACATCGCCGATGCCCACGTTCACGTCCGCGGCAGCGTCCATAATCTGGGCGATCAAGTTCCGCGCGGCTTCCTGCAAATCGCCAGCACCCGCGCTGCGAAATCCATTCCCAACACGCAGAGCGGCCGTCTCGAACTCGCCCACTGGATTTCTGATGAAGGCAATCCGCTCACTGCTCGCGTTTTCGTCAACCGCCTCTGGCACTGGCTTCACGGTTCAGGCATCGTCCGCACCACCGACAATTTCGGCACCACCGGCGAGCGGCCTTCCCATCCGGAACTCATCGATTATCTCGCCATGCGATTTGTGAAAGAAGGTTGGTCCGTCAAGAAACTCGTGCGCGAGATTGTCCTCTCCCGCACCTATCAACTCGCCAGCGTTGCCTCGCCGGAGCAGATCAAAGCCGACCCTGAAAACCGGCTCTTCACCCACGCCAATCGTCGCCGGCTCGATGCCGAGCAGATTCGCGACACACTTCTTTTGTCGGCTGGACGGCTCGACATCACTCTCGGCGGCCCTACCCTCAAGCCCAACACCGCCGCCGACTACGCCTACAAGCACACCGATCTTCGCCGCAGTGTCTATACACCCGTGTTGCGCAACAGCCTGCCCGAACTCTTCGAAGTATTCGACTTCGCCGATCCCAGCACCGTTACCGGACGACGCAACACCAGCACCGTCGCCCCGCAAGCGTTGTTTCTTCTCAATCACCCTTTTGTTCACGAACAGGCATTGGCTACCGCACAACAACTCCTCGCCAATAAAACTCTGGCCGACGATGCAGCGAAAATTAATCGCGCCTATCGCTGGACACTCGGCCGCTCGCCGACTCCTGCCGAGCGCCAGATCGCCATCAAACACCTCGCCCCAACCGGAACCAGCACCAGCCCACTGGGTGCATGGACCCAGCTCATCCAAGCCCTCTTCGCCAGCCCGGATTTCCGTTACGTGAATTGAACCGAGCGCTGCACTGCGTCCACCCTCGCGCCATCATTCCGCTCAAGCTAAAATGAATCGCCAGTGAAATGAGCAAAGCCTTCACACGCGAATCCGACGACACACCTGAGCAACCCATCACGCGCCCGCCCTCCACACTTCCACCCGGAGCCAAAAACTACATCACACCCGATGGCGCACGCCAGTTACGCGAAGAACTCCACCGCCTCTTGCAAGTCGAGCGACCCCGCATCGCCGCCTTGACCGACATCGCCGAACAAAAGCGCCAGTTGCAACGCCTCAATCAACACATCGTCACACTCGAAAATAGTCTTGGTACAGCCGAGATTGTGTCACCACCCGCCAAACCGTGGGAACAAGTCCGGTTCGGCGCCACCATCACCGTGCGCGAAGGCAACGGGGTTGAAACCCACTACCGCATTGTTGGTGTCGATGAGATCAACCTCGATCGCGATTGGATAAG
>CAMDOH010000121.1 GCA_945903605.1 Akkermansia muciniphila
GCGCTGCGTGCGAAGTGGATTCAATCGCGCGGTGATGTGGCAGAATACTCCGGTCGCGAAGTGAAGCCGATGGACAATGGTTATCTTTCCGGCAAACACGCGGAGTTCGCCAGCAAGGCGGAGAAGAATCGGCTCGTAGAATTTCCCGGTCTGCTCGGTCAGCGTCGCCGTCCGCTCCGTGCGAGCAAAGGTCATCCCGTCACGCAGCTTTGGTATGCGAAGCAGGGCATCATCACGCCCGAGATGGAGTTCATCGCCATCCGCGAGAACATGGATCGCGTGAAGATGGCCGACATGGCGAAGGACAACGTCCGCAACGTCCTCGACAAACAGCATTCCGGTTCAAGTCAGCTTGCGAACAGCGAGTATTCGCCCTCGGTGTTCCGCCGTTTTCCGCAGCGCATCCCCGCGCAGATCACGCCCGAGTTCGTGCGCGATGAAGTCGCGGCCGGTCGCGCCATCATTCCGGTGAACATCAATCATCCGGAGAACGAGCCGATGATCATCGGGCGCAACTTCCTCGTGAAGATCAACGCCAACATCGGCAACAGCGCCGTGGCGTCGAGCATCGAGGAGGAAGTCGAGAAGATGCGCTGGGCCACCAAGTGGGGCGCAGACACGGTGATGGATCTTTCCACCGGCAAGAACATCCACGCCACGCGCGAATGGATTCTGCGCAACTCGCCCGTGCCCATCGGCACCGTGCCGATTTATCAGGCGCTCGAAAAAGTCGGCGGCAAGGCCGAGGATCTCACGTGGGAAATTTACCGCGACACGCTCATCGAGCAGGCTGAGCAGGGCGTAGATTATTTCACCGTTCACGCCGGCGTGTTGCTGCGATTCATTCCGCTCACCGCAAATCGCATGACCGGCATCGTGTCGCGTGGCGGCAGCATCATGGCGAAGTGGTGCCTTGCGCATCACAAGGAGAGCTTCCTCTACACGCACTGGGACGACATCTGCGACATCATGGCCGCCTACGATGTTTCGTTCAGCATCGGCGATGGACTTCGTCCTGGCTCGATTGCCGACGCCAATGACCAAGCTCAATTCGGCGAACTCGAGGTGCAGGGCGAACTCACCAAGCGCGCGTGGGCCAAAGGCGTGCAAGTCATGAACGAAGGCCCGGGCCACGTGCCGCTGCACATGATCGAGGAAAACATGGCCAAGCAACTCGAGTGGTGCCACGAGGCGCCGTTCTACACGCTCGGACCGCTCACCACCGACATCGCGCCCGGCTACGACCACATCACCAGCGGCATCGGCGCGGCGATGATCGGTTGGTATGGCTGCGCGATGTTGTGTTACGTGACCCCCAAAGAGCATCTGGGATTGCCCAACAAAAAAGACGTCAAGGACGGCGTCATCGCCTACAAGATCGCCGCGCACGCCGCCGACTTGGCGAAAGGTCATCCCGGGGCGCAATACCGCGACAATGCGTTGAGCAAGGCGCGCTTTGAATTCCGCTGGGAAGATCAATTCAATCTCTCACTCGATCCCGTCACCGCGCGCGAGTTTCACGACGAAACGCTGCCGCAGGAAGGCGCGAAGACCGCGCACTTCTGTTCCATGTGCGGCCCGCACTTCTGCTCGATGAAGATCACCGAAGACGTCCGCAAATACGCCGCCGAGCAAGGCATCGCCGAGGAAGAGGCGCTGAAGAAGGGGATGGAAGAAAAGTCCCGTGAGTTCATCGAGAAGGGTGCCGAGGTTTACGCGAAAGTGTAACGGCGATTGCTGTTGGATCGAGAAATTGGTAACGTGATTCCAGCAGCTTGAAAACGGTGTGGTCATGATTGCCAAGCGCATATTGGTTCTTGCGAACTCGACGAAGCACTATCCCAATAGCTGCGTCGCGGGCCGCGAACAGATTGAAGAGGGTGGCAAGACTCGCTGGGGCGGTTGGATCAGGCCGGTTTCAAACCACGACCAAGGCGCACTTGATTTCGCAGAGCGACGTCTGTCCGCTGCGGTTGATCCAAAGCCACTTGATGTCGTTCAAGTGCCGCTATCAGCTCCAGAGAACATCCCGCTCCAACCAGAAAACTGGTTGATTGAATCGGGGCAAACTTGGGTGAAGGCATCGGCGATGGAGGTCGCTGTTCTCCCGACTCTGGCCGAGAAACCCGAAAGCATTTGGTTCGATCCGGCGCAGAAGAGTGATCGGGCAAGTGCTCCTGTGCTTCATATACTGGCGAACTTCCAATCCCTTTATCTGTTTCGCCCGGAGATGTTTTATTTTCAGATCCGATCCCGAGTCTGGGACGGTTGCTCGAAGAAGCAAAAACGTGGGATTTTCAACTATCGCGGAAAGCACTACAACTTTCCCCTCACCGATCCGCTGATTGGCCGGAAATACTTTCCTGACTATCCGCGCACACCGGATGGAGATATTCAGCCCGCCGATTCTAGCCGCATTCTCCTTTGCGTGAGTCTGACGCCGCCGTTTCACGACTTGCACTACAAGGTCATCGCCACCGTATTCGAATTGCCAGCATGAACGCCGAGCGCCATCCCGTTATCACGATTGGCCACTCCAATTTGGAGATTGGCGGGTTCGTGGCGTTGCTGAACCAGCACGGCATTCAAGCTGTCGCTGATGTTCGCTCCTCGCCCTACAGCCAATACAATCCGCAATTCAATCGCGAACCGCTCCAGAAATCTCTTCAGGAGCACGGCATCGCCTACGTGTTTCTAGGTCAGGAACTGGGCGCACGCCGCTCCGAGCGCGAGTGCTATCTGGATGGGCGCGCTGATTACGGGCTGATTTCACAAACCCCGGCTTTCAAGCGTGGCATTGATCGTGTGGCTCAAGGCGCGACAAGAATGCGGGTCGCGCTGATGTGCGCCGAAAAAGACCCGATTGATTGCCACCGCTGTATCCTCGTGCCGCCGTATCTCCTGCAGCAAGGGCTTCAAGTCTTGCACATCCTGTCGGATGGTTCTTTGGAAGATCACGCCCAGACAGAGAAGCGGCTGCTACAACTGTTCACGCTCGAAGAAAGAGACCTGTTCCGTTCGCCCGAAGAAAGCGTCGCCAGAGCCTACAAAATGCAAGGCGAGAAAATCGCCTACCACGAGGAATATCTGGTGCTGCGAAAAGAACCACCGCGTTATGGCAATTAAACTTTACACCATCGGTTTCACCCAGACCACTGCGCGTGAATTTTTCACGAAGCTCAAGGATGCCGGCGTGAAGCGCGTCGTAGACGTGCGACTGAACAATAATTCCCAACTCGCCGGTTTCTCCAAGAAAAACGATCTTGCTTACTTCCTCCAGGAAATCGGCGGTATCGAATACGTTCACCTGCCTGAGCTTGCCCCGACGCAGGACATCCTCGACGCCTACAAGAAGCAAAAGGGCGATTGGGGCATTTACGAAAAGAAATTTCAGGATTTGATGGCGCAGCGGCAGATTGAAAAATCCGTTCGTCCCGACATTCTAGACCACGGCTGCTTGCTTTGCAGCGAACACCTACCGCACCATTGCCACCGTCGGCTTGTCGCCGAATACCTCAACGCCAAATGGGGCGGCATCAAAACCAATCACCTCGCATGAAAGACGTCCGCAAATACGCCGCCGAGCAGGGCATCGCCGAAGAAGAGGCGCTGAAGAAGGGGATGGAAGAAAAGTCCCGTGAGTTCATCGAGAAGGGTGCGGAGGTTTACGCGAAGGCGTGAGCCGCCGCCGTTAGACATTTATGGCTACTCTCGGCAAACGTAATTTGCTTTCCGTGGTGAGAGCATCGGCTCCCGGATTGTATCTTGATGGTGGGGCGTTGGGTGAGATTCTGTTGCCCGGCCGCTACATTCCGGCGGACCTCAAGCCCAAGGATAAGCTCGATGTATTTGTCTATCGCGATTCCGAGGATCGGCTCGTGGCCACCACTGAAATTCCGCTCGCCACTGTCGGCGAGTTCGCGTGTTTGAATGTCGTCAGCATCAACGATCGTGTCGGCATATTTCTCGATTGGGGCCTCTCCAAGGATTTACTTTTACCGTTCAGGGAACAGGAAAGACCACTGTGCATTGGCGAGAGTGTGGTGGTGTTCATCCATCTTGATCCGAAGAGTGAACGCATCGTGGCGAGCATGCGACTTCATCGGCATGTGAGTCGTGATCTGCCATCTTATCGCGTCAATCAGCCGGTAGAGTTGCTCATCTCGGAAGTCACGCCGCTGGGTTACAATGCCATCGTGGAGAAAAGTCACAGAGGACTTCTCTTTCGCGACAACACGACATTGCAGATCAAAATCGGGCAGCGGTTGCAGGGTTTTGTCCGCAGCGTCCGTGCCAATGGACAGATTGATCTGAGCCTCGATGCCACCGGCTACAAACGCGTGGCACCGTTGACGGTTCAGATTGTCCAAGCGCTCAAGTGCAATGGAGGGAAGCTGGCCTTTGACGATGGCAGTTCACCCGAATCGATCCGCGAAAAGTTCGGCGTCAGCAAAAATGCCTTCAAGCAGGCACTGGGCAAAATGTATAAGTCGCGAAGCATTCGTTTTCAGAAACCCGGCATCGAGTTGATTGAGGACTCGACGTGGAGGCCCAGCGAGAAAAAGCGCTGACGTTCAGCTTCACGCCTTCTTCACGAAGCAGGCTTTCAGGCCGACAGTCATGCCGTCCATCTTGCAGGTGATCTCGTGATCGCCTTCCACCAGGCGAATCGGTTTGGATTTTGTTCCGCCTTTGAGCACTTGATTGCCGCCGCCCAATTTCAAATCCTTGATCAAGATGACGCAGTCTCCGTCGACAAGCACGTTGCCGTGGATGTCTTTGACAATGCGAGGAGCGTCGGGCGAATCGGGTTGAGCTTCGCGCTACCATTCGTGACCGCAGGTGACGCATTCATGTCGATCGGCGTGTTCCAAAACCTCGCTCATTTCGCACATCGGACAAGCAGCAGGTTTGCTCATGAAGGGAACAGCCTAATCCAACCGCGCGCGGGAATTCAATCGCGCGCGGACATCCAATGAGCAGTG
>CAMDOH010000122.1 GCA_945903605.1 Akkermansia muciniphila
GCCGTTGTCTTGAGCAAATCCCAGCATCGCTGTGCCAATTTGCTTGAGGTTGTTGACGCATTTGATCCGGTTGGCACGGGCTTTCGCCTTCGCCAAGGCCGGCAACAGCATGCTGGCCAAGATGCCAATGATGGCAATCACGACCAACAACTCGATCAGGGTGAATCCCTTGCGGGTTTTCAGGTTCATTTTCATGTTTTGTTTTTTTAGTTGCACACCGTCAGCTAAATCCGGTTACGCACCAGAACAACCGACGTAAATTGCATTCGAACAACTATGTAAAGCACGGCTAATGCCAATCGTTAACTCGTTGATATTAAGCAATTCTGTTTTTGATATTGCGTGATAGATGAACGAGTTTGGTGTGGCTTTCACGCGTGTCCGATTTGAAAGGTGGATAGTTGATTCCGAATTGGTTCGTTTTGCATTCAAACGAATCATTCGTACATGGGGCGAATGGCAAACTGTATTTGCAGATGAGCGTGCATTCTTTCTGTTTTCACAATTGACACGCGAAAGCATCGAACCTAGTTTCTCGGCCGCTCTTGGCAATCTGCCATGAGCGATTGAATTGTATCATGACGGAAATCAGGCTTAAAAAAGGTGAACCCGTTGAGCGGGCGTTGCGTCGTTTGAAAAAGCGAGTGGATCGTGAGGGCACCCTCAAGACCATTCGCGCCAACCGGCATTACGAGAAGCCCAGCGCCAAGCGACGTCGCAAAGAAAAAGTGGCGCGATTCTCGGCCATGCTCGCTGCGCGTTACGCCGACGCTTAGTCCGGCCTCCTTCGGTAATTCCAGTTCTCAGTTTGCCAAACACGGCAATGCCGTCACACTTTGTTGATGCGCGAAGCAGCAAAGGCAGTGGTCGAGCGGCTTCAGTCCAGAGGCTTTGAAGCTTATTGGGCCGGTGGCTGTGTTCGTGACCAATTGCTGGGAAGAGAACCTGCCGATTATGACGTTGCCACCAATGCTCGGGTCGAGGAGATCGAGCGATTATTTCCCGATACCATTGCCGTTGGCCGAGCCTTTGGTGTGCTGATTGTGCGTTGGGGGGGGCATTCGATTCAGACGGCCACGTTTCGCGCGGAGTCAGATTATACAGATCATCGTAGGCCGGATTCGGTGCGATTCTGCGATGCTCAGGAAGATGCTTCCCGGCGCGACTTCACCATCAATGGATTATTTTTTGATCCCGTATCAGCCACACTTCATGATTGGACGGGAGGTCAATCCGACCTTCATGCAAAACGAATTCGGGCCATTGGAAATCCAGTGGACCGATTCGCGGAGGATCATTTGCGGATGCTGCGTGCGGTGCGACTGGCTGCTCAACTCGGTTTCGACATTGATGAACAGACTTTCAACGCGGTGAAGAATCGGGCATCCGACATCCGGAGTGTCAGTAGCGAGCGAATTCGTGACGAGTTGCTGAAATTATTTCAGCCGCAACATGCGGCGCACGGATTGGATTTGTTGCGCGACAGCGGACTTCTGTCGGAAGTGCTGCCGGAGATCGCATCATTCATCGGTTGCGCGCAGTCGCCGGAGTTTCATCCCGAAGGGACGGTTTACGAGCACGTGCGATTGATGCTTTCCCGATTGCCAGTGGATGCGGCTCCTGCGTTGGTGTGGTCGGTCTTGTTGCACGATGTGGGCAAGCCGGTGACGGCCACCGTCGATGCGCAGTCCGGGCAGATTCGATTTCTGGGACACGAAAGTGTGGGCGCGGTCATTGCCGAACGCGTGTTGGTGCGATTGCGGTTTCCAAGAAAGGAAATTGAGGAGATCGTGTTTTGTGTAAGTCACCACATGCAATTCAAGGATGTGCCGGAGATGCGGAAGTCGACATTGCGGCGAGTGCTGATGCGGCCCACTTTTCGGCTTGAACTCGAGCTGCACCGTCTGGATTGTCTGGCTTCAAGCGGACGGATGGAGACCGTAAAATTGTTGGAGGAGGAATCGGCATTGTTGGCAGCACGGCCAGAATTGCTCCCAGCGTTGGTGACAGGTGCCGACGTGATAGCCGCTGGAATTCCAGAAGGACAACGGGTGGGGACGATGCTCGCACAGGTTCGTGAATTACAATTGGGCGAGGAATTGCGGACGCGCGAAGAGGCGCTGGCCTGGTTGCGTGAAAACGCGCCCAAGCGATCGGGTGAACTCATTTGATGCAGACACAACAGACATTGCTGGTGGTGGACGACGAGGCGGATGTCCGCTACTCGTTCAAACGAATTTTTGGTGGCGACCCGGTGACGCTCGAATTTGCGGCCAGCGGCGAGGAAGCTCTTTTATCCATCCCCAAGCTCAAACCGGATCTGGTGTTGATGGATATCCGGATGGGCGGTGCGAGTGGATTGGAGACATTGCAGCGCTTGAGAAAATCGGACGCGCGCACGCCGGTCATCATCATGACGGCGTATGGATCGACGCAGGCAGCGATCGAGGCGATGAAACATGGCGCTTATGATTATCTGCTCAAGCCCTTCGATGTGCCGAAGCTGAAAGAAATCGTGGCGGCAGCGCTGCGAGTGTCGCGCGATATGCGTGCTAAAGTTTCCTTCGAGCCATTGCTGGGGGCCGAGGAACACGATCAGGAAATCATCGGTCGCAGTGCGGGGATGCAGGAGGTGTACAAGCTCATCGGGCAACTGTCGCGATCGGATGTGACGGCGTTGATCACCGGCGAGAGCGGGACAGGAAAAGAGTTGGTGGCACGGGCGATTTATCAGCATGGCCAGCGCGCGGAAAAAACATTTCTAGCCGTCAACTGTGCGGCGATCCCAGAGGCGCTGCTCGAGAGCGAACTGTTCGGTCACGAGAAAGGTTCATTCACAGGCGCGTCTCATCAGCGCATCGGAAAATTCGAGCAATGCGATGGCGGGACGATTTTCCTGGATGAGATCGGCGAACTGAGCCTGGCCACTCAGGCGAAAATGCTGCGAGTGTTGCAATCGGGCACGTTTGAAAGGGTCGGCGGCAATCAGCCGTTGAAGGTGAACGTGCGCGTGATCGCGGCGACGAACAAGCCGTTGGAATCGAGCGTGTCAAAAAAGGAATTTCGCGAGGATCTATTTTATCGCCTGAACGTGGTGCGGATTCATTTGCCGCCATTGCGGGAGCGAAAAGGAGACGTGGCTTTGTTGGTGGAGTATTTTCTCAACAAGCACGGCGGGCGTGGACGCGCGTTGCAATCGGCCGCCATCGAGGCGCTGGAGGCGCATGGTTGGCCGGGGAATGTGCGCGAGTTGGAGAATGTGATCCAGCGCACGCTGGTCGTGGGCAAGGCCGTGGCGATCCGCGCAGAAGATGTGTCAGCAGCGTTGTCGGGCGCGGGAAGATCGGTGTCGGGCGTGCAGGTGGGCGATGTGGATTTTCAGGAATTGGCGCGACAGATTTTCCGCTGGGCGCGATCCAACCCCAAACTAAAACTGATTCCGGCGATGGAACGCGAACTGGTGGTCGCAGCGTTGCAGGAGGTGAATGGAAACCAGGTGCAGGCGGCGAAGTTGCTGGGCATCACGCGGGCGACGTTGCGTAAGCGAGTGGACCGGTTTGGCATCCAACACCAGTTGAAGGTGAGCTAGCGCGGCGGTGGGGTCAGTGCCGGTTTGAGGGCAATTTCGAACGTGGCCAGAAGTCGGCGGACGCCTTCGGTGATATGCGCGCAGGACATGGTGGCGCCGGCGATGTTGTGGATGTCGTCGTTGTTGCGCAATTTGTCGGCGGCGGTCTTTCCAGCGAATTGGGCGCGCCAGTTTTTCCCGCGGATTTCATGGCCGTAGCTTTCGCGATAGGCGAGGATTTCGATCTGCTGAACTTTTCCATCAGGTGAAATGGCGAGGGCGTAATCGATGACCTCGTGTTTGCCGATGACGAAATCCAACAGCAACACGCCGAGGGTCGAGCCGTCTTTTTGAGCGGCATATGCGCTGAGAAAAGGCATCCGAACTTTGACGCCCGATTGTTTCTCGATCTGTTTGATCTGGTCGGGAGTCAGCCGGGTGGTGGTTTTCACGAAGGACTGCGCTGAGGGAAAACAAAGTCGTTGAGCTTCGGCGAGGGTGAGATGGGACTCGGCGCAAAGTGGCCAGACAGAGGTCAGCAGTGCGGCTATCCACGCGAGCGCAGCCCTTGTGCGGTTTTTTGTCATCAGAAATTGATGCCGACTCCGAGGCCAAAATACTGTTCGGTCGCATTGGAGAGGTTGTCGAGAAACGTCCCTTTCAGAACCACATTCTTGCTCAAGTACCAAGCGAAGCCGGTCTCGATATAATTGCAGTTCTTGGAATAATCGGGGGTCAGCCCGTCCGGTATTTTGCCCGCGACGGTGTGCAGATCGGTGTATCGGACGAACGGCACAAAATCCATTTCTGCCCCGCGTCCCTTCTTCCATGCGTCCGGCCACAAATGATAGGCCGCTTCGAGATGCCAGCCGTACATACGGTCGCCGAAATTATCCACTCCTGCGGTTTGATTCTTGTTCAACCTTTCCGGATTCGAGAAATGCCACATCGCGAAATCGCCCCGCAATTCCAGACCCGTTTTCGGCACGCGATAGACAGCCTCCACATCCCAAAGCGCGGCGGTGGATTCTCCCCCCGTGCCCGAGATGGAGGTCAGATAACCCGAGGCGCTCGCCTGCAGGTTGTCGATTCCCGAATAAGTGATCCGCCCGCTATAACCCAGATCGCTGCTCGGATCGCCCTTGTTGCGCAAGCGCGGTCGCGAATCACGAACCCCTTTGGATGCGCTGATCTGCTTGGACTGCTCCGTCAGCCCCTGTGAAATCATGA
>CAMDOH010000123.1 GCA_945903605.1 Akkermansia muciniphila
ATGACCGAGGCCGAGTTCGTCGCCAAGCTCGGCGAACTCAACCCGGTGGACAATTTGAAGGGCCTGCTCGCGAACAAGGTCCCGATGTTCGTCGTGCAGGGGGACTCCGACAAGGTGGTGCCCTACGCCGACAACACGAAGCTGCTCAAAGACCGTTACGAAGCTGGCGGCGGCAAGATCACCGTGAAGCTCATCGTGGGCGAGGGGCATCAGGCCACCGCGTCTTTCTTCGAGTGTCAGGAGTTGGTGGACTTCGTGCTGAAACAACTGCCGCCCGCTCTGAAGAAGTGAGCCCGCGCCACGGTTTGCCTTGGGTCAAGTGTGAGTCAAGTATCGGTCAAGCTGCTATGCCCAGAACGGCACATACTCAGCTAAATTTCTCCGCCGTTGCCCATCTGCTTCTCCAACGATTGCCGAACCAGACCCAAGACGTAAGGCAACTGGTCAATGGACGAAAGCCCGACCTCCACGTCGCCGTTGCCCCAGCGGCCAATGCCTGTCACGTCCTTGCAGATTCCCTTTGGGTCGTTGATTTCGTGAAACGCCAGATTCAGAGAAAGCCGCAGCCGTTTCGTCTGCGGGACAACATCCACGAAGTTCGTTTCCGCCTTGTAGGCGACGTAGAGCTTGAGGAACTCCTCCGTGACGCATGGGTCGAGGGCGAGCACTTCCTTCCGAAAAGCCTCGAAGATTTTGAGCATTGGCCCAGCTACGAGATGCGGATGGTCCTCGATGGCGTAGCCGGCTGCGACCGCCTTCGGCTTGTAGGCTTCGAGCACGGCGGCATCCAATGTCGGTGCTGACCACACGGTGACAACTTGCCCCGCCAAGCGCCCAGCACGCGCCTTGATGCTTTCCTCGTTCCAATGCTCAAGCTGCCCAAGACCCTGATTCAGCTTGAGCGGACTGTCTTTCAAGCCCTGCTCCGGTTTGTCCGGCATGTCGCGTTTCTCGGTGAAAGCGCGGTCGCTGTATTCGGAGTTGTAAGCGGTGAGAGTCAAATTCCCGAGCGTGTGCAGGTAGGTTTTCTGGATGCGCTCCCACTCTGTCCCGAGTTCCGTTTTCCAGTGAACCGAGAGTTTCTCGTTCTGCGGCAGAATGTGTTCAATCGTGTATTCATCAACCGGCACACGCTCTTTGCGGTTGTGGTTTTCCAACCGCCGCAGCCAGTAGCTCCGGCTGCGAAAGTTGTAGAGGTCTTTGACCTGGACATCGCGCTTGAACTCCTCGCCATCGGGAAACCGGCGATACGAAGGCATCAGGAGGAAAGTCGCCAGGATGCTTTCGACGTAACGGTCCTTCTTCAGTGTCCGGCCAAACTGAGCGAACGTCTTGTTCATGGAGTTCGTGGGGATGGCGCAAACCGCCCGCCGGAAAACGTAGCTTTCCACCAATCGCACCACCGGGAGGAACTCATCTTTGCCGAGCACGCCTGTTGCCCAGTCGTGATACAGCTCCAACAGGAACGGATAGGCCACGTCCACCTTCAACTCCCGCAGGTCGTGGAATGCCGTCTGAAGGTCGCTGTTCTTCTCCGCACCGAGAGCCATCGCGCAGTAGTAGCCAGCAAAGCGGCGGATGTCCGATACCAGTGCCTCGACGCCCGTCACCTGCGGCGAGCGGGCGTGCTGCTTGAACGCTTCATACACCTCGCGCACGTTCGGAATCTCGCCTGTCTTCAGCGTCAGATAATGCCGCATGAAGCCGTCAAAGTGCGTAGCATACGCCTCCTGGCCGAAGTCCACTTCCATCGGCCGCCAATACTGTTCGTAGAGCTTGGTTTGAAGCTGCGGCTCAAGCCCCATCAAGATGAAATTGCGAATCAGGTCGGCCTGACTCAACTCGCGCCCCGTCGAGTTCAGGCTCTCGAAGATGAGCTGCGGATTGTCTTGGTCGCGGTTCAGCGAAATGTCAACGATCACCAGCTTGGCCAACCCTTTGCACAGCGCGGCCACTTCGTCTTTGGATTCTGCCACCCGCTCATTGAAGAACTCGAAGTTCGCGTCCACCCGCAGCGAGTGCTCTTTCGGCTTGGGTTGCTGGTCAAGCAAGGCGACCAGCGACGCCTTGTCGGTCTGCGACAGGAGCAGCTTGTATTTCCGCTCGCCTTCCTCCAGCGGATTTAGCAGGTAATAGTTGCGGAGTTTCTTGGCGGAAAAGCCGTCGAGTGGCTCGCTGTCGCCAAGGCTGCGCGCGAGCGACTCAATCAGCAGCGTCAGCGTCGTGAGCCGCTGCTGTCCGTCAATCACCAGCAACGGCGACTGGCTCGATACCGAATACAGGCCCTTCTCGACATAAACGATTGAGCCGACGAAATGCGCTGAGACTTTGTCGTCCCGTCCCGTGCGCAGGATGTCGTCCCAAAGCTGCCGGCACTCCCGCTCGCCCCAGCTATACGTGCGCTGGTAGATGGGGATGACGAACTGGGGTGACTTCTTGAAGAACTCCAGCAGTTTGGCTTCGGTGGCTTTCATAAGACTACCTAGCCCGATAGCAGACGCGGCAGCAACAGGTCATGTGTCCGATGGTGTCGCTTCGCCCCTTCGGAATGAGGTCGCTGGAGTTGTCTCGGATCATGTGTGAAGGATGCAGAGATTCGTATCCGGTGGCGAGTGGGTTTTGTGTTTAGGTCGCAGTCGGCACGCGAATAACCCGATGTTCTCCGTGGTTTCCCTGTTCGCGCGGCTGTGGTTATCCTCCGGCGCGATGAAGCCTGCGCTGTTCCTAATTTGCTCCGCCTTGCTGGCGGCCTTTGCCAATCAACATTGTGTGTCGGCCGGCAAAGATCTTTGGCCCGTCTCGCATTGACTCATGACCGCTCCCGAACCTTCTCGCGCGCTGCGCACGGCGTGGATTGTCGTTGCACTGCTCTGGCCAGTCGCGCTGCTGAATTACCTCGACCGGCAGATGCTCGCGACGATGAAGACCTCGATGGTCGGCGACATCACCGGCATCACCAGCGACGCGCAGTGGGGTTTCGTGCTCGCGTCGTTCAAGTGGGTGTATGCGGTGCTGAGTCCCATCGGCGGTTACATCGCCGACCGCTTCAGTCGGCGGCACGTCATTGCCGTCAGTCTGTTCACGTGGTCGCTGGTGACGTGGCTCACAGGTCACGTGACCAATTACAACGAGCTCATCGCCGCACGCGCGCTCATGGGCATCAGCGAAGCGTTTTACATCCCCGCCGCGCTCGCGCTCATTTCAGATTTCCATCTCGGCCCAACGAGGTCGCGCGCGATTGGACTGCATCAGACGGGCATTTACATCGGGCTGATTCTCGGCGGCTTCGCAGGACACGTCGCGGACTCGCCGAGTCACGGCTGGCGTTGGGCATTCGGCGCCGCAGGACTCGTGGGCATCGTGTATGCGTTCCCGCTGTTTTGGTTTCTGCGAAATCCCGAACGCCCCGCCGATGCCGCCAGCGCATCGCTCACACCCGCACGCGCCGCGAGCGCGTTGCTCGGCAACCGCAACTTTTTGCTGCTCGTTCTCTACTTCACCCTGCCCGCCATCGCCGGTTGGGTCATCAAAGATTGGATGCCCGTCATCTTGAAAGAGCAGTTCAAACTTTCGCAGGGCGAAGCCGGTGTCATCGCTGTGCTCTACGTGCAGATCGCCACCATCGGTGGCGCGCTGCTCGGCGGTTGGCTGGCCGACCGTTGGATGCGCCACACCGAACGTGGCCGCATCTACGTCAGCGCCATCGGCATGACGCTCTTCCTGCCCGCGCTCTTCGGCCTCGGCAATCCCGGCACAGTTGCGCTCGCCATTTTCTTTCTCATCCTGTTTGGTGTCGGCTGGGGATTTTTCGACTGCAACAACATGCCCATCCTCTGCCAGATCACGCGGCCCGAACTGCGCGCCACCGGCTACGGCGTGATGAATCTCGTGAGCATTTCCTGCGGCGGCTTCGGCGACTGGGGTTTTGGCGTGCTCAAAACCCAAGGCGTGCCGTTGACACTCATCTTCGGCTGCTTCACCGGCGTCGCGCTGCTCTCCCTCGCCATCGTGCTGCTGATTCGCCCCAAGTCCGGTGACGCTCGGAAATAAGCCCATGAACTCTCGCTGGTTGCTTCTGTGTTTGTCGCTCATCGCCGGCTGGGCCGCGCCCGCCGAACCGCCCGCGCCGCCGGTTCGTGCATCCCCACGATTCGGTGGTTCGAGCCGAGACCAGGGTGGCTCCCTCTCCCAGCGGGAGTGCTGGGGTGAGAGAGAAAGGCCACGAACGCTCAACCGGGTTGCAAGAAACTGAGCTGCGCCCGCATGCCGACACCGCGCAGGTTTTGGCTTTTCAAGCCGGAGCGGATCGATCATCATTACCGGATCATGGATCAGTCTCAGGCCTGCGCGCTGCTGAAGCAGATGCTTGGGCTGGGCGCGGACTTTCGCGACGGTCAGTGGGAGGCGATTGACCACATCGCCAACCGGCGCGAGCGGTTGCTGGTCGTCCAGCGCACCGGCTGGGGCAAGAGCATCGTCTATTTCCTCGCGACAAAAATTCTTCGCCAGACCGGCGCGGGACCGACGCTGCTCATCAGCCCGCTGCTCTCGCTCATGCGCAACCAACTCCTGGCCACAGAACGGTTCGGCGT
>CAMDOH010000124.1 GCA_945903605.1 Akkermansia muciniphila
ATCGCACTGTTCTGGGTCGGTTCCAGCCTCGTTGCCACGGCTGGCGACGGTTCCATTCTGAAGGTTCTCCCTCACTTCGTGGACAAGGACGGCCAACACACAACTGGCCCCAGCTTGATCGATCGCGATGTGTACCAAAAAGAACTCCGCACGCATCCCGAGAAGGTCTCTTCTTATCGGTTCGATGTGAACTGGCGTGGCAATGCACTCAAGCCCGATAAATCTCGGCTGCAAATCGAGGTCCGCAGTTTCAAGCCCGGCGTCGATCCCATCATTCTTGAATTCCCAGTCATCAACAAAGGCGCTTTCAGCCAGTGGAGCAGCATTGTCATCGATGCGGCGACCTACAAGAAATTCGGCATCCCCGAATCTTGGCGCTCCACACTTTGGGAAGATGACCGACTTTTGTCCGAACAGAAATCGTTTCTGTGGTAAGCCAACGCAGTCACCTGCTCAGCTCGCATCCATATTAACGCGGTTATTCTTGTGGCGTTCCTGTCGCTGATTTGTCACACAAGCGCCGCTACATTGCCACGCAGTATCGACACGGTGACTCCTTGGATGATCAAGAATATCATGAATAGCAGCTCCATCAAAACGAAGCCCCGGATTCTGGTGGTGGATGATGAACCCGATGCGCTCGAGCTTGCCGAGATCAACCTGCACGCTGCCGGGTTCAGCGTGCTGCTGGCCGACGATGGCGCGGATGCCCTTAAACAGGCCCGCCAAAAAAAGCCCGATCTCATCGTGCTCGACGTGATGTTGCCGGAAATGGACGGGATGGAGGTCTGCAAAACTCTGCGGCAGGATCCCGCCACGGCCAGCATCCCCATCATCATGCTCACCGCCAAAGCCGCAGAGATTGACCGTGTGCTTGGCCTAGAACTGGGCGCGGATGATTATCTGACCAAGCCCTTCTCCCCGCGCGAACTGGTGCTGCGCATCAAAGGGCTGCTGCGCCGGGGTCGTGCGGCGGAAGTCACCACCGGACAATTTCGCGCCGGCACTCTCACGGTGGATGTTTCCCGACACGAAGTGTCCGTGCGCGGTAAACCCGTGGAACTCACCGCCACAGAATTCAAATTGCTCACGCTGCTCATTGAGCGCCGGGGCCGCGTGCAATCGCGCGACCTGCTGCTGCGCGATGTGTGGAATTACAATAGCGACACCGATACCCGCACGGTGGACACGCACATCCGCCGCCTGCGCGACAAGCTCGGCCCGGCTGCGGACATCATCGACACCGTGCGCGGCGTGGGCTACCGTCTGCGCGCGGATTGAGTCACCCATCGGCTCTCTTGAGGGCCGATTAAATTTCCCTGGCGCCATGTGGCCTGTCATTTTTTTTTCTGTTCTGACCGCCGCCGTGTTGCTGCATCACTTTTGGGACAAGCGCCGGCACGAGCGGCGACTGGCATCGGCCATGCAGGAGTACACCGCGCAAGCGCTGCGCCAGCAGCAACAGGCCGTCGCGCAAACTCAGGCCGAACAGCAGGCGCTCTTCGACAGCATGGTGGAGGGCGTGCTGTTGCTGGACAACGAGCGGCGCGTGCAGATGGCCAATCCTTCGCTTCGGGAAATGCTGCGACTGGAAGGCGAGCGCCTCGGCCAGCCTCTCCTGGAATGGGTGCGCTGGCCGGAGTTGACCGGGCTTGTCGGGCGCGTTGCAGCCGAACGGCGCGTGACCGATGTGGACCTGGTTTATTCCGCAGCCGGGCAGCGCTGGTTCAACATCAACGGCGCGCTCATCAGCGATTCGGAGGGGCTGCCGCAGGGCGTCATTCTGGTCTTTCACGACATCACGCGGCTCAAGCAACTGGAAAGCACGCGCCAGGAATTTGTGGCCAACGTCAGCCACGAATTGCGCACGCCGCTCTCGGTGATCAAAGGCTGCGCGGAAACGATGCTGAATACTCCGGCCGATGAACCCGGACAGCGCGTGCGATTGCTGGGCATGATTGATCGCCACGCCGATCGCCTCACGTTTCTCATCGATGATCTGCTCACCATCTCGCAATTGGAAAGCGGCCGCAGCATTTTGAACCGACAACGCCTCTGCCTGCGCGAAGCCGCCCAACACGGGCTGGACGATTTGGCCGCGCGCGCACAAGAACGCCGCGTGACTTTGGTGAACGAAGTGCCGGCGGAACTGCAGGCATTCGCCGATGCCGATCGCTTGCAACAGGTTTTTTCCAACCTCATCGAGAACGCCATCAAGTATGGTCGAGCCGATGGGCGCGTCATCATCGCCGCGCGCCCGTTGGAGTCCGCCTTGGAAATCTCGGTGCACGACGATGGCCCGGGCATCCCGCCCGAATTGTGCGACCGTGTCTTCGAGCGATTTTACCGCGCAGACAAGGCGCGCACGCGCGAGGCCGGCGGCACGGGATTGGGCCTGGCCATCGTCAAACACATCGTGCAGGCCCATGGCGGCCAAGTGCGCCTTGAAAGTGCGCAGGGTCAGAGCACGACCTTCTTTTTCACGCTGCCCACAGAGTAAATCGCCCAATCGCGCGGCCGGTTTCTCCAATTTCCACGGAAACGTCCGTTGCCTGCTTGTCACAATCGCGACCTTTGTCTGTAACGTGCCTCCCCTACTTTGCGCCCGTGTTCAGAACCAAGAAGTTCGGAGCAACAAAACGGGACATGAAGAAAACAAAACGAGATATGAAGAAACTAATAAAATATTCGGCCGCTACTTTCTGCGTGATGGCAGCGTTGGCAATTGAAGGAAAAGTTCAAGCGCAACAAAGCGATGCTTTGCTGGACAAGCTTGTCGAGAAAGGTCTGTTGACGGTGAAAGAAGCCCAGCAGCTTCGCGAGGAGTCCGACAAGGATTTCACCAAAGCGTTATCTGCAAAGACGGGGATGCCGGACTGGGTATCGAGCGTGACTTGGAAGGGCGACCTTCGCCTGCGTTATGACCAAAACCGAGGTGCCGGTGACACGGATCAAGCCCGCACTCGTTACCGGTTCCGGTTCCGTTACGGTGCCGAAGCGGTGATCGCAGACGACTTTGCTGTCGGATTCCGGTTTGCATCCGGCGGCACAGGCGATCCGATTTCGACGAATCAATCGTTGAACGACAACGCGGACAAGAAGGCTCTGACTCTGGATCTGGCTTATGCCTCTTGGACACCGATCAACAATAAGAGCCTCCAGTTCGCTTTAATCGGCGGCAAGATGGAGAATCCATTCAACCGAAGTGACCTCAAGTTTTCGGACTCGATCTTTGACTCCGATTATACGCCCGAAGGTATCGCGGCAGTCTTGGGATGGAACCTCAGCAACCAGCACCAACTGACTCTTGGAGGTGGCCTCTTCATTCTCGATGAGAACTCCGGCGCATCCGAAGACGAACCGTACCTGATTGTTTACAAGGCACAGCTCAACTCGAAGTGGAACGAGACAGTTTCGTCGACAATCGGTGCTGGTGGGTACGGGCTGAATAACCGAGGAGGGTTTAGCGGTACAGGCGGCCTGGATAAAAACGAATCCGGCGGGCAGGTCATTTCTCAAAGTGGCACAGGCTACAGCCCCATCATTGTTGATGCGTCGCTAACCTACACTCTGGAAAGTTTCCCACTCTACAACGCGCCATTCCCGATTACTGTCGCAGGTGAATTCATCAAAAATCCGCAGGCTGCAGCAGGCCAAGACACAGGTTCTTCGGTCGGCATCACCTTCGGCAAGTCAGGCAAAAAAGGACTCTGGGACATCGGCTACCGCTATAAGAGCCTTCAGGCAGACTCCGTGTGGGAAGATGTGAACGACTCGGATTTTGGGTCGTACTTGGCAACCGCTTACAAGACCGGCACCGGCAATCGAGGCCACATCTTCCAACTCCAATACAATATTTCAGATGCTGTGAATCTGAGCGCGAAGTATTACCTCACCGAACGGATCTCGGCTGACAACGGACTCGATAGTCACCGTGTGCAATTGGACATGATCTGGAAGTTCTAAACACCCCAACACAAATAATAGTCGAGTGGCGGCACAATCCGACATCCGACAAAACCACCCCAAATTAAAATGAAATCAATAATCCAAAAATTCGCTGTGCTGGCGGCTCTCGCCGGCGTCACGGTTGCTCAGGCGGGCAACATCACCGTCAAGGGTTCCGACACCCTCGTCATTCTCGCCCAGAAATGGGCCGAGAACTACATGGCCAAGAACCCCGGCACCAAGATTCAGGTGACGGGTGGCGGTTCGGGCATCGGCCTCGCCGCGCTCCAGAACAAGTCCACCGATCTCGCTAATGCCTCGCGCAAAATCAAGGCTAAGGAGATTGCCGAGTGCGTGAAAGCCTTTGGCAGGCGTCCGACGGAGTACAAGGTCGCGCTGGACGGCCTCTCTGTCTACGTCGCTGACGGCAATGCTGTGAAGGAACTGACCATGGCCCAACTGGAGGACATCTTCACCGGCCGGATTAAGAACTGGAAGCAGCTCGGTGGTAACGACGCACCCATCACGGTCTACAGCCGTGAGAATAGCTCGGGCACGTACGAGTTCTTCAAGGAGACCGTGCTCAAGGGCAAGGACTTCGTGGCCAGCGCGCAGAC
>CAMDOH010000125.1 GCA_945903605.1 Akkermansia muciniphila
TTTTGCAGGCTCTCCTTGAACGTGCGGCCGATGGCCATCGCCTCGCCGACGCTTTTCATCTGCGTGGTGAGCGTGGGGTCGGCTTGCGGGAATTTCTCGAAAGCAAAGCGCGGAATCTTGGTGACGACGTAATCAATGCTCGGCTCGAAACTCGCGGGCGTTTCGCGCGTGATGTCGTTGCGCAGTTCGTCGAGCAGGTAGCCGACGGCGAGCTTCGCGGCGATTTTTGCGATAGGAAATCCGGTGGCTTTGGACGCGAGCGCGGAGCTGCGGCTGACGCGCGGGTTCATCTCGATGATGACCATGCGGCCGGTCACGGGGTCGGTGCCGAACTGGATGTTCGAGCCGCCGGTCTCCACGCCCACGGCGCGGATCACGGCGAAACTCTGGTCGCGCATGATCTGAAATTCCTTGTCGGTAAGCGTCTGAATCGGCGCGACGGTGATGCTGTCGCCGGTGTGGACGCCCATCGGATCGAAGTTTTCGATGGAGCAGATGATGACGCAGTTGTCGGCGCGGTCGCGCATCACTTCCATCTCGTATTCCTTCCAGCCGATCAGCGATTCCTCGATGAGCACTTCGTTGACGGGCGAAAGTTCGATGCCGCGCTTGGCGATTTCCTCGAACTCATCGCGGTTGTAACCGATGCCGCCGCCCGTGCCGCCGAGCGTGAACGCCGGCCGGATGATGAGCGGAAACTTGCCGATCTTTTCCGCCACGGCGCGGGCTTCGTCCATGTTGTGCGCCACGCCGGAGATGGGAACGTCGAGGCCGATCTGAAGCATGAGCTCCTTGAAAGCGAGGCGGTCTTCGCCTTTGTGAATGGCGTCGGGCTTCGCGCCAATCATCTCCACGTCGTGTCGGGCCAGCGCGCCGTTTTTGTTCAGCGCCATCGAGGTGTTGAGCGCGGTCTGGCCGCCGAGCGTCGGCAGCAGCACGAGTTTGCCCGTTGCGCCCATCCGCTTCATCTCTTCCTTCTCGCGGATGATGATCTTCTCGACACACTCGGGCGTGATCGGCTCGATGTAAGTGCGGTCGGCAAACTCCGGATCGGTCATGATGGTGGCCGGATTGGAGTTCACGAGCACGACGCGGTAGCCCTCCTCGCGCAGCGCCTTGCACGCCTGCGTGCCGGAGTAGTCGAACTCGCACGCCTGCCCAATGATGATGGGGCCGGCGCCAATGATGAGGACGCTGTGGATGTCGGTGCGTTTGGGCATGTAAAACCGGGCAAGTGAACGCAATCCCGCCGCGCTTGTCAGCGATTATTTCGTTGTCAGATTTGCAAGTGAAGATTCCATGTCAGATTGGAGGAATTTATCAGAGGAGCCGGTGGTTGCTTGCGCGAGTGACGGTTGCGCACTAGGGTTTTTCCAGCTTATCCATGGCACGATTAATTGATATCATTCGGGGTTTGATGGCAGGTGATGGCGAACTCAAAGCCGCTGCACGTTTTCGTTTGGGCCGTTGTATTGACCGTGGCGGCATGGGCACGGTGTATGAGGCTGAGCAACTCGGTGCGCATGGATTCACCAAAAAAGTTGCCATCAAATTGTTGCAACCTTCGACCACGGGACACGCCGATGCCACACGCGCGTTTATTGGCGAGGCCCGATTGGTGGCCCGGCTGGTGCATCCCAACATCGCGCAGGTTTACAATCTGGGTCGCACACGGGATCACATCTTCATCGTGATGGAACTGGTGCACGGAATGAATCTTCAAGATCTGCTGGCGATAGTCGCACGGCGCGGAATGCGCCTGCCACGCGATCTGGCGGTGTACATCATCAACCGCGTGTTGCGCGGTTTGGCGTATGCGCATCATTTGAAGGATGAATCGGGGCAACCACTGGGACTGGTCCATCGCGATGTGCATCTGCGCAACATTCTCGTCAGTTACGAAGGCGATGTGAAGCTGACGGATTTTGGGATCGCGTGCGCACGGGGATTTCTACCGGCGGACAGTCCCGATGTCATTGTTGGTTCTCCCGATTTCATGAGCCCCGAACAAATCAGCGGGGAAACCATCGATCATCGCTCTGATATCTTTTCCACAGGCGTGGCGCTTTCCACGTTGCTTCTCAACGTCAATCCCTTCGCCGGCGCGAATGTGGAGGAGATGAGGCAGCACATCACAAAAAATCCGCTGCCGAATTTCCGTCAGATGAATCCGGAGATCGATGAGGAGCTTGACCGGATCTTGCGCACTGCGTTGGCTCGGCAATCGGTTCAACGATATGCCAGCGCGTATGAAATGTTTTCCGATGTTGAGAAGTATCTCTACGCGCGCCAGCACGGGCCGACGGCCGATCGACTGCGCCGGTTTATGATTGAGATCACGGCGACACCTTCGAAGACACGTAGCATCGCCCGCGTCCGCACGCGGGTCATTCCGAAGCCAACCACGAAATCAGCTCACACTCCGGGGTTGCACACTAAAAAACGAAAGTAGAAATCGTCAGCGCTGCGAATCGGGAAACTGTGAGGTCAAAGCAGTCGAGACTGCCGGTCGGGGACAGGTTTGAGGCCGAGTTTCTGGTAGCTCAACTCCGTCGCCACGCGGCCCTGAGGTGTCCGGTTGAGATAGCCTTCCATGATGAGGTAGGGCTCATAGACTTCTTCAATGGTGTCTGGCTCTTCACCAACGGCGACTGCGAGCGAGTTCACACCCACAGGCCCACCGCCGAATTTCACGATGATCGATTCGAGGATGCGCTTGTCCATTTCATCGAGTCCATTCTGGTCGATCTCCAGCATGGCCAGTGCGCGGTCGGCAGTTTCGAGAGTGATGCGCCCATCGGATTTCACCTGCGCGTAATCTCGAACACGGCGCAGCAGGTTATTTGAAATTCGCGGTGTGCCTCGGCTGCGCCGGGCAATTTCCAAAGCGCCTTCGGTGTCGATCGACACATTCAACAGTCTTGCCGAGCGAGTGACGATTTGGTGCATCTGCTCAATCTGATAATAGTCGAGTCGTTCGCGGATCCCGAATCGTGTGAGCAAAGGACCGGTGAGCAGTCCGCTGCGGGTGGTCGCTCCGATGAGTGTGAATCGCGGCAGATTCAGTCGCACGCTGCGGGCGTTCGGTCCTTGATCGATCACGATGTCGAGTTTGAAATCTTCCATCGCCGGATACAGATATTCTTCAACGGTCTTTTGCAGGCGATGAATCTCGTCGATAAAAAGCACATCGCCTTCTTCAAGATTCGTGAGCAGGCCGGCGAGGTCGGCAGCCTTCTCAATGGTGGGGCCGCTGGTGGTGCGCAGGTTGGCGCCCATCGCTCGCGCGAGAATGTTGGCGATGGTGGTTTTGCCGAGGCCGGGTGGGCCTGAGAGCAGCACATGGTCGAGCGGCTCGCTTCGTTGTCGGGCGGCAGTGACGGCGATTTCCAGTCGCTCCTTGATCTTTGGCTGGCCTGTGAAATCGGCGAAGGCTGTCGGGCGCAGCGTCATTTCCAACGCCGCATCCGGCTGCACCAATACGTCAGAATTCTTCCGCTCTGTCACGCGCGGAGAATGGGTGAATGAGTGCGCAGCGGCAAATCAAAACCACTGCGAAGTCTGGAATCAAATTTGAAAATCCTGCGGCTTGCCTTTGGGTGGCTTTTGCAGAACGCGCATGTCCAGCCCATCGTATATGACGAGTGAACCAGGAGCGACGCTTTGCATGATGAAGACGTTGCCACCGATGGTGCTGCCTGTGCCGATGATCGTCTCGCCGCCGAGGATGGTTGCGCCGGGATAAATCGTCACATGATCTTCGATGGTGGGATGTCGCTTGGTGTTCTTGAGCTGTTGTCCGCCGGAGGTGGATTTCGCGCCCAGTGTCACGCCGTGATACATCTTCACGTGATTGCCAATCACACAGGTCTCGCCAATGACAGTGCCTGTGCAGTGATCGACAAAGAAGTGAGTGCCTATGCTCGCGCCGGGGTGCAAATCCATGCCGCTTCGAGCGTGTGCCCACTCAGTCATGATTCTTGGAATGAGCACGACTTGCCGTTGATACAATTGATGCGCCAAACGCTGCACTGCGATTGCTTCGATGAATGGATAGGCGACGATGATCTCTTCCTTGCTGCGCGCTGCAGGGTCGCCGTCAAACGCTGCATCGATGTCTGTTTGCAAGGTAGCGCGGATTTGTGGGAGGCAAGCCAGAAAGTCGTGTGTGATTTGCTCGGCCAACTTTCGCGTGTTTTGTTTCGCAGCGTCATTCGGTGGGGCGTATTCGATCGCTTTGAAAACCTCGTCTTCCAATCGGTTGATCACCGAATCCATCAAGATCGCCGTCTCGAGTTTGAGTTCGGAAGAGTGAATGACCCGCTCATCAAAGAAACCCGGGAACAGCAATCGCAACAAATCGACGGTCAACGACGTGATGGCTGACTTGGAAGGCAGGTTTTTCCCGTCGAGATAATTGATCCCACCTGCACTGGCGTAGGAGCCGAGCAATTGATCGGTGAGTTGCGTGACGTTCACCTGCGAAAGATGCCGTAGAGCCGCCTTCAAGGCAAGCGGCCGCAAATCTGAAATG
>CAMDOH010000126.1 GCA_945903605.1 Akkermansia muciniphila
CCACGCCGCTCATTGTTCACTGGCCCAAAGGCATCGCTGCGCGAGGGGAACTGCGACACACGCCCGGCCATGTCATCGACATCGTGCCGACGATTCTCGATGTGGCTGGAGGCAAGCCATCCAAAACGTTTCAAGGCCAGCCGGTGCCGGTCGCGCCGGGGCAAAGTCTCGCGACCACTTTTGCCAAAGACGCGCCGCAGCCGAGCCGGTCGCTCTGGTGGTTGCACGAAGGGAATCGCGCGCTGCGCGTGGGTGATTGGAAAATTGTTGCCGCCGGAAAAGAGGCGGCGTGGGAGTTGTACGATCTGAAAACCGATCGCGCGGAGTCGAGGAATCTCGCGGCCCAGTTGCCGGACAAGGTGCGCGAGATGGCTAGTTTGTGGACGCGCCAAACGGATGAGCACCATGCGCTCGCCAAAAAAGATGCGCCGCCGGATACGGGCAAAGGCTCACTCAAAAAGAAACAGGCGCCATGAAATCCGCTCTCATCATTCTGTCGGGACTGGCGTTCTTCCTTGCGGACCCTTTCCCACTCGCCGCCGCTGACAAGCCGAATATCATTTTCATTCTCAGCGACGATCTGGCGCAGGGCGCGGCGTGGCGGACGGTGTTTTAATGTACCGACTGGCGAAGGTCAGGAAGGTCGGCCAGTTCGGGCCGTCGGTGTGGCCGCCGGAATGTTGGCGGAACGCAACGTCGCCGTCCACGAGCTTGTCCATCTCGGGGAACTCCGCTGTGCCCATGCTTTTTTTGCCGAGCAGTTGATAGACCGGCCCCGCACCCACGCCAGCGAGGAACGTGCCTTTGGCGTCCACCCATCCATCGCCGCGCGTAGCACCCGCGCTGAGAAACACCGGTCGCGGTGCGCATAGTGCAACCAACTCGTGCGCGTCCACCGGCAGATCGCTCCACTTGAGCGGCCCAGCATACTTAATGTAATTACCGGCCATCCAATGAAACTCGCTCGACGCGGCGACGTTCTCGACAATCTCGCCCCAATCGCGGCGATGCAACTTCGCGCCGCCCGCGCCGGACGAACTGACATAGGCGATCGCAAAACGCGCGTCATACGCCATCGCGACAACTGTGGCTTTGCCGTAGCGCGAATGGCCTTCGAGGCCGACCTGCTTCGCATCCACCGCTTTGTCGGTCTCGAAATAATCCAGCGCGCGACTCGCGCCCCACGCCCACGCACGCAGCGCGCCCCAATCATCCACCGCGCGTTGCTGGCCTTTGTTGCAAAGGCCGATGATACCCGCCGTCAATCCCGCGCCGTTGTCAGCCTGCACGCTGTTGGGCACGATGACGGCGTAGCCCCAACCTTTGGCGAGCACTTGCTGTTGCCACGTCGGCCCGCCACCGCCGAAGCCACCACCGCCACCAAATCCTTTGCCCTTGAAACGATTGGTCGGCGCAGCGTTGGTCGCGACGGGTCGGCCAAAACCAAATCCACCGAAACCAAACTGCATCATCACCGGCACCGGTCCGGCCGCGTTGGCGGGTGTGGTGAGCGTCAACTGGATTGTGACGCTGATGTTCGTGTAGCTGGAATTGTCCACGCGCCCGGCGAGTTGTTTGGTGATGACCGACACGCCGCTGTTCGTGCCGCGCGTTGTGTTGAGGACTTCCCACTTCACGATGGGCGTCTGCTTGGGCACGCGCCCGTAAATTTCGCGGTCGAAGTCCTCCACGATTTCCAGTCGCCGATGTTTCCACCACAGCTCGGCGTTGGTGACGCGCTGCCCGTTCTTGAGCGCGAGCGGGTCGGGTAATTTGGAAAACGGATTGGCTTTAGCCTCGTCGTAATTCGCAGCGTTGGGCGCCTGCGGATTGCTGCCGTTGCGGCCAGATCGCAGCGTGGTGATGTTGAGCTGCTTCTTGAGCGCCGAGTGCGCTTCGGCCGTGCTCATGACCACAGGCCGACCTTCGATTGCAGGCGGCGCGGCTTGTGCCACAGCGCGCGGCGCAGTCTCCGTAAAAAACAAACTGGCCAGACACGACAGGAGGCCGGGCGCGAGCGCGCGGACGGATGAATGGAAAACGAGCGAGTTCATCGGCGCATCAATGGGTCGGGAGATGATGGCCTCGTTCCGCGCATTCTCGCAACGGCAATCTGACTTGTCCGGCCCGGCGAAAGTTTCTACTGTGTGCCATGCCCTCACCGCCCGTCGCCATCGCGCCGATGCAGTTGTTCCAATACCGCGCGCTGATCACTGCGGTTTACGACGGCGACACGTGCACGGCGGACGTGGATCTCGGCTTGGGCGTGTGGGTGCGCGGCGAAAAGTTGCGGCTGCATCGCATCAACGCGCCGGAGTTGCACGGGCGCTCCGCCAAACGCGGCCGCGCTGCGCGCGATCATCTCAAGTCGCTCGTTGAAGGAAAAGAAGTCCTGCTGCAGACCATCAAAGATCGCCGCGAGAAATACGGCCGTTACCTCGCCGAGATTTGGCTGGAGCAACCCAACGCCGCCGCGCTCAACGTGAACGACGCGCTCGTCACCGCTGGTCATGCCCGCTTCCAAGATTACTGAACCCCTCATCATGCACGCACTCCTCCGTTCACTCTTCGTCATCGTGGTTTTCTCTGCGCTGTCGGTCGCAGCGGCTGCGCCCACGCCGCGATTGCCAAATGTCATCGTGATTTTCTGCGATGACCTTGGCTACGCGGACATCGGGCCGTTCGGTTGCAAGAGTTACACGACGCCGCACCTCGATCGCATGGCGCGCGAAGGTCGCAAGTTCACCAACTTCCACGTGTCGCAGGCGGTGTGTTCGGCGAGCCGCACGGCGTTGCTCACCGGCTGTTACAATAATCGCGTGGGCATCCACGGCGCACTCGGACCGGGCGCGCGTCACGGCATCCACGCAAATGAGATGACGATGGCCGAAGTCTTCAAGCAAAAGGGCTACGCGACGGGCATGGCGGGTAAATGGCATCTGGGTCATCACCCGCAGTTTCTGCCCACGCGGCACGGCTTCGACGAATACTACGGCCTGCCTTACTCGAATGACATGTGGCCGCATCATCCCGAGGCGAAAAAAGGCAGCTACCCGACGCTGCCACTCATTGAAAACGAGAAGGTGATCGATGCCGACGTGACGCCCGCCGACCAGCCCGCGCTGACCACCGACTACACTGCGCGCGCGGTGAAGTTCATCGAGAAGAACAAGGACCGCCCCTTCTTTTTCTATCTCGCGCATTCGATGCCGCACGTGCCGCTCTTTGTGAGCGACAAGTTCAAGGGTAAATCCGGCGCGGGACTTTTCGGCGATGTGATTCAGGAAATTGATTGGTCCGTCGGCCAAGTGCTCGACACGTTGAAGAAGCACAAGCTGGACGACAATACGCTCGTCATTTTCACGAGCGACAATGGCCCATGGCTGAGTTACGGCAATCATGCGGGCAGCGCAGGGCCGCTGCGCGAGGGCAAAGGCACGGCGTGGGAAGGCGGCACGCGCGTGCCATGTTTGATGCGCTGGCCGGGCAAGTTTCCCGCGAACACCAGCAGCGACGCGATGTTGATGACGATCGATCTGTTGCCGACCTTCGCTAAACTCATCGGCGCGAAGTTGCCGGATCACAAGATTGACGGCCTCGACGTGTGGCCGCTGCTTGCCGGAGAAAAAGGCGCGAAGAATCCGCACGACGCCTACTGGAGTTACTACGCGCAAAACGAACTGCAGGCCGTGTTCAGTGGCGACGGTCGTTGGAAACTGCAACTGCCGCACACTTACCGCACGCTCGCTGTCCGTGCGGGCGGCAAGGACGGCGCACCGGCCAGATATGAGAACGTGAAGATTGAACAGCCGCAGCTCTACAATCTGCAGGAGGACATCGGTGAGAAGAACGATGTCGCTGCGTCAAACGCGGCCGTTGTGGAAACCCTGCTAAAGTTCGCGGAACAAGCCCGCGCTGAATTGGGCGATTCACTCACGCAACGAAAAGGGACGGGCGGGCGCGAGCCGGGCCGATTGCCCGAAGCGCAGAAGTGACGGGCGAATCTTCGGCGTTGACCCTGCGATTTATTCGGAGTGTATTTTTGCATGTCCCACATCTCATCGCGCCTCGTCCTCGTACTGGTTCTCCTTCTCGTCCCGAGAGCGTTCGCTGCGCCCGGTGCGCTTGAGAAATATGTGGCCGCGCCCGACAAGTCTTTCCACTGGGCTGTCCGCGATACGCGCACGCTCGACAATGGCCAGAGCGTTGCGCATGTGGAGATGACTTCGCAGACCTGGCGCGGCCATGTGTGGACGCATCACCTGCAGATTGTCCGCGCAAAGGAGGTCCGCAACCCGCACATCGCGCTGGTCTTTGTCACCGGCGATGGCGATGGCAAGCGCAGCATTCCCATGCTGCAAATCTGGGCCGAACGCGCGGGCGCGATCGCAGCCTGCGTCACGCGCGTCCCGAATCAACCGCTCTATGACGGCCGCAAGGAAGATGCGCT
>CAMDOH010000127.1 GCA_945903605.1 Akkermansia muciniphila
GGTCGCTGGCCCTCGCACCCCGTCGGCGTCAATCTCGGCAAATCGAAAATTACGCCACTTGAAAAAGCCGCCGAGGATTACGCAGCCTCTTTCAAGCTGCTCCGGCCACTTGCCGACTTTTTCGTCGTCAATGTCTCCTCTCCCAACACTCCGAACCTGCGCCAGCTACAGGATAAAGCCGCGCTTGATGGAATTCTACGCGCACTTCAGGAAATCAATTCCGCTGGCGAAGGCACGCCGAAACCCATCCTCGTGAAAGTCGCGCCCGATCTTACATTCGACGCGCTTGATGAACTCCTCGAACTCGCCGGCCCTCGCTGCCTCGCTGGCATCGTTGCGACGAATACGACAATCACTCGCCCCGAAACAAACAACGCCGCGTGTCGTCGTACCTATTCGGAAACCGGCGGACTTTCCGGCGTCCCGCTCCGTGCTCGCAGCTCCGAAGTCATCCGACATATTTTCAGACAAACCAAAGGCACTCTCCCCATCATCGGCGTGGGCGGCATCTTCACTGCCGCCGACGCGTGGGAGAAAATCACCGCCGGCGCGAGCCTCGTTCAGGTTTACACCGGCCTCGTGTATGAAGGGCCAACCATCGCAAAGAATATCGTCGCCGGTCTGCAGCGGAAACTTACTGAACGCGGCTTGAAAAACTTGCGCGATGCCGTCGGCATCGGCGATTGACTCACTTCCGTTCCTCCAACAAACGTCGGATCTCCACCAACATTCGCTCGCTCGTCTGCTGCGGCGTTTCGCCGGCGTTGTTGATGACAATGGCGCCAGTCGCCACCGTCAACGGAGCTACGGCGCGCGTGCTGTCCCGTTTATCGCGCGCGGCGAGATCATCCTTCACCCCTTCCGCTTCGCGTCGCTGGCTGCGTTCCTCCGCGGATGCGTCGAGATAAAACTTGATCGGCGTTTCGGGAAAGATGTGCGTGCCGATGTCGCGCCCTTCCATCACGAGATCGCCGAACTTCACACACGAACGCTGCGCTTCCTTCATCCACGCCCGCACCTCCGTCACGGCGGCGATGGACGAAGCGGCGGCGCTTGTCTCCGCAGTGCGGATTTCCTTCTCTGGAAAATAACCATCCACCAGCAATCGCACCTGGCCGTCCACGCATTCGAGTGTGGCGTTCCAATCGCGCAGCGCAGCGACCACCGCAGCGGGCGCGTGCACATCCACGCCGCGCTTCAAACAGGACCACGCGAACGCGCGAAACATCGCGCCCGTGTCCACGTAGGTGTAGCCGAGCGTTTTGGCGATTAGTCGGGCGTTGGTGCTTTTACCACTGGCACTCGGGCCGTCGATGGCGATGACGATGGGAATGTTCAAAGTTCAGTTTTCAAATCAATCGGCGAAAAGCGCCGCACCACTGAGCGGTTGGCGCGTGCACGCGTCGAGAATCGTCGCGCCAAGTCCGCACGGCGCAGCCGCAGCGAGCTTCTGGAAAAAGTTCGGGAAAGTCTTCTTCACACAGTCGGGATTCTTGATTTTGATGCCGGGCACTTTCAAGCCGAGGACCGCGAAGCACATTGCCATGCGATGGTCGTTGTAAGTCTCGATCTCCGCACCGTGAAGCGCAGAAGGAAACATCGTAAGTGTGTCGCCTTCTTCGATGACTTTCGCGCCGCACTTGGTTAACTCCGCTCGCAGCGCAGCGACGCGCTCGCACTCCTGCACACGCAGGCGACCGAGTTCAGTGAAACGCACTGGCCGCGACGCGAATGGCGCGAGGACGATGGCCGTCATGATGCTGTCGCCCAAATCACGCTGACGTGAAATCGAATCTGGCAACGGCAGGAACTTCGAAAACTCGGCATCAATCTGCCAGGCGGAAACGGGCCAATGCGCCACACGCGCGTCGTGGCCGAGTAATTTCGCCGCCCAGAAATAACTGCCGCCGGAGGCGTCCGGCTCGATTTGAAACTCGCCGCCGCTCGACGGAAACACTTTCACCAACGCACGCGTCATCTCCACATACGGCAACTCATCCTGGTTCGCGCCTTCCACTTGCACGGTCCATCCGCCGACATTCGCCGCCAGCAACAGAGCCGAAGCGAACTGCGAACTTTCATTCACACTCACGCGGCACGAACCGGCGCACGATCCCGTACCGTGGATGAGCGCGGGCAGTTTGTCGTTCGGCGAATCAATGCGGTAGCCAAGCTGGCGCAGCGCAGCGAAGAGCGCGGCCTGTGGGCGCTCGTGCATTCGCGGCACGCCGTGCAAACGATAAATACCCGAGCCGAGACAGAGGAATGCTGCAAGAAATCGCGCGGCTGTGCCGGCGTTGCCGACGAACAATTCCAGCGGCCGTTCCATAGTACCGCCGTGCGGAATCTTCCCACCACGGCCGGACACGGTGAGGATTCGATTGCACGGCTCGTGCAAGTCGTCCGTCACGTTCACGAGGAAACCAAGTTCACGCAGGCACTCGGTCATCACTTGAGTGTCTTCGCTCCACAATGCGCCGCGCAGCGTCGTTTCGCCGTCGGCCAGCGCGGCAAGAATCAATGCGCGATTGGTGATGCTCTTCGAACCGGGCACGGTGATTTCCGCGCGGACCGGTTGCGTAAGCGGAACGATCTCGATGAGGTCAGGCAGCGGCATGGCTCACTCGGCGGGCGTCGGCGAATTCGGCGTGCGCCAGCCGTCACGGCGTTGCTTGGCCTTCACGAAAAATTCCTCCACCACCTTCGCATCGCCATTCTCAAGCGCGTGCTGAAACTCCTGCAGATCTTCGATGAACACTCCGAGAACGCGGGCGAGATTCGCGCGGTTGGCGAGCGCGATGTCGCGCCACATCTCGGGCGAACCCGATGCGATGCGGGTCGTGTCGCGAAAGCCGCCGGCGCAAAGTTGCGATTGTTCCTTCGGATGCACGGGACTGAGAATGTAGTTCGCAAGCTCGGCAGCGACGATGTGCGGCAGATGGCTGGAGCGGGCGACGAGGTCATCGTGCACCTCGGGTGCGAGGCGGAGCGGCGAACTTCCGAGCGCTTTCCAGAACGTCTCGACACGACCAACAGCCTCGGCCGATGACTTCGTCGTGTGCGTGATCACACAAACGGCGTGTTCGAAAAGATCCGCGCGCGCGGCGACAGGGCCGTTCTTCTCCGTGCCCGCCATCGGATGACTGCCGATGAAATGCGCGCCGACAGAGGCGACGAGCGGTTCTAATTCAGCGACGACGGAAGCCTTCACGCTGCCGACGTCCGTGACAATCGCACCGCGTTTGAGCGATGGAAGAAATTGTTCGGTCAACCGGCGCATCTGCGCGAGCGGCGTGCAAAGGATGACGAGGTCCGCATCGGCGACGGCTGCGGCGAGATCATCGGTCGCGTGGTCCACCACGCCGAGTTTCTCGCAGTCAGCGATGCTGGTGGCGCGGCGGACGTAGCCTTCCACGCGACCGGCAAGCCCGCGCTGGCGCACGGCCAACCCGAGCGAACCGCCAAGCAGGCCGACGCCAATCAATGTGATTTTCTCAAACTGCACGTCGTGATTGTAAGCAGGCAAATGGCGAGGGGCAAGCAGCGAGGGCTTCACACTTGCGCCGCTGATTCGCGCACGCGTTCCAAAATCACATCCGCGATCTTCGGTTCATTGCCGATGCTGGCGGAGTACCAAAGGCGTTTGCCGTGGCGCTCGGTCGGATTACGCCACGTCGACTGACCAGCAGTGAGTCGCTCTTTCACCACGCGCTCGGGTTCGCCGAGTAACACGGGAATGTCTTCGTAGCTGTGCAGACCGTCGCTGATGAAGAACGGGACCATCACGAGATTCTTCGCCTGCGCGAGTTGCCAGCAGGCGCCGATGCGCGGCTCTTCCTCCATGAAAGCGGCGTGAACTTCGGCGTAAAGATTCTTGGCGCGAATCAATTGAACCTGCCGTTCGATGGCTTCGCGCGAACGTTCGTTGAGGCCGGTGCCGTGGCCGGCAATGAAAAGGGCCGTGTCCGCCGCGCGCGGTTCGCGTGGGAACGGATGTTTCTGCACCACTTCGCGGGCGCGGGCAAGCAGCACTTCGGTCATCGAATCGTGCGTGCCGATCGGTCCGCAATAGTGGAACGTTTGTGCGCCGCGTTTTTGGACGCGGTTGAAAATCTTCTCGTCCCTTCCACAGAAACCCAGTTCGCGCGGGATGACTTCCTCGGTGAAGTAACCCTCGCTGATAAAGAGCGGCACGATGAAGACGCGCGGAGCGAACACGCCGCGAAGCACGCCGGCGAGATACGGCTCCTGTTTCCAGAAGGTCTCCACGACTTGCGCAAAGATCCCGCGACGGCGCAACTCGTCTGCATGCTGATAGGTCGGCGCTGCGGACTCGGCGTTCAGCGTCGAGCCGTGACCGGCGAGCACGAGAGCGGCATCTTGCAAGTTTTCCTGCACGCTGAAAGGATAGATCACAGCTCGAGTTCG
>CAMDOH010000128.1 GCA_945903605.1 Akkermansia muciniphila
GTCGTAAACGCGCAGCACAGGGCGACCGCGTTGGGCGGCGGTCTCAAAGAGCGCTTCATCAAGCGCCATGTTGAACGCCCCATCGCCCGGGCCTGATTGAAGGAGAAGCCAGGTGTTCACTGGCAGGAGGGGCAAAGCGCGCGGATCTGGCAACCGGCGCAGTCGGGTTTGCGCGCGGCGCAGCGGCGGCGTCCATGCCAGATGAGCCAGTGACTGAAGTTGGCCCAGTGTTCGCGCGACACCAATTTCATGAGCGCGCGTTCAACTTTTTCCGGCTGCGTTTCGCGCGTGAGTCCGAGGCGCACAGACAAGCGGCCGACGTGCGTATCGACAACGATGCCGACGTTGATTCCAAAGGCGTTTCCAAGAACGACGTTGGCGGTCTTGCGCCCGACGCCGGGCAGTTGCACCAATTCCTCCATGGTGCGCGGGACTTCACCAGCGTGTCGCTCGATCAAGATGCGGCAGGTGGCTTGGATGTTTTTGGCTTTGTTGCGATAGAGGCCGATGCGGCGGATGGCGTTGGAAAATTCCTCTGCGGGCGCGTCGGCAAAGTCTGCGGCGGTCTTGTATTTCCGGAACAGATCAGCGGTGACGATGTTCACCTGCTTGTCGGTGCACTGCGCGGAAAGGATCGTGGCGATGAGCAGCTCCAGCGGGTTGGCGTGATCCAACTCACAGCGCACATCGGGATAGGCGCGCGCCAATCCGGTGATGATTTCGCGCAGGCGCGTGGCCTTGGCGACATTCGTCTCGCGGGGCATGCGTTCGCGTGCTGCGTCTGTCGCGGGCTTTTAGGGTTTGACAGGCGCCGGACCAAACTGTGCCTCGGCTGCCTGACGAAACACGCCCTGCGCCTTGCCGCCGTCGCCGATATAACCGGCATGTTGCACGAGCCACACGGTGATGAGGCCGCGCGCAGGATCAATGGACATGTTGGTGGCCAACGCGCCGCCGTGGCCGAAGGTCGCGCCCGTGGCCCAGCCGACGCCATAATTGGTGGGGATCGCAGCGGGTGTCTGTCGGCTTGTCATTTGTTTCACAGCAGCGGCGGAGAGATAGCGTTTGCCGTTCAACTCGCCGCCATTGAGCACCATTTGCAGGAGCTTGGCGCAATCGGCTGCGGTGGAGAAAAGTCCGCCAGCGGGCATCGGGTAACGCTTCTTGCGGTCATCGAGCGGATAATAAAGCTGGCTGATGGTCGTGACTTCCAGCGCGGTCTTCGCGGCGTTGGGTTTGTGCGGAATGGCCAGCCGGGCGATCTGTTCCTTGCTCGGCCAGAATGTGGTGTCCTTCATTCCCAATGGTCCGAACAGACGCTTGTCCATGAACGATTCGTAACTCTGGCCGGTGATGACCTCGATGAGCCGCGCGCCGGTGTTGATGCCGGCATTGGAATAGACAGATTTTGTGCCCGGCTCGGAATTGAGCGGCGTCTTGGCGTAGCTGAGCACGGCGTCGCGCAAGGTGAGGCCGTCGAGCGTGGGCGATTCGGCGGCGGATTTGAAGGGCATCCCGCTGGTGTGGTTCATCACCTCGCGCACGGTGATGGGATGCGCCGGCTTGCGCGGCGCTTCCTTGTCGATGACGAGCATCTGTGTCTTGAACTCGGGCAGATATTTTTCGATGGGATCATCGAGGCTCAGTTTGCCTTCATCCACGAGCATCATCACCGCGACGCCGGTGATGGGTTTGGTCTGCGAGGCGATCCAGAAAAGCGCGTCGGCCTTCATCGGCCGTTTCGCAGCGACATCGGCGAAACCGACGGTCTCGATCGTGAGCACCTTGTCCTTCGACGCCACCAAAGCGACGGCACCGGCCATCTCGCCTTTGTCCACGAAAGGCTGGAGTTGCGCCGCGATGGATTTGGCAGGCGCGGCGGCATGCAGCGGCGCAAGGCCGAGCGTTGCAATACAAAGGACAGCCAGTTGGAGGGAGCGGTGTATTTTCATATTTGGATTTTCAAATCACATCCGGCGCACGTGTGCGGGCGCGGGAGCCTTGGGCACTTCAAAAAATTCGCTGGGCTTGTAGCGCGCCGGCTGGCTCGCGCCTTCGATATACTCAAAAACTTTGCCCTCGAAATTCCGGATGACCACGCGGTCGGCATTGCGACTGAGCACGTACTCCGGATTCACCGGCACCTTGCCGCCGCCGCCCGGCGCATCAATGACAAATTGCGGCACGGCATAGCCCGTCGTGTGGCCGCGCAGACTTTCCATGATCTCCAAACCGCGCCGCACACTCGCCCGCAGATGGGCGGAGCCGGCAATGGGGTCGCACTGATAAATGTAATACGGGCGCACGCGACAGATGAGGAGCTTCTGCACGAGCGCCTTCATCACGGTGACCTCGTCGTTCACGTGGCGCAGCAGCACCGATTGGTTGCCCAGGGGAATGCCCGCATCGGCGAGGCGGCCCAGCGCATCGCGCACCTCGGTCGTCAGCTCGCGCGGATGATTGGCGTGGACGCTGATGAAGAGCGGATGGAATTTTTTGAGCATCGCGCAGAGTTCGGGCGTGATGCGCTGCGGCAGAAAAATCGGGATGCGTGTGCCGATGCGCAGGAACTCGACATGCGGAATATCACGCAACCGCGCGAGCAGGCCGCCCAGCTTATCGTCGCTCAAAAGCAAGGGGTCGCCGCCGGAAAGCAGCACATCGCGGATCTCCGGATGCTGGGCGATGTACTCGATCTGCGCATCGTAATCGGGCTGGAAATCGTAGCCGCTGGCGTTGCTCACCAATCGCGAGCGCGTGCAGTAACGGCAATACGCCGCGCAACGATCGGTGACAAGAAAAAGCACGCGGTCGGGATAACGATGCACGAGGCCGGGCACAGGCGAGTGGGCGTCTTCACCGCACGGATCGCTCAATTCCCACGATTTAGTCAGAGCCTCCTCCATGCGCGGGACAACCTGCCGGCGGATGGGACACTGGCTGTCGCCCGCATCGATGAGATTAAAAAAATGTGGCGTGATGGCCAGCGCCAGTTTGGAACCCGCGAGCGTGCAACCGGCGCGTTCCTCAACCGTGAGCGAGGGCAACGCCTTCTCCAACTGCGCAAGCGACGTGATGCGATTCTTGAGCTGCCAGCGCCAGTCGCTCCAGTCGGCATCGGCCACATGCGCCCACGCCCCGCGCCCAGCAGAGCGGAACTGCTTGAGAGTGGACAAATCGTCGGCTTGGCCGGCGGCAGGCGATGACATGGCTCGCGGGACTATAGAAGCGGTCGGCGGTGTGTCAAGGGATCGGCGCGGGTTTGACATTCTTGCCCATGGCGCGCTCGACAGTGCGAAAATCTTGCCGGATGGCATCGAGCATATCGAGCTGGCGCCGAGTGGAACTCAGCAGGCCGTTTTTGTCAGGCGAAGGCAATCCGCGCGCTGGCTCGCCAGTTGTCTTGGGCTGTTGCTTGATGAAGTCGGTGAGCGTGACGTGGTAATCGCGGATGAGCCGCGCCAGATCGGGCGGCGCATTGAATTGGACAATGCGGAGTTGCTCGATGAGCTGGTTGAGTCTTGGCAAAAGTTCAGCGATGGGAACTTCGGCGAGCGAATCTTGGAGGGCAAAGGATTTGGCATCATGCGAATTGGGCTTGGCGGTTTCGAGATACACGCGCAGGGCTTCTTCGAGCCGCTCCATGGCCAGCTCTTGCGACCATCGTTGATAGCGATCGCGGCTACGGAAGGAAATGGAGGTGACCTTCCACCATTTCTCGGCGTCGAGGAGTGTTGGAAAATCAAAGGCCTGCATGAAAGCCATCTGACTGTTGAGAAACCTCGGCAACTGTCGGACGAACTCGCGCATCTGGCGATGTCCTGTTTGTCTGCTCAACAATTCGTGAACGAGCAAGTGACTGCTGGCGCGGTACTGTTGCCACGCATGACCCGTCAGATGTTCGGGTTCCGGCAATGAAAGATCGCCGATGGAAACAGGGTTTTGTGAGGCCAGCATTTCGCGCGTTTCGACAAATGCATCCGGGCTGACACCCGCGGTCAAAACACGCGTGTGGAGCGGCGGAACCAACGCAGGCCCACCGCTTCGAAGAATGATTTCGGTCATTCCTTCCACGAGCCAGATCGGCACTTCAATGGGTTTCTGCGTGAAGCGCGTGGCCATTTCCTCGATCAATAATTGTGTGATGAGCCGGACGAGGTCATCCGCGCGAATCTGCTCAGGCAACGTGACACGGAATTGCCAGGCGTCGCGATAGGCGATGCGTTGGATGCGCGGCTTCACAGGTTCCAAATCAAACGGCTCGATGTGAAAATAAATCGTTCCGCTGAACTGATCCGACAACCGTAATTGGCGCAGAAAGTTTTCCTTGATCCGTTCGGCAATGATGGCCAGTCGACCGGAAGTCAACACGACTTGAGTCGTGATATAATTCGTGCTCG
>CAMDOH010000129.1 GCA_945903605.1 Akkermansia muciniphila
GAACAACGCCTGCGGGGCGACGGTGCTGACGATGCGCCTTTCATCGGAGGCGTCGGGATTGGCTGCGTCAAAGAGCGTGGCGAAACTGGAGCGATCCCAGCGGGCCGTCTGTATGTACAGCGATCGGCGCGGGGATGAGAGATCGGCATGGGCGGCACCGGCAGGATTCATGTCCAGCCGACCCGCCACGAAGAGCGCGGCGTCCCGGATGGATTCCGCTTCCAGTCGCCGTGCGGTGAATCGCGCCAGCCAACGGTTGTCCGGATCCTGCGCGACGACCTTGCGCGGCGCCGCGCTGGATTGCCGGTACGTCGCCGAAAGCAGGATGCGGCGGTGCAGTTTTTTCAGCGACCAACCTTCCTCAACGAACTTTGCGGCGAGCCAGTCGAGCAACGCCGGATGCGAGGGCGGCTCGGACATCAGCCCGAAATTATTGGGAGTGAGACAAAGGCCCGCGCCGAAATGCCCCTGCCAGATGCGGTTGACGGCGACGCGCGCCGTGAGCGGATTATTCTTTGACGCGACCCAGTCCGCCAACTCTCGCCGGCCGCTGCCGGTGGCAATCGGCGGTTGTTTGTCGCGGGCGAAGAACGCGGGCATTCGTCGCGGCACCACGGGTCCCAGTCGCGTGTAGCTGCCGCGAATGTGCAGCGGCACATCTTGGATGCCGGTGAAAAGTCCGCCGGGAACAGCGCCGTCGCTCACGGCCAACGCCACGGGCGGTTCGGGCAGCAACTCTTTCTGCAACCGGTCGCGTTGTTCCATCAAGGCGCGCCGCGCGGGATCTTCGGGCGGCGGTTTGGGCGTCGCTTTGTCCAACGCTGCGAGCTTGGCCGCCAAGTCGGCGATCTGCTTCACCTGTTGATCGCGTTTCTCGATCATCTCCATCGGCACCAACGGCCGACGTTGCAGCGTGATCTCGCCGCCCTTCGTCCCCAGTTCCTTGAGCATGCGCGTGCTGTAAAAAATTCCGGCCAACCCATAATAATCCTGCTGCGAAACCGGATCGAACTTGTGATCGTGACAGCGCGCGCAGCCGAGCGTCAGCCCCATGAACGCCTTGCCGATCGTGTCGATCTGATCATCCACCATGTCGCTGACCATTTTCTCCTTGTCCGCATCGCCGCGATCCCAGACGCCGTTGACCAGAAATGTGGTGGCGATCAAACCGTCGGCATACGGCACTTTGCCGTCGGGTGCAGCGAGCAGATCGCCCGCGATCTGGTGGATGATGAATTGGTCAAAGGGCATGTCGCGATTGAGCGACTCCACCACCCAATCGCGATAGCGCCACGCTTCGAGCGGTTCGCACACGGGGTTCCTGGCCTTGGCATCGGCATCATGATAATCCGCGTAGCGCGCCACATCGAGCCAGTGCCGCGCCCATCGTTGACCATAAGCAGGCGAAGCGAGTAGCCGATCCACCACGCGCTCGAATGCGGAATCTGAAGTGTCCGCGAAAAACGATTCCGCCTCGGCGAGCGTCGGCGGCAGGCCCGTTAGATTAAACGTCGCGCGGCGCAGCCACGTCCGTCTGTCTGCGGGCGCAGTGGGCTGCATTTTTTGCGCGTCCAACTCAGCGGCGATAAAGTGGTCGATCTCATTTCGCGGCCACGATTTATTTTTGACACCGGGAACGGGCCGAGACTTGACCGGCTGAAACGCCCACCACTTCTGATGCGCCGGAGTTGCCTGAAAACTGCCGTCCTGCACCGCAGCGCCTGCAGGCAACAAAGAAAATCCGGACACGAGCAGCGACATCCACAAGCAGCCGCTTGCAGCGATGTTGTGAGACGGGGTCATCGGCACAATTCGGCATCGCCAACGCCGACTCGTCAACCACCGAGTTGCCAGTCAAGGCGCTGGTCGCGCTCGGCAAACGGTCAGGGTTTCAGCGTGAGCATCACCTGCCGCACGTCCATCACGCTCTGGCCGGGGATTTCCAGCGCGCGCAATGTGAGCAGGCCGCGTCCTTTTTCGAGGCGGATGTTTCCAAGGTGCAGCGGGCGAAATTCCTTCATCTTCGACTCGGCGGGCGGGCGCGGAATCGTGTCTTGATTCTCATACAGAGGCGGGTTCCACGCGGGCGTGACTTTGCCGGCGAGCTTGCTGCCGTTGAAACCGAGTTCAACCGTCGCGCCAGATTCGGCGGCGGCGAACTTCGCAGCGACTTCGGGTTTCGCAGTCGTGATGTTCTTCGTCTGGCCAGGATCGGAGTGCATGTCGAAGAGCGCGCCGGTGTTGTCGTAACGATATTGCTGCGAGCGCGCACTCACGTTGCCGTTCTGGTGTGAGAAAATCATGCGGCTCGGCCAGCCACGATGTTGCTTGCCCAGAAGTAACGGAGAAAGATTTTGCCCATCGAGCGGTTTGTCGCCAACGCGTTTCACACCAGCCAGTGCGCTCAGCGTTGGCAGAAGATCAATCGCGCCAGCAATCTCGCGAACGACTGTGCCGGCCTGAATGCCGCCGCCGGGCCACCGGATGAAAAACGTCGAACGCACGCCGCCCTCGTCGGTCGAGCCTTTGCGTCCCTTCATGCCGCCGTTCCAACGCCACGAGTTCGGCCCATTATCGGAGAAGTAAATGACGATGGTGTTGTCAGCGAGCTTGAGTTCATCGAGGCGCTTGAGTACGCGGCCCACGTTCCAGTCGAGGTTTGCCACCATCGCGAGCGCGCAACGCGTCTCGGCCAGAGTTTCCTTTTTGCCGTCCTGACCGCGCAACGCAATGGGCTGATCCTTGAATGCCTGCCAGAACTTTTCCGGCACGGCCCACGGTGAGTGCGGCGTGTTGAATGGCACGTAGCAGAAGAAGGGCTTCGCTTGGTTCCGCTCGATGAACTGCAGCGCGTGGTCGGTGAAGTCGTCGGCGATGAAGCCTTTTCCACGAACCATCTTTCCGTTGTGTTCGAGCGGAGGGTCAAAGTATTCGCCCCAGTGACCGGAGGTGAAGCCGTAGTATTCGTCGAAGCCGCGCGCATTGGGATGATACGGCCACTGGCTGCCGTTGTGCCATTTGCCAAACGCGCCGGTCGCATAGCCCGCCGCCTTGAACGCGTCGGCGATTGTTTTCTCGTCGAGGTTCAGACGCTCTTGTCCCGTCGAGACGCCGCGCACACCGCCACGCGGATGGTAGCGGCCCGTGAGAAATTCCGCCCGCGTCGGTGCGCACACGGAGCAGACATAGAAGCGATCCAGCGACGCGCCCGCGCGCCCGATGGAATCAATGTGGGGAGTCTTGAGATTCGTGTTGCCGTTGAAGCTGTAGTCGCCCCAGCCCGAATCGTCCGCGAGCAGGATGACAATGTTCGGCCGACGAACGGGTTCAGCACCGAACGAATGGAGGGTGTGGAAACAGGCAGCCGCAAGCACGAGCAGACGGAAAAGAGCGGTCCGGTTCATAGGTGAAAACGGTTGGAAGCGTAAGCATCCACGGACTCGCTCGCGAGCGCAGATTTGCGTTCAACTACGCCAACTCGAAGCCGGGGATGGTGCCGGTGCTGGAGCCGAAGGTGTTCACGTCCGCGCCGAGGCGGCGCAGGAATTGCACGTAGAGGTTGGAGAGCGGCGGGTTTTTCTTCGGATCAAACGCGAGGTGCTGTCCGTGTTTGAAGCCGCCACCCGCGACGAGGATCGGCAGGTTCTTGTTGTCGTGGCTACTGGCGTTGCCGAGGTTGCTGCCGAACATCACGATGGTGCGGTCGAGCAAATTGCCGCCTTGTTCCTGCGTGCCTTTGAGTTTCGCGAGGAGTTCACCGAAAAGTTTCATCTGCTGGATTTCGAGGACCTTCAACTCAGCGAGCTTCGTCGGGTCCTGACCGTGATGGGAAAGGTTGTGCCAATCCTGCGTGACACCGGTGATGACGGGCACGGCGTTGAGGCCGTTCAACGCGAAGGTGATGAAACGCGTCGAGTCGGTCTGCAACGCGAGGTGCATCAGATCAATCATCAGGCGCACGCGCGCGGGCACCTCGACGGAGCTGACGATGTCCACGGGTGGCTTGGCGTCCACCTTCGGCTTCGGGCGGCGCGCCCAATCCTGCGCCTTGATCATGCGCAACTCGACCTCGCGGACGGACGTGAAGTATTCGTCGAGCTTCTCGCGGTCGGGTTTGCCGAGGCCGCGCTGAAAATCTTTCGCCTCTGCCATCACGGTGTCCATGATGCTCTGACCTTGCTTCAAGCGCTGCACCTGCGCGTTCACCTCGTTGGCCGTGCCGTCCACGAACATGTTCTTGAACACGCGCGAGGGCCGCTCGTCCGCCGGGATCGGCACGCC
>CAMDOH010000130.1 GCA_945903605.1 Akkermansia muciniphila
TGCCGCCCCAAAATACCATCGCCAACACCAGCGAAATCGCGATGGTGACGTTTGATCTCGTTTTTTGCACCGGCCGATTGAGTCGATTTGCCTGCGGGCTGGCAATGGAAAAGCGTGATTGCTGGCACTTGACCCGATAGCTAGTCTGAGAATATGCAACATGCTTCTGGCTTCCTGAAACTGGTGGACGATGCGCGGGCGCGTATTCGTGAAATCCCGCCGGAGCAGGCCCGTGTGCGGCTGGCCGCCAATCCGCAGGCCATTCTTTTGGATGTGCGTGAGGACGGCGAATGGGAGAAGTCCCACGCCAAAAATGCGCAGCACTTGGGCAAGGGTGTTTTAGAGCGCGACATCGAGGCGCGTTTTCCGGACAAGGCCACGGAGATCATCATGTACTGCGGCGGCGGATTCCGTTCCGCGCTGACGTGCGATGTGGCGCAGGCGATGGGCTACACGCAAGTCTTCTCGTTGCAGGGTGGCTTTCGCGGGATGATCGCCGTGGACTGGCCACTGGAACGCTAGTCCCAATCTTCCGTGAAGATGGCCTGTGATATTGAGTCCAACCCCGATGACCACGCCGCGCGCTGCGATTTGCACCCGCATTTCCAAAACTAAACCCACCTCAATCATGACACGTATCTTCTCCGTGATGTTGGCCTGCCTCGCGGGCACTCTCTTATTTCTGACCGCCTGCCTGATGAATGCCGCAGCGGAGTCGCCGAGCGCATTTCGCAGCACGCATCCGGTGGCCCCATTGCCGAATGACTTGGTCGTTGCCGAAGCCGAGGAGTTTCAACCCGGCGGCGGCAATGGCTGGCAGGCCAGACGATTTGGCGAAAATTATTATGCGGCCACGTTCGCCAATTCCTTCCTCAGTCGGCAGGCATTTCTTGGCGCGCCCGAGCAATGCGCCGCTTCGACCGCCACGATTCGTGTGACGGTGCCCAAGGCCGGGCGTTATCTCGCTCTCGTGCGTTATGAGGCGGCGTACCGGTTTGAGACGCAGTTCAAGCTGCGCGTGGAACAGAAGGGGCGGGTCGTGCTGGATCGGCTTTATGGTGCGCGCAGCAATCTCAAAATCTGGGCGTTCAAGGAGAAGCTCAAATCGGAGTTGTCATGGAGCTGGGGCGCTTCGGAAAACATCGTGTGGGAAGGCCACGATGCTTGGGTGGAATTACAGGCGGGAGAAGCCACGCTCACGCTTGTCTGCGACAAACAGCCTGAACCTGCGGCACGGCGGAATGTGGATCTGGTGATGCTCACCACCGATGAGGCGCAGATCAAAGCGCGTATCGAGAAGGAAAATTATCTGCCGCTGGATGGGATGCTCACGCAGGCGGGCGATGTTTTTCTGCGTGTCAAAAATGAGTCGACCACAAACCTCACGCTCAAATTGGCCAATGGCACGGAGCACTCGCCCTACTGGGTGCATCAACGCGATTGGAAGCCGCTCGCCCTCGAGGTCGCCGCTGGAAAAGAAAGTCCATGGACGGAGGTGGGGCACTTGCTCGACACGTTGAGCCACGGTCAATGGGCGCTCAACATCACGCCGCCTGCCAAGGCCCGAGTCGAGTTCGGCCTCAAGAATGCAGCCGGCAAAATCCAGACGCTGCGCGAATTTAGCGGCCACTTGGGCGCGTTGCCGCTCGCTTATTCCGGCGACACTCGTTACTCGCGCAAATTAAGAACTCAAGAGGAGGTGCTCTTTGAGCTGCTGGACGAAATCAAAAAGGAGCCGCTGCGTGGGCGCGCGCCAACACAAACGCCGATTTATGGCTACACGTTCACGCCGGGACTCGGGGCCAAATACGATGCCGCCGTGGAGGAATTCCAGAAACTCTTCTCCATCGCCGACACGCAGAAGGATGCCGACCAGCCGCGCGGTTACATCGATGTGCGCGGAGTGGCCACTGAGAAACTCGCCGAGTATTGTGTGAAGCTCGGCGCGCGCACCAACCAGATCATCGTCGTGAGTCTCGGCGATGAAATTGGCCTGCCCACACCGGCTGGCCCGATGGCGCAGGCGGAGTTTGTCGCGTGGCTGAAAACGCAGAGTCTCCAGCCCAAAGATGTGCTGCCCACGGCCACGGACTGGGCGCAGCTAATCTACAATCCCAAAGAGGAAATCAAAGCCACGCAGCCTGGCGTGTTCTACTGGTCCAAGCGTTTCGAGTATCACTTCGGCATTGTGGCCATCAAAGAGCGCACCGATATTCTGCGGCGTCATCTGCCCAACGCAGGTATCGGCGCGAACTTCTCGCCGCATTACCCGGCCAACCATCGTTACTTGGGCGAGGTCCACAAGTGGATGACCGTCTTCCGCGAGGACGGCATGACGATGCCGTGGGGCGAGGATTATATTTTCCAGATGCCCGTGGGCACGGCGCAGATGAACAACATCAATCTGGACATGTTCCGCGCGGGACTGCGCGGCAAGCCCGCCGGCAAAATCCATTACTACTGCATGCCCCATTGGCCGGGCAACACGCCCGAGACGTGGCAGCGACTGTTCTTCGGCGCGCTGGGTCACGGCATGCAGATGGTGAACCTCTTCGAGTTCCGCCCCGTGCAAGCCGCGTACACGGAGAATCACTGCAGCCTGCCGGAGATGTATCGCACGATCCTGCGCAGCTTCCGCGAGCTGGGCCAGTTCGAGGACATCATCCAAAGCGGACGCAATCGCCCCGCGCAGACGGCGCTGTGGTTCAGCGAAGCGGGCGATATTTGGGATGACAACCACGGCTCCTTCGGCGCGGCCAAACGCGCGTTGTACACCGCCATCATCCACCAGCAGGCACCGCTGGATTTTCTCATCGAACCGGACGCGCAGAGCGGCGCGCTCAACAACTATCGCGTCCTCTACCTCACCGACGCACACGTCTCGCAAGCTGCCAGCCGGCAGATCGCCGCGTGGGTGGCCAAAGGCGGCACGCTTTTCATCACCGCCGGTGGCGGCATGTTCGATGAACTCAACCGCCCCAACACCGTGCTGCGCGAGTTGGCGGGTGTTGAACAGACGGCGTTGGACGAACCCGTCGGCGCACAGGTGGACATGATCAAGCAAGATCTGCCTTTCGTCGCGCCCATCGACACCGCGAGTTGGCAGCCGACCGGCCAAGACAAACCCGCCACGCTGCCGGTCATCGGCGTGCGCAGTCGCATCACCGCAAAGACCGCGAAGGTTTCAGCGAAACTTGCCGACGGCACGCCCGCCATCACCGAACGCACGCATGGCAGCGGCAAAGTTCTCTACTGCGCCTTTCTGCCGGGGTTGACGTACTATCATCCCGCCACGCCCAAGCGCCCCGTGGATCGCGGCACGGTCAACGAATCCTTCGCACACTTCATCCCCACGCAATTTCATCCCGCGGCCGCCGCGTTGATTGGATCGGCGCTGACGGGAATCGAAAGGCCGGTGACGTGCTCCGAGAAATTGGTCGAGCCTTGCGTCATCCAATCGCCCAAAGGCACGGCGATCATCCTCGTCAACTGGAGCGCCGGCCCGGTGAAGAAACTGCGCGTGACCACGTCGCTCCCCACCACTCGAGCGGTATTGGCCAGCGGCAAACCCATCACGCGCGAGGGCAAGGACATCGTGCTGGACTTGGATCTGGCCGATGCGCTCATCCTGCGCTGAACCGATTGCGCCGACGCTGACAGCGTCACTTTTTATCGATGGTGACAGCAATCAGCTCGGCTTTGAGATTGGCCAAGTCTTCGACTTTGACATCGGCTGAAACCAAAGCGCGAAAATCCCATTGGGCATCGGCATCGATCGTTGCGATGTAATCTGAGGCATCGCAGATCAGTTTACCTTCGGCGTCCTTCACGTTGAATCGGATGTCGACCTCAGTCACAGGATTTTTGGAGGTGTTGTGAACCTTGCCGACCACATACACGACTCCCGAATCCGGATCGGCCTGCACTTTCGCTTCCAAAACTTTCAATGACTTGGCCTTTGCAGGCTGGACGACTTTGATTGTGGGTCGCTTGGCTCTTTTTTTCGG
>CAMDOH010000131.1 GCA_945903605.1 Akkermansia muciniphila
CCTCGTTGTTCAGTGCCGAACAGGTCACAGGACGACCCGATGCGATCCACGGAGGACACAATTTCTGGTCGGGCAGTTGGATTCCCGGCGTCAGCACGAACAAGTTTGAATGGATCGAACTGGATTTCGGCACTGAAGTGGAAGTCTCGCGTGTCGATTTGCGCCTTTCGTTTCTCCCCGCCTCCGGCATCAAACTCATCGAGCTGCAGGACAAGTCTGGGAAAGTTGTCACCTCCATGCCCGGCCCCGCTTACGAATTCTACTCCGCCTATTCTCAAAACCTGCCGACCGCGCCGGTGATTGCTCACAAACTTCGGCTCGAATTCGACAAGTTGGTGATTGCCGGAAAACCCGTCTGCCTCGATGCCGTTTCATTCATTGCGCAGAACGGCAACATACATTGGGCGAAGTCGGCAAAGGTGAGCAGCACGATTGACTCTGCCTCATTCACACGCTTGACCGCCAAAGTGGGGGCAAGTCTGCCGAAGAGTTTTGAGGTCATCCGCGCGGAAACCGAGCCGGCACTCTGGAGTGACACATGGCTTGGTTACACTCCCTTCACCACCGTCCTACTCGCCGAAGCCGATTTCAAAGACATGCCCGGCGCTGTCCAATCAGCTCTCTCCGATTACGTGGCCACAGGCGGCAACTTGATCGTGATCGGCCAACACGAGCCTGTGGCTCCATGGAAGAATTGGCCGCAACGCGGATTGGGATTTTCAAAATACAACGTCGGCTTCGGCGAGATCATTTCGTTCGACGCCGAATCTGTGGAGTCGCTGACGCTAGCGCAGAACAGCCAACTCATCCAATCCCTCGGCCAATCTCGCTCGCTCCTGCCTGAATCCATCCGCAACACAACCGGAGAGCCTCATCACAGCAGTCCGCATGGTAAATATGGGTATGAGGAGATGGGCGAACCTTCATTTTCCGCAATCAACACTGCCTTTCCCGTCGTGGATAGAATCGACATCCCGACTGTCGGCATTTTGCTCATCATGTTCCTGTACATCCTCGTCGTCGGCCCGATCAACTTGATCATTCTGCACGTCAAAAAACTCCGCATCTGGACACTCTGGACCATCCCCGCATTTGCATTGGCCACCAGCTTGCTCATCCTTTTCTATTCACTGGCCAGCGAAGGAGTCCGTTCCACGCTCCGCATCGAAGGCACAACCCTGCTCGATCAAGCCAATCACCGCGCTTACACCACCGGGTTGCTCGGCATCTACGCGCCAATCACTCCGGGCAACGGACTGAGGTTCGATTACAACACCGAGGTCACTCCGCTGATCGAACAGAGACTGGGAAGAAATGAAGGCGTCTCTCGCACCGTCGATTGGACCACTGGCCAGCATCTGAAAAGCGGTTGGGTGCAATCACGAACCCCCGCGCACTTTGGATTGCGCAAACCCGAAACTCGACGCGAGCGGATCACTCTCGAACGCGATCCCGACGGCACTCTCGCCATCGTCAACGGGCTCGGTGCCGACATCGAACAATTGTGGCTGCGAGATGACAAAGGAATGACCCATCACAGCGGACCGATCACCGGTGGCGCCCGATCCAAACTCACCCGCACGACGAACTCCCCCACAGGCGACACATTCGAACCGGCATCCATCATCCAGCGCGAGCAATTCACCAATTCGCCACCGGCACTCATTCGCGGAAGCTATTACGCGATCCTCCAAAGCACGCCGTTTCTTGAAACTCCGCTCCCGGGAAAACTCAAACTTCGCCGCGCCTCATCCGTCTACGGCATCCTCGAACCCGCGCCATGAGGGTCGAAATCCAAAACCTGCGCCGTGAATTCGGCAAGACCGTGGCGGTCGACAACGTCTCCTTCGGATTCGATCACGGTCAGATTTATGGGTTCATCGGCCCCAATGGCTCGGGCAAAACCACGACCATGCGCATCATGGCCACACTCGATGAGCCGACTTCCGGCGACGTGTTCATCAACGGCATTTCAGCCATCGAAGAACCCGACCTCATCCGGAAATTCATCGGCTACGTACCCGACAGCTTGCGCGCCTATTGGGACACAACCGTGCACGAGTACCTGGATTTCTTCGCGCGCGCCTACGGCATCAAAGGCGCACAACGCGAGGCTGCAGTGACCCAAGTCGAAACCTTTACCAGCCTCACCGACATCCGCGAAAAGAAACTCACCGCGCTTTCCAAAGGCATGCGCCAGCGTGTCAGCCTCGCTCGTGCGCTCATCAACGATCCGCAAGTGCTGATTCTCGACGAGCCAGCCGCCGGGCTCGATCCGCGCGCGCGGATTGAATTGCGCGAGCTGCTCATCCTTCTCGCCGAGCAGAAAAAATCCATCCTCATCAGCTCGCACATCCTCACCGAGTTGACGGAGATTTGCCACGGCGTCATTATTATCGAACGAGGCCGGGTGCTCGAAAAAGGCACGATCGATCAAGTGACACAACGCCGTGCCGCACGACGAGCCTACACATTGCGCGTCGAAGATTCGCCCATCGAGGCGATGCGCGATTTGATGTTGTTGCCACATGTGGAAAACGCGCGGATCGCCGCCAAAGAAATCCTGTTTGAAATCGACGGTCCACCGTCGGTGGCTGCCGATGTGCTCAGCAGCCTGATTCAGCGCAGACACCGAGTGACGGATTTTCACGAGACGCGCGCGAATCTGGAAGACATCTTCATGAATGTGACGAAGGGAGAATTGCAATGAACGGTGGCGTGCTGGCGCGGATTCGCAGTTGGGAATTCAATCCGATGGTCGTGAAGGAACTTCGGCAGTCGATGCACAGTTGGTTTGTTGCCGGGGCAATCATCCTGCTTTTGGTGACGTTTTTTTTCATCACCCTGAATGTGCTTCTGTTTCGTGAAGTCGGCGTGGTCCGATCAAATCTGGGAATGGAATCGCTTTCGGTTTTCATGGGGTTCATGTCGATGGTCACACTGGGATTCATCCCCTCATACGTCGGCGTGCGAATGGCGATGGAGCGCACTTCCATCAATGCCGAGCTGATGTACATCACCACGCTCACACCGGAGCGGATCATCCGTGGAAAACTCATCAGCGGATTCGCGCTGCTGTTCCTTTTTTACTGTGCCTGTCTGCCGTTCATGGCGCTGTGTTACTTGCTGCGCGGCGTCGATGTGCCCACGATTTTCCTGTTTGCCAGCCTACTTTTTCTCATCAACTGCCTGATTATTCAGGCTGCGATTTTCACAGCAGCGCTCCCGGCACACTGGATTCTCAAGGCGCTGCTCGGTGCATTTTTCTGGATGTTTCTCGCTTCGTTCACGTTGTTTGGCATCGGATTTTTTGTCTTCTCCGGCCTCAGGGGAGGCGGCTCATTCACTTTTGATTCGGTTGAATGGCCGTTGCTACTCTCACAGATTGGAGTGGGCCTGCTCGTGTGGGGATTGTTGTATTTCGGTTCTGTCGCGCTCATCTCGCCACATTCCTACAACCGCGCTTTGCCGCTCCGGCTCTACTGCACAGCCATGTGGCTGCTGGGTGGGGTGCTGGCCATTGGCTGGTCTCTTGCTACCACGGATTATGATATCTCGATTGCATGGTTGGCTTGCACGTTGATTTTTGCGTCAATAGCGCTGCTTCCCATCTCTTGCAGCCGGGATGCACTGAACCCTCGCTTGCGGAAATCCATTCCGCGAAATCGGCTGTTGCGCATTTTACATTTCCTTTTTTCAAACGGATCGCTCAGCGGCTACTTGTGGCTGAGCCTAATGGTGCTGACCACCATTGTCTTATTGATGTGGTTTGTGATTAATCTGGCCAGCACACGCGTCAGCTCCATTGGGGAAGTCCCACTCAACTGCCTGGTGATTTACGGCTACTTGCTTGCCTACGCGCTCACGGCCCAGACTTTTCGCAGATGGGTCATGTCCAATTCCAATCCAAAATGGGCTTCGCTCTTTTTCCTCCTCCAACCGCTGCTCATCTACATCATCATGAACATCGCCGTGT
>CAMDOH010000132.1 GCA_945903605.1 Akkermansia muciniphila
CAACCCCTTCTGCCCGGAAAAGTTTCTCTCTATATCGACGGCGCGTTTCTCGGTCTGACCGAGAATGATTTCGTCGCGCCCGGCGAATCATTCGATGTCTTCCTTGGAGTCGCCGATCAAATCAAACTCTCCCGCACAGTGGATCCGAAGCGGAGCGAATTGTACCGCAGCGGCACGCGCACAAAAATGAAAGTGTCCATCCTGCTCACCGTGGAAAATCTTTCTGACAAACCAGCAAACGCACAACTCACCGATCGCATCCCCGTTTCTGAAGTCGATGAGATCCGAGTTTCGAGTGTGAAAAGCACACCCGATGTGAAGGCCGACAACAAGGGGTTGCTGCGCTGGGCTGTCGCGCTCGGGCCAAAACAGATAAAGCAACACCGCATCGAGTACACACTGGATTATCCGGCTGATCTCCCGCAGCGCACCAACAAGGGCAAGCCCGATGCGCCCTCATCGGGAATGGGTTTAGAAGGGGATCTGAGGCTCCAGATTCGTTCCCTCGAAGAAACGTTGAAGAAGTAAGATCTGGTTGGGCTAGTTGAAAGAGACCGTCACTGGCGCACGTTCGAAATCATTCGCAGCCATCAACGTTTCTGCCCGCATGCCTGCGAGCGCGGCCACGAAACGGTCGGGCACAACTTCCAAACGCGTATTGAAGTGTGTGGCAATCTCGTTGAAATAACCGCGCGCAAGCGCAATCCGTTGTTCGGTATCCACGAGGCTTTTTTGCAGTGAGAGAAAACTTTCCTGCGCCGTGAGCTCAGGATAACGCTCGGCGAGAATGACAGCGGTTCGCGTGCATGCCTGATAATCCGGTCCCGCCACACCCGGCGGCGTAGCGGTCATCTGCGCGCGCAACGCGGCCAGCTCGGTCTGCACCGCTCTCTCGTGATTGCGCAATCCCGTCACCACATTCACGAGCGCGGGGATCAAATCGTGTCGGCGCTTCAACTGCACTTCCACTTGCGACCAGCCTTGGCGCACGCGGTTGCGCAACGAAATGACGCTGTTGTAAACCATCCAAACCCAGCCCAGCCCGACCGCCGCAAAATAAATCAGCGCAGCCACGAGATAGCAGAGCCAGCGTGATTCCGGAGCGATGTTCAAAAGTTCTCCTTCGGCGACAACGGCGGCTGAACCCAACGCCAGCAGAAACCCAAAAATCCCCCAGCCCCAAATGCCCCAGCCGAATCCGGCGCTGACTTCTTTTTCGCTGCGCGTGGAGATGAGGAACATCGGCGCGGCAGGATCGGCGGCAATTTCAGCGGCCACGATGTCGCTCCGTTCGCGCGCGCGACCGACCACGAATATCGGTGCGTGTTGTGAAATCGCTGTCTCCGAAAATCTCCGGCGATGATCCGAGTTGGGCACCGCAATGGCCGGACCTTTGCCGTAATAGAGCGCATCGAGCGGCGTGCAGGTTTTGTCGAACACAGACTGCGGTTCGATCTTCGCGTCGTTGGGATGGATGAGCACGACGCCACAATCGTCCTGCAAATAGAACGGAGTGGAGTCGCCGCCGCTCGCCACCGTCGCCCAACCGCTCTCGTGGCGCGTGCGCGTCTGCGACTTTCCTTGAGCATCCGTGTAGGACTCGATCACGGTGCGCGACCAATGTTCATCAACACTCCACGCGTAGTGAACGCAATCCGTCGCGGCGAGGAAACTCGCGAGCGGCTGTTCCGCCTCGGCTGTCCCCTTCAACTCGACAAGGCCGATGAACACGCCGGTGGTCTTCGATGTCGGCAGATCATCCACCAGTCGGCGACGGCGATTGGCGCGCAGACTGCCGAGGAGGCACAGGAATGACAGTGCGCCACCAACCCACGGAACAAACGGTGCGATGTCGGAGCCAGACATGATCGGATTATTTCTCGCCCAGCCACCACGCATCGAGCTGCGCACGTAGTTTTGTGACGCGGGCGGATTCCGCCGTGGCGAGATTCTTCATCTCAGCAGGATCGGCTGCGAGGTTGAAAAGTTCGATGGCGGCGTCCGGTTCATTCTGTTTTGCCGGCACGATGAGTTTCCAATCGCCTTCGATCACCCACCGCCAGCGCAGGTTCGCGGCGGGCTTGTGGAGATCCACGGCGTTGTGAGTGAAGCATTCGCCGAAAATCGTTTTGCGCGCGGCCACGGCTTTTTCATCGAGCAGATTCACGCCGAGCATTTCTTTGGTCGACTTCAATCCCGCAGCGGCAAGCAATGTGGGCGCGAGGTCGAGCGAACTGGCGAGCGCGGTGGATTTCTGCGGCGCAATTTTGCCCGGCCAGCGGAGCATGATGGGCGTGCGCAGTCCGCCGTCGTACGGCGACTGCTTCGAGCGCGGCGCATAACGGCCGGTGTCGGGGTTCGTGATCCAACCGTTGTCGGTGACGTAGGCGACGATCGTGTTCTCGGCCAGCCCTTCCTTGTCCAAATGCGCGAGGAGCGCGCCGCACGTCTCATCGAACCACTCGATCATCGCCCAGTATTTCGCGACATGCAGCGACGGCGTTTTGTCGCGGTACTTGGCGAGGATGCGTTCGGGCGGCGTGTGCGGATCGTGCGGCATCATCGGCGCGTACCAGACGAAGAACGGCTTGTTCGCCTTCTTCGCCGTGCCGATGAAATCGTAAATTGGCTCGAGCGTTTTGCGGCCGATGTCGAGACCTTCGTCGCCGTGCCGCGCGCCTCTTGTCATCCCGTGAGTGAAACCGCCACGACGGAAATCGCCCTGCCACCATTTGCCGGTCTGCAGTGACAAATAACCGCGCGTTGCCAAAAGGCGTGGCAACGTGGGCGCAGCGTCGATGTGTTTGTTCATCGCCTCGCGGCCGTCGAGAAAAGCCTGCGACTTGGCGAACGCGGCCGGCTTGATGTCCGCCGGCTTCGGTGGGTCATTACTGGTGACTTTGTGTTGATGCGGATAAAGGCCAGTGATGATCGAAGCGAGGCTCGGGCAACAGAGGCTCGACGGCACGTAACCACGGGGAAAGGTCAGGCTCTGCGCGGCGAGGCGGTCGAGGTGCGGTGTGCGCACCTGCGCGTGGCCCATGAAACTGTAGTCGCCCCAGTGATGATCGTCGGAGACGATGAGCAGGATATTCGGCGGCGGCGCGGCAGCCAAGGAAAGGCAGGTCAAAAGCAATAGCACGGTGAGCCGGGTCATCATGTGTGCGACTTAGAAATAGGTGTTTTGGCTTGCCAAGGCAAGTCATGCCGCCAATCTGCCTTCGATTAGAAAGGGACATCATGAAACGCGTCATTCAATTCATCGGTGCTGGGTTAATCTGTGGATCGGTTTTTGCGGCGGACTTCGTTTCCGGACCAAAGGTAGGTGCGGCATTGCCAAAATTGACTGTGGAAGCAGTGACCGGTCCCGACGAGGGTAAGAAACTGGACTACACAACGACTCGCAAAGACCAGCCAACGATCTATGTGTTCATTCAAGCTGCTGAGTGGGGGCGGCCCACGGCACGGTATCTGCGGGCTTTGGATCAAGAAGCGGGCAAACTGAAAGCCTTGGTTGTGGCGGTTTGGTTGACTGCCGAGCCAGACAAAACCAAAGATTACCTGCCAAAGGCGCAGCAATCTTTGAAGTTCGAGTCCACAGCGCT
>CAMDOH010000133.1 GCA_945903605.1 Akkermansia muciniphila
ACGATTGGAAACTTTCAAAAGATAATCCACCGTGTGACTGGAAAGGCGCGAGTTGGTGACCGACTTCAATCGATCCTCGTTTTTTGTGACGCGCGCCTTGAATTCCGTATCCGCTTTCTTGGCGCGAATGAGTGAGATCTTGGCGACAAGATACCGTTGCCCTCCTGTCTCGGCTGGATTGACAACTATCCGTTCGCCAATCGGAATGAGCGCATCGGGTTCATCTTCAGCTGCGGCAGCAGCGCCTTTTGCAGCAGCGCCTTTCGCCTTCGGATCGACTTTGCCGTGTGCGTCTTTGCCATGGGAATCTTTGGCATCTTTCCCGTGTGAATCTTTCGCGTCTTTGCCGTGAGTGTCTCCATCACCGTGGTCGCCGGTATTGACTTTGATGGCGGCGTCCAACTTGGCGTGGATGGCTTCAATCTTTGATTTGAGCGGCTTGAAATAAATGAAACTGACGCCGAACGCTGCGCCGGCACAAAGAATCGGTGTGAGGATCAACGGCAGGATCGACCCGCCAGACTTCCCGCCACCGTGCGGTTCGGGCGCTGCCTCTGCGGGTGCCTTGGCATCGCCGCCTTGTGCCGAGGCGCCTGTTTTGGGTGCTGCTTCGTCTGCCATGGCGTTTCCTTGGGTTCAGATTACCGTTTGATCTGCATCATTTCCTGGAGGATCTCGTCGCTGGTCGAGATCACTCGTGCGTTTGCCTGAAACGCACGCTGCGTTGTGATCATGTTCGAGAACTCTCGCGCCATGTCAACGTTTGACAATTCCAATGCACCGCCCTCGATTCGGCCAAGACCGGTCGAACCGGGCGCCTTTGCACCGGCGAGCAGATCGGTGTCAGATACTGAATCGCTGACGATTCCCATGGCACCAGCCGTGGCCAAGTTGGAGTAAAGGTTGGACCCTTCCTTCAACAGTGCTTGGGGATTGCGAAAGTCTTGTAACAACACTTGAGCGCGGACGTATTGCGTGCCGTCGGTCAGCAGCATGTTCAGTTTCCCATCTGCACCGATGCTGTAAGAGGAAATTGTCGCACCACCAGAGAGGGTGAATGAACCAGCAGCGGTTGTAAAATTCGTTGGGTTGGTTCCAGCGGCGGCATTGGAGGCAGTGTCATGCAGCGAGAATGTATCGTCGTCAATTTTGCGAACAAACAAAACGCTGGACGTTGTGATGGCGGGACTTGCAGTAGGGACAGTACTATCGAATTTCACTTGGGAACCGGTATTATATCCGTGCGCAGCCTTGGTGAGAACTTCGGTGCCTGTATTGATTGTAACCCCTGAGATGTCGGCAATATATTTGCCAACGTTGATGGCGATGTCGCCAACTGCCGATTTTTCTGAATCTGAATAGGCGGGTGCCAATTGATGTTTACCTTGCACACGATGACCGCCGTTGGTGACCAAGAATCCGTTCTTATCGATACGGAAGTCGCCAGCGCGCGAGGCGAACAATTGGTTCGTTGTCGCATCCTTGACCAAGAAATATCCTTCACCGGCGATCGCCAAATCGGTGCGAACTCCTGTCTGCTTCACGGCGCCTTGAGTGAATTCATTTTTGATCGCTGTGACGGTCACGCCGTTACCCACCTGCATGCCCGCAACGCCGGTGCCGCCGCCTGAATCGGGAGTTGGAGCGCGAAGTGTCTGTGCGAGCGTGTCGGAAAAATCGACGCGCGCGGATTTGTAACCGACCGTGTTCACGTTCGCGAGGTTGTTGCCGATGGCATCCAAGCTCGTCTGGAATTGGCGAATTCCCAAAACGCCGGTGTTGAGTGATCGAATCATATCTTTGTTTCCAATTTAGTTTGCCGCCGCTTGACGCACCGCTGTGATGCTGTCGAGCGTATAGGTTTTGTCGCCGACCGTGATGATCGGCTCGCCATCCTTGATTTGAATTCCCGTTACGATTCCTTTCGCCGGGTCGTTTGCTCCTGTGTTGACGATGACTTCCTGGCCGATAAGTCCCAATGCGTATTGGGAACTCTGTCCCGATCTGAGCTTGGCAATATCGGTCTGCATGCTCTTCGTCTGCTCGAGATTTGAAAATTGCGCCATCTGCGCTATGAACTCCGTGTCGGACATCGGCTTGAGAGGATCCTGATTGCGCATCTGTGTGATCAGGAGATCCAGAAATTCCTTTTGGCCCAACGTCTTCATCGGAACGCGCACGTTAGGCTCGCCCACTTTTCCCATATTCGCCATTGCTGCAGAGTCAACAATCATAATATCTCCTTAAGCCCATCGCTCCCAAACACCCGATAACGCGGGCGTCGGTTGGAATCGTCCCGTAGGAATGGTCGCTGGCCTCGTCGCCGTTCGGTCTTCCCAATCCAAATGTTCAGGTTCCGATTCATTGGCCGAGCCACCTTTGCGCCCACTGTCATTCATCAACAAGTTTGCGGGATCATTGGCGGTCGACTGGAAAATCTGGCTTACCTCAAGCGGACGCAACACAACACCCTTCTCCGCCAAAGTGGCCTGCAGTTCTGTCCATCCTGCCGACATCACCTGACTATCTCCTCGTTGAATTTCAGCCTGGATTTCCACTCGCCCTTTATTCTGCTGCACCACCAGTTTTAATCTCGTGGCGTCATCCGGCCGGATCTGCACAACCATTCGCGTCGCACTTCGAATCTGAAAATTGGTGACCGTCTCCCACATCTCCTCAAGCACCGGCTGTAACTCGCGCGGCAAAGTGGTCGTGACGTTAGACTCAACATGACTTTCGCCATGCGAAACTCCCTGCACCGTTCCCGGAGCAACCACATTCGACGGCTCAATAGAACCAACCCTCAACGCGACCGGCTCAACCTGTCCGCGCTGAGCTTGTTCAGGTATGGAATGACCATGATCGGCAGGAAATGCCGGTTCAATTGTGTTCTCCAGACCCTTATCAGACCAAAACTTCATATCTCCGACTGATTTAGCAGCTTCCATGCCGTCCCCACCCAGCCTATTGGAACCCTCTTCTCGGCCCGGCATTGCCCCTTCTCCTCCCTGCTGAGATTCCAGCATCCAATTGGGTTTTGAACCCTCTCCCGTCGCTGAATCCGCTGCCAATTCTTGAGTCACCAATTCCTCTTTGGAATCAAGCAACGGTGCCGACACCTCTTTCTTCACCAAGAATTGCCCCGGCTCAATTGGCTTCACAGTTGAATCAGGCATCTCCAACTCGTCTGTCATTTCAAGCAAAGCAGGCTGCCCCACTTGCAATCGTGGCTCTTGAGGCTTGATCGCCTTCAGCGATTCCGATGTGCCGAGGTTGACAACTTTACTCTCTTTAGCAGGTAATTCACCAGCAATGCCGAGGTTGGCAACTTTACTCTCTTTGGCAGGTAATTCACCAGTAACTCGACTCGCTTCTGCCTTCACAGGCGCAACAATCTCCGGCTTCACTTCCGCCACTTCGCTGGTAGCCGTACTCGACTCTTCAGCTTTTCCTTCCTCAAAATCCGGACTCCCGCGTAATCCCAAACTGTCGGAATTGATTTTGATAAGTCCAATTTCCGGCAGTTGAGCTGCGAGCATCATGGCCATTTGTGACGAAACCCCATTCTCACCAGCCTGATCGCTTACATCTGT
>CAMDOH010000134.1 GCA_945903605.1 Akkermansia muciniphila
GCATAGATTGCAGTGCCGGTAATGACGCCGCGCCAGCCTTTACGGAGGCCGGCAAGCACGAGTGTGGAAATGACGAATAACGCCATGCCGATGAGCACAAAAAACGCGCGCTGTGAAGCGGGCATGTAGCGGTAGTAATTGACGAACTGATTCCAAGCGTCCATCCACGAATATTCGCGCTGATGTTCCACCACCATGTTGCCATCGAAATCAAAAAGGTGTTTGTCTTTCGGCACATGCACGTTCCAGACGTTGTACGTGTTCGGAATGTCGGTGACCGGTGCCGTGAGCTTGATTTTCACAGGGAATGCGCTGGACAACGTTGAATCCCGCTTGATGGGTTTGGGAAGTTTCTGCGCATACACCAGCTCGACACTCAACGCACGATTGCGATCGGCGTTCAGCGGAAGGGGAATCAGATATTTGTCCTCCGTGTTGCTGATTCGTTCGGGCTTTACCGGCTGTCCATCGATGAGGCTGCTCCAAAGTTGGGATCCCGGCGGCAGTGTGAAATGTTGGTGCTGCGCGCGTGTGTTTTTGATTTTGAAAACCGCCTTCGTCAGCATCTGGCCGGCGTCGGTGATCTCCGTGGTGAGTTCATTGCGGTCCGCCACAGCGGCGAGCAACTGGCTCGCTTCAAGTCTGCTAGCGATGGCTTCGAGTTTGAACGGCTTCTCATTGTTGTCATATTTGTAGACGCGGTACGGTGCGCGATCGAGTTGATCGCGTTCAGCAGCAGGCAGCGCGGCCTCATCCACGCGTTCCAGCACGGTTTCCTTGGAGTTCGGTTCATCACGGTCGATCTTCAGATCCAGCGAGGCCGATTTGCTGATGGCCACGTAGCCTGCCTCGCGTTCCACACCGATAGCGTGTGCGCCGGGCAACGGAAGCCGCGCGGAGGCTTCGGTGAACTGCTCGTCGTAGGTGATCGTGAGCGTATAGCTGCCCCAAACTTTGTCTTGAAGCGCGATGGTCCAATCGACGGTTTTGGTGACGGCATTGGTCACAGGATCGCGGCGGCGCACTCCTTTGCCGATGAAGTCCACATTCTTCCAGATTTCCGGCACGGCCACTTTGAATTCCTTCACGCCTTGGTTGAAAACACCGTAACGGATATTCGCTGCGCCGCCGATGATGCCGTCGCCAATCGAGATGAGGTTGACCACTTCGGCGATCACGCGCGGGGCAAGTTTTTCGACGGAGATTTTCGCGACCCAATCGCCTTGGTCGGACGCGTATGCCAGAAGTCGGCCCGCATTGATTTGCGCTGCTGTGACGGGGACTTCACGCATGCCAGTCAACGTTGCAGTCTTCAACTGCAATCCGGCCACGGCACCGATTTCCATCAAGGCGGTGTTCTTACTCGCGGAAACAGCACGGACCTGTGCCAGCTCAATTTCCTTTGGCAACTCGGGGAGCGGTTGCTCCATCTTGATGGTGAGAAGGCGCGATCCCAGCACACGACTGCGGAATTGAACCATGATTTTCCCATCGGTCAGTTTCCAATCAGGCGCCACCCCTTCGCCCTGCACATCGGTGATGGTGAATTTCGGAGGCGTCGTCAGCTCAATTTGGTAGATGCCCGCCTTCTCGACTAACACCGAAATCCGGTTGTCCAAAATCAGCCGGTTCTCTTCCAAGGTGGCCGCTGTGAATGAGCTGAGCTTTATCACTGGCTCGACGCGCTGGCGTTTGAGGTCCAGTTGAAAAGTGTCCCGTCCAAAAAACTGATAAGCTGCCACGGTGCCGGCAACGGCGTTGATCTGCCGCAATCCAGCAATCTTCGATGTCTCCACAATGACGTCTTCGGCTGTGATGGAGATGGTTCCTGCCTCGCGTTCAACGCCCAGAGGTTGTGGCGGCGTGATGCTCAGGCTGCCGGCATCCGTCGTCTCTTCGGAGAGCACCGTCAGATCGTAAGATCGTTCGGCTGGCTTGGCAAAATCGACGGTGAGCGTTTGGATTCCAGCGGCGGTCGCCACGCGCCAGTCGCGGATGTTTTGCCCGGTGATCTTGGTGATCGTTTGCGAGGCTGGCAGTCGCAGGATGAGGTTGGACGGTTTGCCCTGAAGAATCTCGTACTGGATATGGGTTTGATAACGCGCCAGTGCCGGGGCGATGTGCACAGTGCTGCTGGAGGTGGAAGTGAGGATGACTTTTCGAGCCTGTTCTTCGGCGCGAGATTGCCAGCGAAGTGAGACGGTGCGCTCGGCTCCAAGTGCGCCTCGAACGGTGGAACGTTCAGTCGCGGGCCGCGGCAATGGCGTGCCGGAAAGTAATTCGAGATCCATTGCTGTGCCGGTGACTTGTCCGCTGATCGTGGCAATGGTGGCCGAGGGACCCGTGAATGATACTGAACGCCACGGATCAGCCTTGGTGATTTTAGCGAGCACATCCAATTCCACTGTGTACTTGCCGGGTTTGATGACGGTGATCAGATAGCCATCACCTGCTCGGAGCAATCGGAGTTCCGCTGGCAGTTTCGGTGCGAATACGGCCACGTTTCCCGAAAAGAGTGACAGAGCCGTTTCAACTTGGTTGGTGCATTCGACCTCGATCTTTGTCGTGAATCGCGCTTCGGCATCGGATAGTTTCCCGTCATAAACAATCGAATGGACGATGACCGGCCCAAGCTTGGGCGGTGTGGGTGGGTCGATTTCTGCAGGTTGCGCCTGCGCATGGAGCGCGAGCAAAACGAAGGCGAGAGTGTAGATTGCGGGTTTCTTTTGAGTCAGCCTATGGGTGATGGATTGCAATTTATTAAGGATTCGATTGGGGCGCAATGCGGCAAGTTTGTTCATGTGTAGTGCGATAACCAGCGAAAATTATTCCCCAGATGGCAGAGAGAGTTTCAACCTCCGTTCGACGGCTGCTGTGGTGTCATTGCTCCGAGTAAATAATTCTGCATACAAATCGTAATGCTGGAATTGTCTGGCCAATTCGATAGGATGTTTGCGATGGAACGCGCTGCGGAAAAGGAATTGATCCGGCTTTGTCGGCGCGGCGACGAGTCTGCATGGCAGGAATTGTTCCAGCATCACTACGCTCCCGCCGGCCGCTTCATCCATCAAGTCTCTCCCGACTTCACGCGTGAGGATACCGATGAGGTTTGTCAGGAAGTGTTCCTCTCCGTCGTCAAACATCTGGACGCATTCAATCAACAAAGCCGATTGCAGACTTGGATATTTCGAATCGCGGCGAACAAAGCGCGGGATTATCGCGCCAAACAATATGCGGCCAAACGCGGCGGCGGCCAGGTCGTCTTATCGTTGCACGCGGAAAACGATCAAGGCGAAGTGATGCTCGATCCGGCAAGCCCGTTGCCGGCGCCCGATGAAGAAATGCTCCGTGCGGAAAACTGGAAACACGTTGGCCAAGCGCTCGAAAAACTCGGTGGCCCGTGTCAGGAAATTCTTGAGCTGCGCTACTTCGCCGATCTCGATTACGACGAGATCAGTCAGACACTCGATTTGAATGAAAAGACCGTCAGCTCGCGGTTGAGTAA
>CAMDOH010000135.1 GCA_945903605.1 Akkermansia muciniphila
CGCCAACGGCGTCATTTACATCTCAAGCAACACGCACCTGTTTGCGTTGCACGACTCCGCGCGCGCGACCATCAAGCCGTAACCCGCAACTGAACCCACCGGCACGCGGGCGTTCCCGTGTCCGCGCAACCCGTTTTAATCCACCTACAGTTATGGCCATCAAATATCCGCCCAACCCCCAAGTCGCACAAACCGAACTCGACGCGCACGTGCGTGAAATCATCCAGTGGCACTTCAGCCCCGAGACCGGCTCGCCGTTCTGGCTCGACTGGGCGAAGAAGAATTTCGATCCGCGCGCCGAGGTGAAATGCTTCGCCGACCTCATGCAAAAGTTCCCGCACTTTCAGGACGAATGGCTGCGCGACCTGCAGCCCGAGGTTTGGGTGCCCGCCGCTTTCAAAGGCCAGCCGTTCAATATTTTTGAGACCGGCGGCACGACCGGCATGCCGAAACAGCGCATCGGCTGGAATGATTACAAAGTGGATTACAGCGAGTTCGCCGAGAAGATTTCCGACGAACATTTCCCACGCAACCACTACTGGCTGATGATGGGGCCGACCGGTCCGCGCCGTCTGCGGCTCGCCATCGAGCACCTCGCGAACGTCCGCGGCTGCGCCTGCTACTTCCTCGATCTCGATCCGCGTTTTGTGAAAAAGGTCATTTCGAACAAGCAATACGACGTCGCTCGCGCCTACATGGATCACGTCGTCGATCAAGCGATCATGCTGCTCAAGCACCGCAAGATCAGCGCCCTCTTCACCACGCCGAAACTGCTCGAAGCTCTCGCTGAGAAGGTGAACATCTTCGAGGCCGGCATCCGCGGCGTCTTTTGCGGTGGCACCACGATGACCCCACAGTACGTCCGCTTCATCGTCGAGGAAGTGCTCGAGGGCAAAATCGGTTTCTACCCGACCTACGGCAACACGCTCATGGGACTCGCTGCGAGCGTACCGATCAAGCCGGAAGACAACTTCTCCGTCACCTACTACTCGCCGCAACCGCGCGCCGTGTTGCGCGTCGTGAAGCCGAACCAGACCGACACGCTTGTGAGCTACGACGAGTTCGGCCGTGTGGAGCTCACCACGCTCACGAAGGAGTTCTTCATGCCGCGCTTCCTCGAACGCGACGAGGCCATTCGCCGCTCCGCCCGCGCGCCGTACCAATGGGACGGCGTCGGTGACGTGCGTCCGTTTGGCGCGATGGAGAAGAACATCGTCGAAGGCGTGTACTAAATTGCGATCCTTATGAGCAAAAGAGCTGTCGGTGTTTGGTTCTGTTGTCTTTCGGTGGTGCTGTTCCTCGCCCGCTACATCTTCGCGTGCTGGCTCGGGACAGGCGGGGGGCGGAGCTTTTCTGGAGCCCTGTACGAAATTGGTAATGGACTGTGGGTCGCGGCGGCCATGTTCTTGGCTGCCGGATTCATGTGCGTCTATCGTGCCGAGAACGAGAAGTAAGCAAGTAACCACCATGAGCCTCCCCCATATCCCCGTCCTGCGGCTCGGTCGCAGCTACGAGAGCCTCGATAAGGTCACCATCGCCAACTGCCGCAACGGCGAGGCCGTCGCGCAGGTCAGCACCGTCAACGCCGGTATTCTGCGCAAAGATTTGCAGAAGGTCGGCGCTGCGCGCACCGCGTTGAAGAAGTTCACCGTCGCGCAACTCCTCGAGATCACCTCGAAGGCCGCTGATCTTTTTCTCACCGCCACGCTGCCGCTCGGCGACAAAGGCCACACGCAATCGCCTGACGACTTCGTCAAGACACTCTCCAGCACGAGCGGCCTGCCGCACGTGATGGTGCGCCGCAACATGACGCGCGTCCACGCCGCGATGAGCAACATGAAGACGATGCTCAACGGCCTCACGCGCGGGCTGGACCTCACCATTCTCGACCGCGGCTTTGGCGAACAGAGCGGCACGAAGGTCAGTTTCTATTCCACCACGCAGGCGCTCGGTCTCGTGATGCCGAGCAACTCTCCCGCGGTGAATTCGCTCTGGCTCCCCTCCATCGCGCTCAAGACGCCGGTCATCCTCAAGCCGGGCCGCGAGGAACCGTGGACGCCGTATCGCCTCATGCAGGCGTTCATCGCCGCCGGTTGTCCGGCCGAGGCGTTCGGCTTTTATCCGACCGACCACGAAGGCGCGGGCGAGATTCTGCGAACCTGTGGCCGCGCGCTAATCTTCGGCGACAAAGCCACCACCGCGCAGTACGCGAACAACCCCGCCATCAATGTGCACGGCCCCGGCTACAGCAAGGTGCTGATCGGCGAGGACGAGATTGAGCGCTGGCCGGAGTTCATCGATCTCATCGCCGAGTCCATTTCCGCCAACGGCGGTCGTAGTTGCCTCTGCGCCTCGGCTGTTGTCGTGCCGAAGTACGCGGCGGAGATTGCCGACGCGCTCGCGAAGAAAATCGGTCCGTACACGCCGACTGCGCCCGATGACGAGAAGGCCGTGCTTTCCGGCTTCGCCAACGCGAAGATGGCCGACTACATCGACGGCGCGATTGACGCCGATCTGAAGACGCCCGGCGCCACCGAAGCGACGGCGAAATATCGCAACGGCCCGCGCAAGGTCGTGCTGGACGGCGGCATTTATCTGCGGCCGACCATCGTGCAGTGCGAGTCGTTCGCGCATCCGCTCGCCAACCGCGAGTTCCTTTTCCCGTACGCGAGCGTCGTTCAATGTCCGCAGGCCGAGATGCTCGACAAGATCGGCTACTCGCTCGTCACCACCGCCATCACGAAGGACGAGGCGTGGATTGCGCAGCTCCTCGAGTGCCGCCACATCGACCGCCTCAATGTTGGCCCCATCTCCACGATGAAGATCTCGTGGGATCAACCGCACGAGGGCAACATGTTTGAGTTCCTCTACAAACGCCGTTCATTCGAGCGGGCGTGATTGACCAAGTGGGATTGAAACTTACGTTGCCACCGCGCGTCTGAATCCGAATCGCAGACGCGAATGAAATTGAACTCAACACCCGCTGAACTGAGCAAGCGCACCGAGTTCGATGTCGAACTGCACCTTCGCCTCATCTTCGGCGCGGGAAGC